>CP064974.1:0-370440 GCA_016699385.1 Candidatus Moraniibacteriota bacterium | reverse complement strand
CGAAGTCGGCAATCGACAAAAGCGCGCGCATATCCTTACGTGTTTCTGTTGAAACGGGCAATATGCGCGTCGGTACATCAAAAAGTTTCCAGTGACCGTTTCGAATTTCGAGAAAACAAAACCAACTCGACAATAAGAGGAGTGATATTGACCAAAACAGTATCCAAAATTTCCACGAGTAGCGTTTCATATGACGATTATAAACAGATTCTTAGAGCTCGCCTCGTAAGAGTTGATTGAGTCGCGCCTTGAGTTCTTCGGGCGTCGGCTCGTGTTTCACTGCGCTTTCCAAAGCTGAAACAACTTCTGTCTTCGATTCTGACTCTCCTTCATCCACTCTTTCTTTCTTCTCCTCTTTTTTCGAACTATTCTCCTCATCCTGAAAGAGAAACTTATCCCAGGTAAAATCCTGTGCCGAAACCGTCGTGAGATTCCCCGGAACACCCGCTCTCGTTTCATTTCGATGAGAGGTTGTTCTGACTTGCTCCGATACTGTTTCCTGCCTTTTCTCTTCTGCAGAAATCTTCTCCGGCATTTTTTCAGACACCGTGTCATTTCGAACATCAGCAGGGGCAACTTCGGAAGCATTCTTCTGAGAAAAACCTCCCTCTCCTGTCTGCTTCATGCCGATTCTCATTCTCCCTACGGGAGCAAAACGAGGTTTCTCCCATATATCTTCCGGTTCATCACTCATTCTCGACTCATAGCTTTCTCTTTTCTCTTCTCCTGAAACAGACTCTGAAGAGGCTCTACTTGGTGAAGATTCTTTGTCTACATTGTTTTCTATAGGCTCTGCAACCGATAATGCTAACTCATCAATATCATTCACATGAGGCGATGGAGATATTTCTTCAGTTGGAGGTGCCGAGAGTGTCGAAGATGCCGATTCGCCTGAAATTATGGACACTTCAGATGGCAAATGACTCTCTTCTTGCGTAATATCCGGAAATGATCCTACCGGACGAATCCCCTCTTTCCCTTGCCCTCCCAAATGTGCAGGAAGATACTTTGCGCGAAAGAGAGAAATATCGGGAAGCGTTGCTCGTTTCAAAAAGTTCTCCGAATTCTGCAAGAGCAACGAAATGAGAAGCGCTGCAAGCGCCGAACATACAGCGCTAAGCAAGAAAAGTGCCCAGGCATTTGTCACCACCGAACGAACGATAACGTCTTCGAGAAGCCGCATCTCTGCCTCTGTATTCCGATTATACAACCGCCCCGAGAAACCATAGAGCGTCTCGATAGAAGCGCTCAGCAACGCACTCGCCTGTGATGGATCACTGCCGACAACCGACAGATGAATCACGCTGCTCCCAGAAACTGACGCCGCATCAATGACACGATTCCACGCGAGCTTCCGATCAGCAGGAGAGTCTCCTGTCCACGGATCACTCACATTGCTGTGATCCTCTCGGAGTCGATCATAGAAAGAGAGCGTCGAAGGAATGTGCGAGAGTGTCACAGCAACCTCATCGGCAGAGACCGTAGGTCCATGAGAAATCACGATTAATTCCGATTCCGCACGATACATGCGGAATGATTCATAGAAAACGAAAAATCCCACTGCGAAAAACACCACGAAGAGCAAAAAGAAATACCGCGGGAATGCCTGAAAAAAATTGGCGAGGAATTTCATCATAATTCGGTTCCGATTGAACGGATATGCTGAGCATGAAGTCGCTTCCGGAAATTTAATCGCTTGAGCTTCTTCGTCTGCGGCAGGATTGACTCATACACAGATAACGTTCGCTCAGCAATAGCATCCCAAGAATATTCATTTCGAATACGATTCTGCGCCGCAACCCCAAGTCGACTCCCCTCTTCCGGCGCATTCAGGAGGAAGGCCATCTTGTCACGGAGGTCTGCTACGTTCTTGTTCTGAAAAAGTAGCCCGACACCCGAGAGCACTTCGCAATGCACACGGATATCACTTGCCAGTGTCGGCAAGGCATGTGCCATCGATTCGAGGAGAACAATCGGCATGCCTTCGGATTCCGACGGCTGCACAAAGAGTCCTGCATGCGAGAACAATTCCTCGAGCTCTCGTCCGAAGCGTTCACCGAGAAAGATAACATTCTCTCGTCCTTTCGCCATGAGATGGAGATAGGATTCGTAGTCCTTCGTATTCGCATGCGAACCGACGATGACAAGCTTCGTATTATTCGGCAATTTGTTCGTATCCTCAAGCTCAAGAAACGCCTTTATGAGATAGTGCACGCCTTTGTGTCCGACGAGCCGCCCAACCGAAAGCACATAGCGACCCTCACGAAGTCCAAATTCACCAAGTGTTGTCGCTATCGCCTTTTCGGAAATATTTGCCCCATTGGGAATAAACTCCGCATGACGGCCATAGTTTTTCTTCGTATACTCGAGAAGCTCCTTCGAAACAACGATAGTCTTCTTCGGAGCGCGACAGGCAACCCACTCACCAAAACGAAGTGCCCTCCGTGAAATCCACCCCCACTTCTGATGAAAATAGTCACGACAGTGAAAGGTAGACACTACCTGCGCATGACGCAAAAGCATTGCGGGAATAAACGAGAGCATCGACGGTCCAACCGCCTGATAATGAATGATATCGTAACGATGGAAAAGCGCGTGCACTGTCGCAAAAAAGGTATGCGAAATAGCATCCAAGTGCTTCGTTGGAATACTCGGTACATGAATAATATGCACCCCTTTCCACGCACGAAGTTCCGGATCGGTATAGTGCGCCCGCGCATAGACAAAAACATCATGACCCTTCTCCGCCATGCGCACCGAAATTCGCTCAACATATTTCTCAACACTTCCGGATTTTGCTGGGATGCCTTTCTGCCCGATAAACGCAATGCGCATACAAGAAGTCGTTACGAAATTTCCCCTTCGTTTTCGTTTTTGTTTTTGTCTTGTAAGGAACGCAATTACCAGATGACAGATATTTAGAATCCTCTCACAATTGGCGACGTATTCCCCAAACCGTTTCCGAAGAAAGTATTATTTCCCTCAATCACCAATCCGTTCCATATCGACACGGAAGCACTTGCCGTCCGAGAAATTCTCGCGACACCATAGTGCCCATTCTCTGAAAGACGGGATTTCTTAATATCGATTGTGCCCGTTGTGCCATACGAACTCACTTCGATTCCTTCACGATCATTTTTGCGAAATGTATTCTTGCTCGCAACCGTCACATCGGCGCCATCAAGATTCATTACAAGACCAGATCCTTTATTCTCGCTAATTGAATTGTTGTCAATCCATGCACGAACACCAGATTCGAATACAACGCCATTCTTACCATTATCTTTTATGTCGGATTCCGTAATCGAAATTTTTCGCGTCTTCGAATATACTCCGGACCAACCGTTACCAATAATCTCAACCTTTGAAATACTCACAAGCTTTCTATCGGTTCGATCGCCTTTTTCCACAAAGATACCTTCATGTCTATTGTCACGAATTCTAGACCCTACAATATCCACCTTTGCATCTTTGTTGACATAAATCCCCATTCTCCCATTTTCAACAGTAAACCCCCATAGCTTTGATCCGCTTTTCATTTCCACAACAGCATCATCCTTGTCATCGGATTTTATAAAAGTTTTTTGCTGTCCTGAGCCAGAGAGCTTCACATCACTCGGGATAGTAACTCGCTCCTTATACGTTCCGGAGGCCACAATAACCTCATCACCACCCCTTGCTTTATCAAGCCCGCTTGAAATTGTCTTGTATGGATGCGAAGACGAGCCATCTTCCCTACCGGAAGCGTCTTTGTCTACATAAATCTTGTCACCACTTCGCGCAAAACCAAAAAACGGAAGCGCAATAGTCCCTACGATAAAAATCGATATTCCTGCTTCAATAAGCCATGATTTCACATTATTCTTCATAAAACGCAGACCCTGAAGGGCATAAAGAGTTAACGGTGAACAATAGCAAAATAAAGCAGGTTTGTCAATGGATGAAAAAATGCATACATACAAAACACGACTATTTACCTCGTCTGCCCACTTGACTATTATCCTGATTTTTGCTACACTAATACGTTCGCAACAATACAGCTCTCGAACTTACTGAAGTTACCATATGGACCGTATTTGCGCCCTTGGCGTCACAATTCAGAACACCTCCATCGATGAAGCAAAGCGCTTCGTAGAAAATAGTTTGCGTTCTACGGAATTCCATCGGATTGTCACGATAAATCCCGATTTCATCATGACGGCTCAGAGGGATAATGAATTCCTTGATGCCATTAATAATGCTGACCTCTCGACTATTGATGGGATTGGAATATACATTCCTCTTCTTCTTAGAGGGAAAATTCCCAAAGGACGAGTACCCGGATCTGACTTCATGGAGTACGTACTCGAAATCTCGGAGCATACAAATCTTTCCGTCTTTCTTTTGGTCAATAGTTGTGGGTTAAGCACCTTTCAAGAAACAAAGTCTGCTATCAAGAAAAAATTTCCGAGACTACGAGTGTTCGGATCCGATGTTTCAGTAAATTCGCCGATTTCCATAAAGACATCGTTGAGAAAGGCATCTAATCATTCCGTCGTTCTCTCCAATTTTGGTGGAAGACTTCAGGAAATTTCCCTGGCACAACTCCAAAGCATACCCGGAAGCACTGTTTGTCTTGCTATGGGAGTAGGAGGGGCATTTGACTTCCTTACCGGCAAGCAGAAACGAGCACCATTCATCATCCGAAAGTTCGGTCTTGAATGGCTGTGGCGACTCTTGCTTCAACCTCAACGCAGATTGAGGCGAACGTGGAACTACGTTTTCGTCTATTCCCTCCTCTGCATAAAAGAAGCACTGGTTCATCTCATACTTCAAATAGATCCATACGTCTACCATAGAAAAAACAGCCCCATCCAAAACACAGCTATTCACAAATAAAACCGCCATCAGGCGGTTTTATTTTTTCCTTTCGATGGATTTTCTAAAAAGATAGCCCAAAAACATTATGGAACCAACTGCCTGTACACAGCGAGAAGTTCTTCAAGAAACTTTTCTTCGCGCAGACCACTAATAGATGCTCGTGCAAGACCACCAATCTTAGCTGAATCGACTCGGCTCGCTAATTGCATCTTTTCAGCAAGCTCTTTTTCGTCGCCAGGATGAAATAGAAATCCATTCTTACTATCTTGGATTCGTTCCGAAATTCCACCGATACGAGAAGCAATAACAACTTTACCGGCGCCAAGTGCCTCCGTAAGCGCATATGGCATATTCTCATACCAAAGAGAGGTAATGATAATAGCTCGCGCATTCTTTCTTGCTTCTTCAAGCACTTCTCCAGAAAGATACCCGGAAAACTCCACGCGCGGTTCCACACCAAGATCTCGTGCAAGCCTTTGGAGAGACTCCATTTCTGGACCATCTCCAACGATGCGAACCTTTGCAATATCCCTTGATAGAGAAACAGCGCGAAGAATCGTATCAACGCCTTTCTCCGGAGAAAGGCGTCCAATAAAAACAAATGGAGCCTCGTCGGATAGGGGCAGGAACGAGAGATCATCAGGAAATGGAACTAAAGGATTAGGCAGGTACTGCACTTCTTTCGAAAATTGATATTCGCGGAATTTCTCTACAAGGAAGTGGCTAGGAGAAAAGAATGCCTGGATAGAATCATATGCACGAATACTTCGATGAAACAAACCCTCAATAGCACAAACCAAACTCTTCCAAATACTATCTTTAACGCATCGGTCTCTGACACACTTCCATAAGGAACCTCGTTTCGGATCCCATATGCGCCCACGAACGAATAAATAGTAATTCGGAGAGATCAGTTTGTAGTCATGTAATGTCATCACGACGGGGACATGTGCCTTTTTGAGTGGACGGAATATAGAAGGAGATATTTGATGGAAAATGTTATGAACATGTGCAATATCCGGCTTGAAATCAAGGATAATCCGTTCCATATTCTTTTCTGCCTGCCGATTCCACAATATCTTTCCAACCGTCCTGATTTTTTCAAGAAAATTCATCGACGAATCCTGATAATCTACTGTGTCAACGAAATATTTTTCCCAGGGTGTTGGATGATTCTTAGGGTGTTTCATGGAAAAGAACGCAACCTCATGCCCCGCGCGCATCAAAACATCCGCCATCTCAAGATAGGCTCTTTCCGCTCCTCCCGCCAGAAAATGGCGTTTATGAATCAAAAGTATTCTCATTGCTCCGCGATTTTGGACAAAACTATACAAATAGAAGAGATGCTGTGTATTGTAGCAATAAACTGGAAAATGATATATCCTTTCTGTATAAATTGAATTCTATACTCTGCTGTGATTTCCCTAAAGAAAATTCTCTTCTGTTTCAGTGTATTCTTCTTTTCCCTTTTCGCAACCGCTTTTCTCAACCAGAGTCCTATTTTTTCAATAGCACTAACACTTGCTTGCATTTCGTTTTCTGCGCTTCGGCAACCAATCGCTCTCTTGGGGATACTCCTTGTCACTCGCATGTCTCTCGATCACCTTTCTGAGAACACCTTCCTGACAGTTGGCAAGGATATATCCCTCAGTCTCTCGCAGATGCTTGGCGTATTCCTCCTTCTCGCAAGCATCGCTATTTTTATTCTCCACAACAAAAAGCTCGTGCGCTTTGTACTTTGGAAACCTTTTTCTTTGCTTATCGGCATGAACATTATTCTCACGCCATGGAGCATGAGCCCCCTCACGAGTGTCCAAGAAATCGCGAGATTGATTTCCATTTTTTCCATAAGCTTCCTTGCTTTCATATCTGTGACTTCTCTAAAAGACGTGAAGAAAGTTCTATATCTTCTCCTATTGTCCGGCATCATTCCAATGCTTGAAGCAACTCGTCAGGCATTTTTTGGGATTGGACTCTCAGACAATGTCGTTGGCATTCCCAGAATTTACGGGACATTCGCTCATCCGAATGCTCTTGCTATTTTTCTCTACTCTCTCTCAGTCATCGTTGTCCTTATATACTTTCTCAAAGAAAATCTTTCCTTAACAACCCAGAAAAACAGTGCAATAGACGCTCTCGAAATCTTCT
Source organism: Candidatus Moraniibacteriota bacterium (assembly GCA_016699385.1). Taxonomy (NCBI): domain Bacteria; phylum Candidatus Moraniibacteriota; species Candidatus Moraniibacteriota bacterium. Next base: position 363,432 of record CP064974.1, on the reverse strand, counting down.
GGCTCCCCGTAATCCTACTTTCCTCCATGGCACTTCTCATCCTCACATACACCCGAGTCGCATGGATCGCGTTGTTTCTTTTCTTGCTCGCACTCGCTCTCTGGCGCTATCGAGCGCTCATTCTTCCACTTATCATCATACCGATAATTCTTCTCGTAGCGCTTCCCTCGGTTCAGAATCGCGTACTCGAAAGTTTCCAGACAAGCGCCGACAGCTCCGTTTCCTGGCGAGAAGGCATATGGAGCGATGTTACCGCAAAACTCCGCATGGACGGCAAGCAGTATTTCGGCGTTGGACCGGACACATTCAGCATGTATGCCGAAAAAATACGAGGCATCCAATTCGGAAGTACCGATTCCCACAACGACTTCGTAAAATTCTTTGTTGAAGACGGATGGCTTGGACTCTCCATATTTATCATGTACCTCACTCTCCTTGCACAAGAAATACGCAAGCTTTTCACACTTCCAAAACCCTACAAAGATATCGCTATCGTTTTCTCTTTTTATGCTAGCACAATATTGATAGCATCACTTTCCGACAATATATACAAAAATACTCCCATTCAATGGGTATTTTTCATACTATTTGGCACTTTCTTGGGACTCAAGAATATTCTCATGGACAAAGAATCTCTTTCAAAGATCGCATAAAAAACAGCCCCGAAGATACTCATAAACGCATTGCGTTTACTTTCTCTTCGAGGCTTAGGACCAAACGTTGTTACTTGATCACGGTGTGAGGATGACCGCCGATGCTTTCCTTGTCGACGGCGCATCCGGACTGCGGCTGATAGCCCGCAACCACCTGGTCACCTATCTTGGCGGCATAGTGCATACGCCCCTGACCATTCGAAGTCTTCATGTTACTGGTTAGGGTGAAGTGACAGCTAATTGCGCCGTTGTTATAGACGCATTTCACTACCCGAGAGTCGGAATCGAGAACCGGCCAGCCCTGACTGGCATCAGCGAAACGCAGATACCATTTGGCAGCGGCGCACTTCGCCCCGTTGTCGGAGCAGCTTGCGGCTATGTCGCCCGCACGACCAGTTCCTGGATAGGAAACCCACCCTTGGGGCGGCTTTTGTCCATCCGACCACACGACACCTGTATCCGAAATTGCTACCGTGACCTGACTGCCATTTGTGACAATCTTGCAGCTCGGCTCCGCAAAAACGGATGTGACGAGACCGAAACAAAGACAGGTGGCGGTGGTGGCAACTACCAACATATTTTTCTTCATGGCTTCCTCCTTTTAGGAATGCCGTGGAAAAAGAAAAAAGAAAATAATTTTTAAACAACAATCCTTTGCAATCATTCCTCTGCAGAACCGTCAATCGATGATACGATTGAAAATTCTGTTAAGGGGGCTGAAGTTCTAACTAGTTATAGTTAGCACAGCCCGAGTTTTTTGTCAAGTTTAGACAAGGATTTTTGAATTGCCTTGAATGGATTCCCATTCTGGCGTTCTTTTTACTGTGATTTATCCGTTCCAGCTATTCTCCCAAGGAGTTGCTTGAGCAGAAATAGGCGCAGTGGAAACTGAAGCGTTTCCCTTTGTAGCAACACGCGTTGTTGCGCCAGACTTATTGTTAAATCCGGAAGACGGAGCAATTTCTTGTTGCGCCTTCTGAATCGGATTTGATACCGCCATCCGAGGGACATCCCCCTTGGGCACTTCTACTGCCTTCTTGAGGTTTATCTCCCGAGATGTTGTGATTGAAGGATTCGGCTGAGCATCCAAACCAAGAGCGATGCGAGAATCCGTTGCACCTACCGTGAGAGCGTTAACAGATTTCTTGGAGCTCTCAAATAGCCACTTGCCTCCTCCATTTATTTCAGCTTTTACAACCCCGTACACTCCGTCGGTTGCGCCAAGGACAGAACCAATGCCGGCATGCACTCGGAAAAACCTATCCCTCGTAGCTACACCGACAGTGCCTTCAACGCCCCAGGGATGCTGAATGCCACTAGTGTTCCATATCCCGAATTCTACCTCGGGAACGAAATTTACGCCCTCAAGCTCCCACCCGAGCCGTGCAGAAGCCCCGAGAACTCGGTGGCGACTGTCGGAATCAACAATCCTATCCCTCCAATACACCGGACCGGACTTATGCGTAAGCGGGAATGTCCCATAAAGAGAAAATTCCGCCAACACGCGATCACTTATTACTGCCTGCTCCTTCGGATCCCCGCTAATAAACGAAAACGAAATGTCTTCCGCCGAAACGGGCGTATTATCCGCAGAAGCAGCGCCTTTCTTTCGATCATCATCCTTTTCGCCGCTAAGCGGGAAATACTTCTTGACATTAATGTTGAGCAAGAAATCCAGCCCGCTAATGGGTGGCTTCCGAACATCCATGCCATCTCCACCGCGCGTCGTCGCATATGCGAGTGAAGTGTCCAATTCCACTTGGTCAACACCCCATACTCCACGGCCCTGCACACGATTGCCGAGCCCCACAAACCACGATGGTTCCGCCCATGATCCTCCATGATAGCGAGAGATACCTCCCGTCACGAGCGGTCCGTCCGACCAATGCTCGTCGATTTGAAACTGACAAGTTGCCTGTCCTTTACCGGAAACATTTCGCATGTCCCGGCCGCGAGCATACTGACCCATCAAGAGCCAGTCCAACTTGCATCCGCGTTGCGGTGGCGACTGAACAACTTCCGACTGCTTTGGAACGACTGGCTCCGGAACAATCACGGTGTTGATGCCAAGATTGCCACAGGCAACCACGACATCTACCTGCTTCTTCCCAATCGGCGGACATACCTTGATAGCGACATTTCCACCAGGAACACCAATTTCGGTCGTTCCCCACACATCGCCCTTGCCACTTATAAAGCGGTCCCAAATATATCCGTTGGGACGGGCAGCGTCCGTAGTATCGCCAGTCACGATTCTTTTAACAATCGCAGCTCTCTCCTTCTCTTCAAATCCATTCTGCGCGAGAGCCTTATCAAAGACTTCTCGACAACTCTCAGGATCTTTCTTGAATGTCGGGCAAAGCGGCTTTGCTCCCGGATGCTTAAATACCCGAGCGCCACTTTTCCCTTCAACTGTCGGCGTCAAAGAAGGTTCTTCTTCATGACGCGTCGTTCCACATTCCTTTGGAAGCGCGATGACTTCTCCCACTGGAAGTTTCCGAGCATCACCACTCCAGAGTTGTTTCCAGTTCTTCGCACCACCACAATATTTCGCGGCAAGATCAGATGGCGTGTCGCCTTGCTTGACGGTAATCGTCTCGCTATACGCAACGTCCGATAAACACCACGCAAGTACCATAAACAGTACTGCGATAACCTTTTTCACGTTCATTACCTGTCTCCAGTGAAGGCGATGCCTTCGTCGCTTTGGACTTTTCGAGATGTCTCCTCTTTTACGAGGAGGTTTGGCTCCGTCAACACGGAACAAATGGCAGCCCATGCTTTTGGGATTGCCGCCATTGGATTAGCATGCATCAAACCGATAATCTCGGTGCTTGATACGGAAGCGAGCCCACAATAAGCCATACGTTCCTTTGCTGTAGTGAGCGCAGGAACCGATAGAACTTCAAGGGCATCTTGCCCAAAGAGCAATGAAACACCCGAATCCTCTATCGGTTTCGATTGGTACGGAAACGTGTCTGCAACATGATTATACACCTCTCGAATCTCCTTTGAGTCGAGTTTATGCACAACCTCTTTTCTCACAATGAACGGCTTATTATTCTCACTCGTCCCTCCTTTAGCTGCAGGGAAAACAAGTATGCTGAAATTCCTTCCTCTCGGAAGAAACACATACCAATATCCATCCGCTATAAAAGCAGAGCATTTGGCACCATCCACAAAGACTCGCGATGTCTTTCGACATACTTCAGCATCTTTCCCTTCAAAGTTTTCGAATGTCCGACAGACAACATCCCGTTCCTGCCACTCGGGCGGAATAGGGATTTTATACCCATCAACATCAGAAACCTGCCCTGGAAATTGCATGGACACCGCTTCTATGGGACGTTCCGGCACATCTTCCTTTCCTGTAATACCAAGGAAGTCTTTCGCTGGTATCGCTGAGCAACCGCCCAGCAAGACCAATAGAATAATCAGTACCATTTTCATTTTCAATCTCCTCACGCTTTCGCGTAGTGATTTTGTTTTTCAAAAACCCTTGTTGTAAAGGAACTTTTATCCCTCCCGCAGAGAGGTTGGAAGTTCTCACTTCCAGCCTCTCTAGCACGAGAGACAAAGAAAAAATATGCAAACCAATCTATAGACTATTGCTTTTCATCGAATATCAAGCGAGTGTCTGAATAGATACGTTGTGAAATCGGTTTTGTCTGAATATTCGTGTCTTCGTTTTTCTCCTGCTTTTCTTCGTGCTGTAAGGTGGCTATGCTATTCAGTGGAGAGACCATTGGTGAAATCGGTATCTCTCGTGAAGGAGTACCTTGATACAAAGAAAGCATTTGCATTTTTCGTTCGGCCTTCATGAGCGAAAAAAGCAAAAACAAAGAAATTCCGAAGAAAAATCCTGCGCCCGCCGAAAGAAACATCCGTTGTATATCTGGATTCTTCTCGACGATGGGACCGGAGAGGGTGCGGATTTCGACACTTTTTTCATCACCACTTCGGAAGAGCGCATTTCGTTCGGTCAAAACTTGTCCTACTGCCTGCGCGATATGAAGTGCGTCACGATCATTATTGTCATACACTTCTATGTGAAGTGTGCCGACATCGGGATTATTAGTGACCTTCACCATTTTCTCCCACGTGTCGAGCCGATCCTTGGGATTTCCCGGCAAGAAGTTTCCATCGACACCGCCTGTCTCCACGACAGCACCAATAAACTTTTCACTCTGTACTGACTCGGACAAGACCTTTCCAAGATATTCGGACGACTTAAGCATCGAATAAAAATCCTGCGACTGCCCAGTGCCAGTTTGCACGACCAGGAAATCAGTCGTCACTTTGAAGTGTTTCGAGAAAAAAACAAGTGAGAAAAATGCAAGCGACCCCACAAGAAGCCCTGAAAGGAGAATACTCCCCCATTTTTTGTGAACAATCGAAAGTAATGATTCGTAGGTCATATGAGAAGCAAACAGAAGGAAAAACCAACTCAATAAGCTAACAGAACACCGTACAGGATAATGATGCTCTTGTCAAGAGTGAAAACATAAAAAAGGCTTTAAAAAGCCTTTTTTATGAGTAAACCACCCGATTTCCCCACTCTCAGAAATGACTCCACCCTGCTCTGATGTGATTCCTAGAAAAGTCCCCAAATTTTCCCAACGATATTGAACTTGGCAAAATCATGCACCGTGACAGCAATCATCAGCACGATAAGAAGCAAGAAGCCAAATTGATGGAACAGTCCTTCCGTCCGCTGACTCACCGGGGAACCTTTTATCTTTTCGATAATAACAAAGAGCACGCGTCCGCCATCGAGCGCGGGAAATGGAAGGATATTCAATACGCCAAGATTGATACTCAAAATCGCCGTGAAGTAGAGAAGGTAGACAAAGCCAAGACTTGTCACTTCTTTGGTGAGATAGGCAATACCAATTGGTCCCGAGACATCTGAGAGTCCGGCACTATTCCACGTAAAGAGGCTCCCGAGCAACATCCCGATACCCGACACCATCATCACGGTATTCTGCCAGGTGCTGACTGCGCCCTGCACAATCGCCTCAAAGAACGAGTAGCGAGCAAGAGTGATTTCTCCAAGCGCTATGCCGAGAGCACCTTGGTCTTCCGGATAGTCAATGCGTGGCACTCCATGAAGCGCGAGCATTTCCTTCCCTCGACGCACTTCGAGTGTCAATTCTTTCCCTTTGTTTTCTTGGATTATTTTTTGCACTCCTTCGACACGGAGGAGCTTCTCTCCATTCACAGAGATAATCGTATCGCCCATTTTGGCACCCATGTCCGAAGCGGGCGTCCCAGGGGCAACCTGTGCAATCTGTACCTCAATCTTTGAGGGATCTATTTTCTCATCCGGATCGATTGCTCGCGGGAAACCAATCATGAGGACGATAGAAATGAGAAACCATGCAAAAAGAAAGTTCATCACGACTCCTGCTGAGAGCGTCTTGATTCGCGGGATTGCACCCTTTGAAGCAAAGCTATCGTCATCCTGTGCGCCTTCGCCATTCTCCCCTTTGATACGGACAAATCCTCCAAACGGAATCCAGTTTATCGAGTACACCGTATACGGCGATGTCACTTCCCGATTGCCGGGAACAAATGTGTGGCGCTTTTTCTCCTCATTCCAAACAAAACCGGCGAGGCGAGGCGGGAAGCCAAAGCCAAATTCCTCAACCTTCATACCGCTCCGGCGCGCCATGAGGAAATGCCCCAATTCATGAACAAAGATAAGCGCTCCGAGAACGATGATAAATACCAGTATGATAGACATAAAAGGGAGTGAAAAGAATTCTTTGTGAAATCTTGGTACTTTCCAAGAGTGAGGAGATTCTGAGAAAAATTCGAATTATACCGTCATGATCTCTCCTTCTTTCTTCTTTCGCAATTCTTCTATACGCGCGTTGTATGCCTCTACCAATTCCTGCAGAGCATCTTTTCCATGGAACTTGTCATCCTCACCCATGCCGCCGGACTTCTCGACATCTTGGATTTCTTTCCAGGCGTCTTCACGTATGGTGCGAATAGCGATGCGCGCTTCCTCAGCAATCCGGTTGAGCGATTTCACGAGGTCTCGCCGACGCTCCTCGGTCAGTGCCGGGACAGAAAGCCGTATGATTTGTCCATCATTTGATGGGTTGAGTCCCAAATCTGCGTCACGAATCGCCGATTCTATCGAGACAAGCGCTCCCTTGTCCCACGGCTGAACCAAGAGGAGTCGCGCTTCTGGCGCCGATACACTCGCAATTTGCTTGAGTGGAGACCGAGTGCCGTAGTAGTCAACAAGTACATGCTCAACCAAAGCCGGAGTTGCTCGACCCGTCCTGATTTTTGCTGTTTCTTCAGAAAAATGACCAATAGCATCTTCAAACAAATCCTTTCGCTCATCAATAATCGATTGGTACATAGTAAGTTTCAAAATACGGAAAAGGGAGTTGCTAAAATGTGCGAAGTCCAAGATAGAGAGTATTCGAATCCGATGGACTATACCGAATCGTACCAACAGCGCGATTGGCATCGAGTTGATATACCGACCATGTCAATCCGCCATCAACCGACTTATACACCGCAAGCGCTGCTCCATAGAGAAGCTCATTCGAATTGTGCGGATTGATTGCTATCGACCGAACCGAAAATTTCTTTGAGCTTTCTATAACCGAGACTTCTTCCCAACTATCGCCAAAATCCCGACTTCGAAAAAGTCCGTTCTTCGTCCCTGCATAGAGCGTACCCGATCGAGATGGGTCTGACGCAAACGATGTCACTTCGGGAAGCGTCTTCGTCACCGATGATTTCGATTTCCCTGAAGGAATAGCTTCAAGAGTCACGCCACCATCCTGCGATCGAAATATCCCCTTCTTGGATGAGAGCACGTAGAACGTATCGCCAGCCGAATCAAAGGTAAGTGCGAGCGCTGGAGTATCGACGCTCTGGAGACTCCCCCATGTTTGCCCGCTGTCTGTCGTCCGAAAGACAACTCCCGTACTCGTACCGGCATAAAGCGTCTCCGGATGCTTCGGATTCTGAGCAAGCATCGTGATGACGGTGCCAGTATTCGGCTCAGTATAGATCTCATCCCACTTCACGCCATGATCTTCACTCTTATACATCTTCCCACGACCCTGCCAATCGCCCGTCGCATAAAGTCGTGCTGGATTACTCCAGTCCGCAACGAGTCCATAGGTTTTGGTTGGCGGAAAATTCATCTTCTTCCACACATCACCGCCATTCTCACTCGTAAATATCCCGTTCTCTCGCGTCCCGACAGTAATATGATTGGGATTGCTCGCTTCGAACACCACTGACAATATATCCGCTGGCGCTATCGTTGTCTTTGCATCAATCGTCACTTTTGGAACATATGTCTTCCCGCCATCCATCGATTTGAGTATCGCCGAACCACTTCCAGAAGAGGATGCTCCGGGAAATGAACATCCGGAGAGCGAAAGCACCGCGAACGCAATCGGCATTACAAGAAAAGATATCTTCTTCATAACTTTTTATTTTTGATAACTCACCTTACGAAAAATACTACAAATACTCTGTTTGAAACTACAAAACAAAAGCCTTGTCGTTCCGAGCGAAATCGAGGAATCTCAACCTTTCCGAAAGTGCTGCCTCTCCACAAATCTAAGACTCCTGTCTACCAATAGTCAGACTTCCATTTCACCCCTTCATTATTCCGGTCAGGATAACAAAGGAAATCCACAACATTCTCAATTTCACGTGGGTCGGGTGGGATTCGAACCCACGACATTCTCCTTAAAAGGGAGCTGCTCTACCAGGCTGAGCTACCGACCCAAACAACAAGAAGAGGACAAGAAATGCCCAAATCCAGTTCACTCCGTATAGTAGCAATCACCCCGAAATGCGTCAATTTTCCTGCCTCGGCACCATCACTTCCTTGCCGACGTATGGACGGAGCACCTCTGGCACGATGACACTGCCGTCCTCTTGCTGAAAGTTCTCGAGAATAGCAATCAGTATGCGCGGGGATGGGAGTGCCGTGTTGTTGAGCATATAGACAAATTTTTTCTCGCTGGTTTTCGCGTCCGTATACTTCACGTTCAATCGTCTCGACTGCCAATCGAGGAAGTTGGAAGCAGATCCTGTCTCACCGAAGCGCTCAAGTCCCGGCATCCATGCCTCGATGTCGAAAGCACGATATTTCCCCGCGCTCATATCGCCTGTGCAAATTTTGAGCAATCGATACGGGAGACCAAGCTCCTCATGCATCTCTCGCGAGATACCAATCATCTCATCTTGAATTACGTTCGCTTCTTCAATATCCGCCGGCGCAATCACAACCTGCTCCACCTTGAAAAATTCGTGCACGCGATAGAGACCCTTTGTATCCTTGCCATAACTTCCGATTTCACTCCGATAGCACGGGCTAAATCCGGCGAGCTTCAGCGGCAACGTTGCTCCATCAAGCGTTTCGTTGGAATAATACGACAAGAGTGACGGCTCGGCTGTTCCTACAAGAAATTTTTTGTCCCGCGAAAGTTCCCCACTTGCTTCCTTGTCGCCGGTCGCCACCTGATACACCTCGTCTATCGTTGCATCATATTCCACTCCCTTGAAATACCCACTCCCAAAAAGCGCAAAGCCCTTCACTAGTGTCGGCGGAATCATCGGCTGATATCCTTTTGAGACGAGCTTCTGCACGGCGTACATCATGAGTCCCATGACAAGCAGCGCACCTTCATTCTTGAGATAGTATCCGCGATACCCGCCTACCTTGGTACCGCGTTCGAAATCGAGAATATCGAGCGACTTCCCTAATTCGATATGATTCTTCGGAGTAAAAGCAAAGACACGTTTCTCGCCATGAACGAGCACTTCAACGTTGTCCGAATCGCTCGATCCAAGAGGCGTATCCAGCGACGGCACCATCGGCACCTGTGCCATAAGCCCATCGAAAGCTTTCTTCACTCTTCCAAACTCCGGCTCCAACACTTCTATCTTTTGTTTTATTTCTTTCCCCTTCGCGAGAATCTCCGCACGCTCCTCTGGCGTCGCTTTGGCAATCAAATCATTGATATCGTTCTTGAGAGAATACAATTCCTCTAGTTCCTGGAGCAACCGAACGCGTTCTTTGTCGACAACAAGAAGCTCATTCACATCAAGAGCGATATGTTTCGCCTCTGCTGCTTTCGCTACCTCATCTTTGTGATCACGAATATATTGTATATCGAGCATAATATTTCAAATGTTTATTTCCCTCGCATCGGCGGGAAAATGACCGTCTCTCTCACCGAGCGATTCATGAGGATGGCGAAGAAGCGTTCGCTCATGCCGAAGCCGCAGGCGGGAGGCATACCGTATTCCAAAGCTTCCAAGAAATCTTCGTCGAGTTGCTGAGCTTCTGCATCACCAGATTCGCGCAGTTTCATTTGTTCCTCGAATCGGGTTCGTTGATCGATCGGATCATTGAGCTCGGCGAAACCATTCCCAAGCTCACTTGCTGCCGCGATTGGCTGGAAGCGAAGAACCTTATTTGGGAATTTCGGATCGCGCTTTGCGAGGGGTGAGACATCAATCGGATGCCCGACCAAGAAACACGGTTGAATGAGTTTCTTGCGCACGGTTTTCTTGTATATCGTATCGATCATTCGCCCTTTGCCATACGATGCTTCGTACTTGATACCCAACTCATCGGCCTTCTTCTTCAATGTTTCGACGGAAATATTTTCCGAAAGATCGATACCGGTTTCTTGTTTGAAGGCACCAAAATAATCGACGATAGCAAACGGCTTCTTCCAATCGATTGTTTCTTCGTTCCACTTCGTTTCAAAACCTTCCGTCACGCGCTCGACAATATTTCGATAGAGCCTCTCCACCATATCCATGCCCATTTTCATATCAGCATAGGCGGCATAGAACTCCATGTGATCAAATTCCTGCAAGTGCTCGCGGTCGATACCCTCATTCCGGAACACGCGCCCAATTTCGAAAACGCGTTCATACCCGCCAACCAAAAGGCGCTTAAGTGGAAGTTCGAGCGAGATACGAAGGTAGAAATCTTGGTCAAGCGCATTGTGATGTGTCACAAACGGCTCCGCCTCGGCACCGCCTGGGATGTGTTCCAAGACCGGCGTCTGCACTTCGAGAAATTTTTCCTCAATAAGAAACGTGCGGATAGTTTGCCAAAAAAGAGACTTCTTCCGGAAAAGCTCGCGAGTTTCCGGATTCATCGCGAGGTCAAGATAGCGCCGTCGCAAGAGCTCCTCTTCGTCTTTGAGTCCGTAGAATTCCGATGGCAACGGTCGCAGAGACTTTGAGAGCATTCGCCATGCTGACACCGCAAGCGTCTTTTCATTTTGCTTCGTAATAAAAAGTGTCCCAGAGACCTCGAGAAAGTCTCCCACATCAACACCATCGAGGAAGGCAGCAAACAACTCATCTGAGAGCTCACCCTTTCGAATGAACACTTGCATCTTCCCACTCTCATCCTCGATATGTGCAAAGGCAATCTTCCCCATACTTCGAAACGACCGCACTCGCCCGACAAGCGAGACAAGAACCTTTTGCTCCGTAAGCGAGTCGAAATCAGCCAGAGCATCAGCATTCGTATGCGTCCGGTGTGTCGCATCCGGATACGCACTGCCAAATTCTGCCACCATCTTGTCCAATTTTTCCTTTCGCGCCGACAATATATCTTCACGCATAATTTCAAAACGATCACATTCAAACAGTGCTTCCACTCTACCGAATTTCACAACCCCTGGCAAGAAAAAGCCATTACGCTCGTATCTTTCCGCCAGTGCCAATTTGGTCGAGGCGGACAGAGAGAATTTTGGATATACCATCATCTCCCATAGTGACACCGTAGAGGATAGAAGCGCGGCGCATTGTCTCGCGGTTGTGCGTGATAGCGACAAACTGCGTCCTCTCCGACAGCTCGGACAAGAGATCGCTGAAGCGTTTTGAGTTTGCCTCATCGAGCGCTGCTTCTACTTCGTCGAGTACGGCAAATGGTGGCGGATTGTGTGAAATAATAGCAAAGAGAAGTGCGAGCGCCGTGAGCGATCGCTCCCCGCCCGAGAGCATGGCGAGATTCCCGATTTTCTTCCCGGGTGGCGATGCGACGATATCGATACCAATATCAATTTCATTCTTTTCTAGATTCAATGATACTTCTCCATCATCAGACAAATCAGCATTCTTTTCTTCTGAAGCATCTTCAAATATACCTGCGCTCCCGCGCCGCTCTACGGGAATTTTCAAGAGTTTCGCTTCGCCTCCGCCAAAAATAATTTTGAAATATCGATCAAACTCGCGATGCACTTCTTTCCAAGCTATCTCAAACGCAGTATGAATCTTGGTATCCATTTCTCGAACCACCTGACGAAGCGACTGCATCGCCTTTTTGAGATCTCCCGACTCTGTTGAGAGGAAAGCAAAACGCTTTTCGGTTTCCGTACATTCTTCGATTACCATCGGGTCGATACCGCCAATATGTTCGAGCTCCACTTTGAGCCGGATAATATCACGCTCAAATTTCTCCGCATCGAGAATTTCTCCATTCCATGTGAGTTCCTCGGGTTTCATTCGAAGCTCCTCAAGAATCTCCTTAGTCAAGTCTTCCTCGCGAACCTCAACACGGGCGCGTCGCACTTTGCGTTCATTCTCGGCATCTTTCAGGCGATTCATTTCCATCTGCATATCTCGCGCTTTTCGTTCGAGCTCAAAGAACTTCCGCCGACTTTCCTCAAGACGTCGTCGTTCTTCTTCGGCGACTCGCTCTTCCTCCGTGATTTTCTCTTGGAGTGACCGCTTTTTTTCAGAGAGACGTGTTTCCTCTGTACGAAGCGCATCGAGCCGTTCATCGCTTTTTGCGAGCTCTTCCTCAGGAATCTCGACCATGTGCTTGGTCACCACTGTCCCGGCACCGGCATGCCCATGCAATTCGGAGAGACGCGTTTGAATAACGCGCGCCAACTCGCGAAGTTCCTGAAGCTCATCAAGCGACTCGACATGCGAGAGCCGATCGATAAGCTTCTCTTGATGCGATCGAATTTCGGCAAGATGTTTCTGTACAAATTCCCGATCAACCGCGACACTCTCCACGACTTCACGAGGTTTGCGACGCTCTTCTTCCACTTCCCTCTTCCCGAGAAGTACCGAGAGATCTCGTTCTACCGTGTAGAGCGACTCCCGCAATGCTCGCACCTTCTGTTCACTACCATCCTTTGTTGGAGCTTCGATGCGTTTTGATTCTTCGACAAGGTCGTGATTGATGCGTTCCGATTGCTGCTCCAATTCATGGAGGCGCGCAGACTCTATCTCAAACTTTCCTTCAAATTCTTTTCGCTCTTTCTCAAATGTGTGCCACAAAAACGCAAATCGTTGTGTTTGTTTTGCTCGCAAATTCTCTGCCACTTCCGCACCGCGCGACGCTTTCTCCGCTTGTCGCTTCAGATTCTTGAGATGCGGCTCTATCTCGACGAGGAGCGCATCCACACGCACGAGATTCTCCCGCGTCGATTCCAATTTCCGGAGCGAGCGTTCTTTCTCAAGACGATACTGCTTCACGCCAGCCGCTTCCTCCAGCATCATGCGCCGTTCCAAAGGTGTCGCCGACAACACAGCGTCCGACATACCCTGTGTGATAACCGAGTAGCTATCCTTACCAATCGATGCCTGAGCAAGTAAATCCGTCACGTCGAGAAGTCGCACACGAGCGCCATTGATAAGGTATTCGCTCTCTCCATTTCGGAAGAGCCTTCGCGTGATGACGACTTCCGCATATTCAACCGGAATCTTTTTGTCACTATTGTCAAAGAAGAGCGAAACAGATGCGCTCCCAAGACGCGCCTTGGTTCCCGTCCCTGCAAAGATAACGTCTTCGCTTTTCTTGCCACGCAGATGTTTCGCCGATTGCTCGCCAATTGTCCAGCGTATCGCATCGGCAACATTCGACTTGCCCGACCCATTTGGTCCCACGATAGCCGTGAGCGGAAACCCTCCGCTTGCACCGGAAAACTCCAGCACGGTTTTCCGCGCAAACGACTTAAACCCCGAAATTTCAATCCGCTTGAGAAACATGTCTTTATGCAAGAGTATTTACCGATACTGCTTTCACTTTTGGCACAGTAATTTCTCTGAGTCACTATGAACATTCATGGAACCACAGAAGATGTCTTTTACATATAATTCCAAAGATTCTCCAAGGTTTCTTTAGAGCTTATCACATCCCGAACCACACTGAGAATCAATATTCTTGAAAAGAAAAAAGTCTCAAAAAAAGCAACTATTTATCCTCTCGTTCGCGGTCAATGATTTCTCGAACGACGGCTTTGTAGGAACGAGCGCCTTTCGAAAAAGCATCGAAATCGAGGATGGATTTGCCGTAGGACGGCGCCTCAGCGAGGCGAATGGAGCGCGGGATAACGCTCTTGAAAACGGGTCCGGGGAAATGATCAGTCACCTCCTGCACCACCTGACGCGCGAGGCGATTCCGGCGATCATAGAGAGTGAGGAGCGCGCCCATTATTTTGAGCTCGGGGCGAAGTCGCTCGCGCACAAGGTCGATCGTTGACAGGAGCTGGCTCAATCCCTCAAGCGCATAGTACTCGGTCTGCACAGGAACAATCACCTCATCACTCGCCGTGAGACCATTCACAGTAAGAAGCCCGAGAGACGGCGGACTGTCTATCAATATATAGTCATAGTACGGTCGCAGACGCGCGACCAGTTTCGAGAGAAGATATTCACGCCCCTCGATATTCATCATTTCAACTTCCGCCCCTGCCAAATCCTGCGATGACGGCAAAAGATGCTGATTGGGAGTCGGCGTCGCAAGGACAACATTTTCGAGTCGCTCACCGAGAAGAAGTGCATGATAGAGCGTTTTCTCAAGCGATCGCGAATCAACACCAATGCCAGATGAAGCATTTGCCTGTGGGTCGAGATCGATAAGAAGCACGCGCTTCCCAGAATCCGCGAGGTAGCGGGCGATATTGATGGTCGAGGTTGTCTTCCCTACCCCACCTTTTTGATTAACCAGTGTGACTACTTTTGCCATAAGAAAAGAGCATGCCCCTCAAGGGGACTTGGAATATTTTGACTTTTTCAGTATACTCCATTCGAGACCGAGCTTCAATGCTAGAGATTCAATCGTTTCCAGATGCCGATGTGGTGGAACTGGCAGACACGCACGACTCAAAATCGTGTGGGCGCAAGCCCATGCGGGTTCAACTCCCGCCATCGGCACAGAGAAAACAAGAGGCGTATTTACGCCGCTTGTTTTTGTTTTTGTCGTTGTGCGGCTTCGACGACGTTTGAAAGGAGGCAAGCGATTGTCACGGGACCGACACCACCCGGGACTGGCGAAAGGAAGCCTTCTCCTTCTTCTACGCTCTTGCGATCGACATCGCCCACAACACGCGCGCCCTCTTTGACTATGCCTCCATCGATGACAATCACGCCCGGCTTCAGCATAGTGTTCGTAATTGTTCGTTCCTTTCCACAAGCAGAGATGACAATATCTGCCGATTTCAGTTCAAAGAGCCCCTGCTCGGAGGTACATTCAACACAAGGGATATGTTTCGCCTGTACACCCTCCCGCGAGAGCACCTGACACATCATATCGCCAAATCGCCATGAATTTCCGATAACGACCGCTGTCTTCCCCTCAAGTGACTCACCGGATGCGTAAATAAGCTCCAGTATTGCATGGGGAAATACCGGGAATGATGACCGTTTCCCTGCCAAAAAACGTTGTTCATTCTCCGGGTGGAATCCGTCAACATCCTTGTCGAGATTCATTCTATTGATGATTGCGTCCGTATCGAGATGCGCCGGAAGTGGTACCTGTACGAGTATGCCATGAAGCAATTGATCAGCGTTAAATGTATCAATAGCCTGTTCGATCTCGGCTTGCGGAGCATTCTCAAGGAAAAGCTTTTTCTCAACGCGTATGCCGATACGTTCAGCTGCTCGTTCCTTGAGCGTCACATAGAGATGCGATGCGGCATCGTCGCCGACCAATATGACACCAAGCCCCGGTCGGAGATGGTGCTCTTGAATTTCCCTCTCCAAGCGCTTCATGATGTTGTCTGCTATCGGCTTTCCTTCGAGAAGCTTCATACGTGCAGAAAGATAAAAGAAACAATAATGAGCGCAATCGCCGCACGATACCAGAAAAATACGCGGTAACTTGCTCGTTCAACAAATCGTATGAGAGAGGCTATGGCAAAATATCCGGAGACTGCCGATGACAGCACGCCCACAATAAATGGAAGTGTAATGCCGGCAGCAAAAAGCGCTCGTGCATTTGCGAGGAGGGCTGCGCAAATAATCGGCGTCGAGAGTAGGAAGGAAAATCGAGCAGCCGAAGCGCGATCAATACCACGAGCAAGCGCCGCCGTAATGGTAATGCCCGAGCGCGAAACACCCGGCACAATGGCGAGCGCCTGAGCACACCCGATAGCAAGCGCGTCTCGCAAAGTAATCTTCTCCACAGAGCGCACCTTGCTTCCCCGTTTGTCGGCCAAGAGAAGCAATGCACCAAAGGTGAACAGCGTCGTCGCAATAAGAAGTGGATCGCGAAAGACAGTCTCTGCTTGCTTTTCAAGAAGTGCACCCGCTATTGCTCCGGGAACCGTTGCTGCGACCAAGAAGAGTAATAAGTTCGGCACGCTGCGATACTGCGGCATATCATCTCGAAGATGAAAGATGTTACACCAATCGCGCCAAAAGTATCCGAGAACCGCGATGAGCGTCCCTGCATGAAGCGCCACATCGAAAGAGAGCCCGGGATCTGAGAAGTCAAAAATCCACGGGAGAATAACCAGATGCCCCGAACTCGATATGGGCAGAAATTCCGAAAGCCCCTGCACGATTCCAAGAAGCAGTGCATGAGCGATACTTGTATCCATAAGAAGAAAAGAAAAGAGTCAACTGCCGCTCATGGAATACAAACAAACTCTGCCTCAAATGTTCTCGTCGAAGTGTTTTTCACCTTGAGACGCAGGGCAAATTGTCGACCGCCATTCTCTGAGCAAAGAAAATTTGGATTCAGACGCAAATCAGCTGCCAGCTTCTGCGCATCAAGTGCTCGGATATCAAACGCAATCATATACTCGCTATGAGACACGAGCGATTGAATACGTGCTACAGCTTCATTCGGCGTCACAACATCTCGGACGATAAACTCATCAACACCAAGTTCCTTGGCTCGCTGCTGATCTTCTTGTCGCCCTAAGTGTGAGGAGAAAGCAATGGGAATCGACGAAGTGACCACATTGCTTCGCAATGCCTCTGTGAGTGCAAAACCATCCATTCGTGGCATAATGATACCCGTGAAAACCACATCCGGACGATCAGATGTTGCCATCTCGAGTCCTTCAAGTCCATCCTTTGCCTCTCGGACTTCGAAACCAGCTGCCTGAAACACTTCAGCATACAAGCTCCGCGTATCTGTATCATCATCCACGAGCAACATCTTAAATGTTCGTTCCATAATCTATAAACCTACAAAATTAAAGGCACATCACTGAGCTATCGAGAGAAACTTCCAGAAAAGGCTTTGCTCGAAGAGAGTATACCAAGAAACAAAAATTGGAGCAAAAAAACCGCCGGAATACTCCGACGGTTTCATTAAGTTGTACGTAATTGAGGAGCTATTGGCAGTACCCACTACAGTGATACGATGCCTAAGCAACATCAAGAATTTCGTAGTCCATACTCCCGGCAGGGGTTTCCACAGAAATACGAGCGCCTTTTTCCTTATTGAGGAACGCTTTTCCGAGAGGAGATTCATGTGAAATTTTCCCGGCAGATGGATCAACTTCATTCGATCCCACAATCGTGAATGCCATTTCCTTGCCACGCAAGAGTGTCTTCACAACAGACCCAATCTGCACACCAGAAGTCTGACTATTGTGACGCGCTACAACAGCATCTTTGAGAGACGATTCGAGTTCAGCTATACGAGACTCATTCTCAGCTTGTTCCTGTTTCGCCTCGCTGTACTCCGCATTTTCAGAAAGATCGCCCTGCTCCTTCGCTTCTTTTATCGAAGCAGCAATTCGCTGGCGCATCGCCACCTTGCGTTCCTCCAATTCTTCCTGAAGCTTTTTCAGTCCATCTTTCGTCAATATTTTCGCCATAAACCACGGAATTATTCGCTTAATTTTGTTTTATGAGCGCCAAAGGAGACGCGCAATGCCACTCATGATAGCAGAGCGCCTGCCATTGTCAATATCAGCATTGTCGAGGTGAATTGTCACTTCTTCACCTCTTCCTTCCCGTTTCCTTCCGTGAAATACCAGGAGAGCACGTCCTTTGTCACAGGAACAGCAAAGTACCCCTCATTCTCTTGCCCCTCAACCAGCACGACAAGAGCAATGGTCGGATGTTCATAGGGGGCGAATGATTCAAACCAGCCATGAGTCTTCTTTTCGGCGCCAAACTGAGCCGTCCCTGTCTTCCCTGCAACAGCAACCGGGAGGCTCGCAAGTGATTGCGCTGTTCCAACGTTCTCCGTCACCGTCATACGCATACCTTCTTTCACAATCTTCAAAATCGATGAATCTACGACGTTCCGACGCAGCACTTCTGGTGCCACTGTCTGCAGGGTTCCATCACGAGAACGAATTTGCCCCACTACTCTCGGTTTCCAAATCGTTCCACCATTGGCAATAGCTGCCGTTGCATTTACCAATTGCATCGGCGTTGCCAAAACAAATCCCTGCCCAATTGCTGCGTGATACGTATCACCAATATACCATCGCTCGCCAATTTTCTCTTCTTTCCACTGAGGCGTCGGAATAAACCCCTGCTTTTCACCAGGAATGTCAATACCTGTCTCCGATCCAAATCCAAACAATTGTTCGTATTCGTCCATCTTCTCCATACCAAGTCCACGAATATTCCCATACCCGCCACCAATACTATAGAAATACACATCGCTCGACACTGCAATCGCATGACGAATATCAGTAAACCCGTGTGTCTTCCAATCGCCAAATGAAAACCCCGCAACCGTGATTCCTCCTCGACTCTCTATTTGCGTATCCGGTGTGACAACTCCCTCAGCGAGTGCAGCACTTGCCAAGAAAGGCTTAATCGTCGACCCAGGCGGATATTCACCTGCAAGTGTGCGATTAAAGAGTGGGAGGGCATCATCGCCAATCAACGCTGCGTAGCTCGGAGAATCGATGCCCCCTGCAAAAAGATTGTTGTCGAAAGATGGAAGACTGACGAGTGCCAAGACACTTCCGTCACGTGGATCAAGAGCAACCGCCGCCCCCTTCCGAAGTCCCGCCTTCTCGAGCGTCGCACTCAGGCTATCAAAGAGCCTCTTTTGCAAATCCGCATCAATATTGAGAATGAGATCATTCCCCGGTTCGGGATCAAAAACGCCAAGCTCTTTCTTGATAGCGCCTCGCGAATCCACTTCCACCCGATCGGCACCGCGCTTCCCGCGAAGTGCCAACTCATAACTTTTCTCAATACCCTGCTTTCCGATAGAATCGATTGGTAAATAGTCTGAATGCTCAGCGAGCTCTTCTTTGCGAATCTTTCCTTCGTATCCAAGGATATGCGAAAAAATCAAACCATCCTGATACTCGCGAACAGCCGAGCGCTCAAGCGACACGCCGGGAAATTCCGCGGAACGCGCCGAGAAAATAAGCGATTCATCTTGTGTCAGTGCAAGCTTCAAGATTACGGGCAACGAGAATGCGCCAGCAGCAGATTGAAGAGATGCTGCCCATTCATCTGAATCAAATGTAATAAAGCTCCGCAAATGTTCGATAAGTGCCTGACGCTCCTCTTCGGACTTCGGGAGATCTGCCGGCGTCGCAATAAGCTCCATACTCGGCACATTTCGCACCAATTGCTTCCCATACCGATCGAAGATGAGTCCGCGCGGTGCGGAGAGGAGCACATTGCGTACACTATTTCGCACGGCAACATCTTGATAGTAGGCACCTCTCACGACATTGAGAAAGAAAACCCGCGCACCAAGAAGAACAAGGATAGTAGCGAAAAAAATCCGAAACCACCGTGCCAATCCGCGATGAAGAGGAGCTTCCAGTCGCGCCGCATCTTTTTCTGTTATCGTGAGTACCGCGTCATCGATTTCCATCCCGCGATATCGCGAAGAAGATCCAAAAATATTCATAGGGTATGTCGGGGAACTCTATTATACCCTATTTTCCCTTCCCTGCTATTATCCCGATACTCCCCAGCCAGATCCACACAAAACCCAGCAATATGCCGGAATTAAAAACATTGAATACGGTAAAGCCAATCCAGGAGACAAGAAAAAACACAGCAATAGCACGATACACGCCCTGATTGGATTCACTCCCAGAACCAAAAAATGTTCGGAGTGCAAATATCGGAACGAGCATCCACAGTACAAGAAAAGCAAATGCGCTCAATATTCCCCCGCCAAGCCATGACTCAAGGAAGGCATTGCTTGCATTGAGTGTTGCACCTCGATTATCCATTCCGAGAATACTCCCAATATTTCCCCACCCGATACCAAAGAACCAGTGTGCCTTGAGTGTTTCGAATGTTTTTTGTCCAATGACACGACGCGCTTCAATACTTGGATCAGGACGAGAAACAGTCGACACAAACCTTCCTGCCGATTGTTCTGCATCAATTTCTTCCAACCGAATAAACCGGCATCCATACGAAGATAATTCCGAGACATTTTCAATGCGCTCTGGCAGTGTTGCTGGAGCTTCGCAAGATACGGTGATTTCTTGTTGTCCCGATGTGGTACTCCCTGCTCGATTGGTCAAATCAAACGTCGTCAATTGGAATCCCCACACCATGATAAGTGCCCCAGCAAAAGATACTGCAGCGACAACGCATCCCTGAGCAAAAAGCTTCCATCGCCAATTACGAAAAGACCATGAATGCCCCCCGACTAAGAGGAGCTTCAAGAAAAGAAGTGTCGAAAAGGCAAAGCCAACCCAAGCGCTACGTGCTACGGTAAGGAGAATCCCGAGCCAAGAAAGTGTGAGAAAACAAAATACAAAAAGCAGAAAGAGCGTTCGTGAATAGTGGCTCAGCGCATAAATAGACCGATTGAGAAATGACGACTCCGCAAACGGGGTATTTTCTATAGGCTCTTTAGCGTGATGTTGGTCAAGATAATAAAAGAGGAGACCAAGCGCGACACTCCCCGACAGCACCAGAAACATCCCAAGCCAATCCGGTTCAGCAAAAAACGCATTCGGACGCCCCGACATTACCTCAAATGAAATCCGTCCCGCAGTAAACTGAACACTCTGCCAGAGTGCAAAGAGCATTGTACACACTGATGAGAGCACGAGAAACGGCATCACGCGCCGCACATCACGCGCCTCTCCCAGAAATTGCCGCGATAAAAAATAGAGTGCAACAAAGGAAAGAGCAATCACTGCCTGCTTTGTGGTACTCAGAGCATCAGAGGCAAAACCTATCGCGAGGAATCCTCCCAATCCGAATACGATCGGCACAATATCGAACCATCGAAATCGCATGACGGGAAACGGAAGACGATGAACAATAAAACGCGCCAACATCGAGAGAAGGAGAACGCCACCAAGAAGCTGGTAGGGTCGAAGAGAAAATGCAAGCGCTTCCGGTGAAAGGTTAATCATCTCGAATGGGAGAAGCGAGAGAAAGACCAAAAACGCCCATCCTGGTCGATAGAGCGCGAAGAAAAAAGCAATCATCACAAAAAATGTGAAATCTGCCATATCAAGTGGAAAGATAGCGGAGTTTCCCAAGAAGAGGAAAAATAGTGAGAGCGAGAACGCGCCAAGAAAAAGCGCTCCCTCGGTAATGCGAATCATACGCGTCTCTTTGTCTAAAATTCTTTTTTGAAGTGAAATCTATCCCTCTTGTAGAAATCAAATCAACAATCTCAAAAATCACACTTCTCCGATAGCAGAACGCAGAAGCTTCTTGGAAAACTCATTCCACGAGAAGAGCATCGAGCGTTCCTTCCCACGCCTGGACAACATATCGCGGAGATCTCGACGAGCAAGCGCATTGCGAATGGTCGCCGCAATATCATCTACACTGTCCGGTCGACAGTAGAGCACAGCGTCTTTCCCTACCTCGGGAAGCGAAGAGACTTTCGACGTCACAACCGGCGTCCCAATACTCATCGCCTCGAGCACTGGGAGTCCAAATCCCTCATAATGCGATGGATAGAGAAAGAGTCGTGCCCCCGCATAGAGCGCCGGCAAATCCCTCTGCGGAACCGCGTCAAGAATGCGAACATACGGCGTGAGATCAAAATCCTTTACCATTTGCTCAATATCCGTGACAAGCGGCGCGAGTTGAGGCAAGAGCTTTCCGGAAATAACAAGCGGCGGTGTCGCCGGTGCCAAATGATCAGACTTCTCCCGATCAAGCAATGCGCGATAAGCGCGAAGGACTCCTTCGGCATTCTTGCGCACTTCGAGTCCGCCTCCGTTGTAGAGATAGCCGGGTGAAAGATGATACTTCTGCATCACTTCCGCACTTCGCTCCGATGTCACCACTCGCTTGAAGATCGGGTCGACATCGATGCGGTTGACCGAGATAGATGATGGCGAAATACCCAGATGTCGTATCAAATCTTTCTCTGTCCGCGACGACACTGCATAAATCTTATCCGCATGGCAGATACCGCGCTCAACTGATTTCCAGTGCAGTTTCTTACGCCAATTGTTGAGATACTTCGGAAAAAGTTTTGGAATAATATCATGTACGAGCATTATGTGCCGGATACTCTTCGGCATCACGCTCGCTGACTGATAGAGACTGATAAAAACATCACAGCCATCGCGCTTCGCCTGCTTCGGCACAAGACACCGCTCCCACCACAATTTCCGCACGACATCATCGCGCTTCCACAATGGCAGTAATACTTGCTTGCGAAAATGCTTCGGGATATTCAGCCCATTTGGGAGATCCTCTTCGAGATACAAAATAAATTCCACATGAGAACTCTCGGAGACTTTCCGCAAAAAATTCAACGTCACCTGCCCAATTCCCGTATCAGGTTTCCGTAGAAATGACGCATTGATACCGACACGCATAGAGATATTTTATGATGCCCCTATTGTAGCATGAAATCAGAAAGTCATTTTCGCTCCAAAACAAGAAACTCATACCGATATCCCTCTGATTCCCGCTCCTCTCGACTCACTACTTCCGAAAAGGCCGTCTCATACTCCGGGAAAAACGCATCGCCGGAAAAACTTCCTCGAATAAGTGTGAGGTAGAGTCGATCTGCATACGGAAGCGCTGTCCTATATACCATGCCTCCACCGATAACAAATATCTCATCACTCCCCGAAGTACTCCGCGCTTTTTCTATTGCCTCCTCTAGTGAATACACAAGAAGAATATCTTCTGGCGCATCTTCCCAAGGTGTATCCGAAAGCACAATATTCGTCCGCCCAGGAAGAGCCCGACCAATGGAGAGAAAGGTATTCCTCCCCATGATAATCGGATGCCCTGTTGTAATCGCCCGGAATCGCTTCAAATCTTCCGGAATATTCCATGGCAATTTCCCTCTGTCTCCAATCACCCGATTCCCCTCACCGATTGCAACGATGACGCTAATTTTTCCCTTATTCATAGACAGGTAGATAAGGCAAGTCGACTATTTTTTCTCAAATCCACCTATATTAGCAATCTCAGCACGAATAGCCGGATATGGGTCATATCCTTCAAGCGTAAAGTCTTCAAACACGAAATCATCAATCTCTTCTCTTTCCCCATTTAGATTCAATGTCGGGAATAATCGCGGATCTCGAGAAAGCTGTTCACGAACTTGGTTAAAGTGGTTGCTATAAATATGTGCATCCCCGATATTGTGCACAAAATCACCCGCTTTCAATCCCGTCACCTGTGCCACCATCCGAAGCAAGAGTGCATAACTCGCAATATTAAACGGGAGACCGAGAAATGTATCGGCACTTCTCTGATACAATCCTAGATTCAAAACTCCATCACCAGTAACAGCAAATTGAAACGTCGTGTGACAAAATGGAGGTACTTCATTAGCATTTCCAGGAGATGCCATTGCATAAATAAAATCCGGATTCCATGCTGACACAACATATGATTTTCGAAACGGTTTTTCCCTCAGTCCTTCAATGAGCCATCCCAATTGATCAATCTTGCGTCCATCACTTGCAGGCCATCGACGCCACATTTTTCCATACGCCATAATAAGATCCCCCCATTCCTTTACAAAGGGACTTTCTACAGATTCAGCTTTTATTTTCTCGACAAATTCATCCTGATCCATATCAGGCAAGTTGTGTTCACCACATAGCTTATGATATCGCTTCCATGCCCATTCGTCCCAAATATGGACATCTCGATCAACGAGATATTTAATATTTGTATCACCACGCAAGAACCAAAGAAGTTCATGCAGAATTCCTCGAAAGAACACCTTCTTTGTCGTTAGCAAAGGAAAGTATTCTCCAACATGGAAACGCATCGAGTATCCAAATATCGATCGAATAATCGGGGGAGTTTGTCCATTCTTCTTATATTGTTCAAGAATTTCCGGGGTAAAAAAGACCTCTTTATCCGTTCCGTTCTTCAAAATATCTTTCAATAAATCGAGATACTGATATTCCGGATGCTTCTTCCGCATTGCCATAGTGTTTCTGTTACTTTTTAGAAATCTTCTTTTTCAGTCCGGTCTTCTTCATTTTCTTTGGAAGAGCGAAATTTTTCTCCCAGTTATCACCATTGAAACGCCCAATTTTTTCATAATCCGTGGAAACTGGCGACGAGAGTTCGGAGAAGGTGAGTTGTGCGATTGGCATACCAGGACGAAGCACTATGGGGACAATGTTCAGATTAGACAACTCGAGCGTGATATTCAGAAAATGCCCGGGATTCACGATACCCGCCGTGTTATGAACCACGAGCCCGATGCGCGCGAGACTACTCTTTCCCGAAAGCTGAATGAGATATTTCTTCGACCCGACGAAATCGCGCACCATTCCCAAAACGGTCGTCCGCGGATGAAGTACAAAATATTCACTGTCCTTCACTTCCACCTCATGCGTATTCGCAAAAAGCCCCCTACTCGGATCGATAAACTCGGTTGTATGTTGATCTGTCACAACAAACCGATTTCCAAGAAGCACATCATAGCTTGCTGGCTGAATGCGATTCCGATCAAAATCCTTCAAGACAATGTTTCCCAATTCAACTGCTCCCACGATATCCCGATCAGAAAGATACATAGTCGTTTCAATCAATGACAAATATTTTTTCGGTTCCGTAATATTCCGACCAGTGTGCGTTATAGTGCGCAAACATTCGCTCTAAGCGATCCTGTGGCAATTCTTCAATGCCGAGTTTTTCCATAAATTCCAAAAGTTCTCGTTTTGCTCCTTCCGCCTCATGTGCTTCGCCTACTATCTTCTCAAACTCTGCCACATATCCGTACCCAGCATTTCGGTCGAGACAGACAGAAATATTTCCTGTTTTGTATTCCTCCCGGTCGCGCGACCACTTCGCCTGATACTCGAATCCCGATTTCAGAAGGATAACATCGAGTTCGTCGAGCGAGAGTTTTGAAACCTCTTCCTCAAATTCCATACGAGAAATCCCATTCGAGCTTGTCGTATCATCAATAGATGCTTTCACCACCAGAAGCACTTTTCCATCAGACTGTCGCGTCCGCACTGAATGATTTTTCCCTTCTCTAATCACATGACGCAAATGATCCAAGGATTTTTCAGAGAAGTGTGCGCCCATTTCAGAAAGAAACGTTTCCCAATTCCCAACAAGAAAGTAATGATTCAGTTGCGAGCTTGTTCGAATGAGATGCGCTGGCTCTGGCAGCTGTTGCAATTTTTCCTTCAAAGAATCCGCATTCTCTTCCTTTCCCAAAAGACTCTTAATCTCTATCTCAAAATGTGCCATAGGCCTTTGTACAATTTATAATTCTTTCTATATGATCCCTTCATTTTGAACGGAAAGTTCACTCATAATCCGGTCGACAGATGCGAAGAGTTCGTCGGTTGTTCCTTTATTATGGATAACATAATCGGCATGCTTCCCAATCTCGCCGATATATTTCTCCGTCTCAAGCGTTGATTCCAAACGGCAAAATGTCTCAAAACTCATCGTATCATCCGACTTCTCCTCTCGACGCTGCGAGCGTTCCCATCGCAAATGCTGATCCGCCGTCACATATACCACCGCATTCTTCGAGAATGACCGTACAAAATCGGCATCTTCCGGATAGCGAACACCGTTTATCGAAAAGATACTACTTCCAGCATCGCGCAAGCGACGCTCCACAGCGCGTATGAAGATATCCTTTCCGAAACGATCCTTGAAAGTGCTTCCTACCCACGACTGATCCTCACGACTCGGTTGATCGAAAAAGAGTCGCAAGAGCTCTTTGATCGGGTCGGAAAACCGAAGCGATACAACGCCATATCGACGCTCCAAATATGCAGCAACCGTATCTTTCCCAGAGCCACCCTCTCCTACCAGCCCAATAACCGTCACATCATCCATATCCGTATATATCAGCCTATAATCCTTCGAGGAACACCCTCAGTATACACCAAAAGTTCCTCAGGAGCACCCACAGAAAAGGCGGTTCATATCAGAACCGCCAGATATCAAGCTTCAAACAGCATTTTTACGCCAGAGAACTTACTCTTTGCTTCTTCCGAAGCGTTCGAAGGCGCGAAGCACTTCAATTGGGATAGCAAAGATAACGGTATTTGATTGGTCGGAGGAGAGATCATTGAGCGAGTGAAGCGTCCGCAGATGAAGCGATCCGTCATGCTTCGAAAGAATACCCGCTGCCTTGGAGATATTCTCTGCAGCAACGACCTCGCCCTCTGCTTTTATAATAACCGCGCGCCGTTCACGTTCAGCCTCCGCTTGTTTGCCGATAACGCGCTTCATTTCTTCCGGAAGCGTGACGTCTTTGAGTTCTACCGATTCCACTTTGACACCCCAGGCATCTGTCGCCTTGTCGACAATCATGCGAATTTTCTCTGCAATCGCATCACGATTTGAAAGAAGCTCATCCAAGTCCACCTCACCGACAACATTTCGCATCGTCGTCTGTGCCAACTGAGAAACCGCGTAGAAGAAATTCTCCACTTCTATAATTGCTTTCTCGGCATGGGAAATTTTGTAATAAATGACCGCGTTTACCGTGACGGAAATATTATCCTTCGTAATCGCCTCCTGATCCGGTACATCAACCGCTCGAATACGCATGTCTACTTTCTGATACGACTGGAAAACAGGCACAACCAATCGCCACCCGGGATTCATCATGCCGGAAAATTTGCCGATGGTAAATTTCACTCCGCGCTCATACTGATTGATCTGTCGAATCGAGACCAGCACGATAACACCAACGATAATCAAAAATGTGGTAATTGGATCCATAGTTATTATGACACGAATTATTCCCAACAAAGGTTCGCTAAAAAAGAAGAGTAGAAAAACGATTATCGTCGGAACTTTGTACCGCTCCAACTGGCGAAGCTTTTCTTTCAAAGGCACTTCATCTATTGGAGAGTGTGACTTCTTCATGATGCTCTACTTAAACATCCTCTTATTTCGCCTTTTCTCCAACCACTTCCAATGCCTTATCCATCTGCGGATCACGACCGGATTCAAAGTCATCGCTCGTGCGATCAACTTCGATATCCGGTTTGATACCCGCTTTGTTTATCTGTTCGCCATTGGGCGTGAGCCACCGCGCCACCGTCACTTTGAGCGAGGTACTTTTCGAGATTGATACCAATTCCTGCACCGATCCTTTGCCGAAAGATTTCTTGCCAATCAGCGTCACATTGTCGCGATTCTCACGAAGCGCCGCCGAGAGAATTTCCGCAGCGCTCGCTGATCCTTCATTGATAAGCACAACCGTCGGTATACCACTCAAAACGTCGCCGCCACGCGTCGAGAGCGTCTCGCGATTCTTCTTACTATCTTCTTCGAGTACAACCGGCTTTCCTTTTGGAATCATAAGGCTTCCGATATCCACCGCGGCGTCGAGAAGTCCTCCAGGATCATCACGGAGATCAATCACAATGCCACGCGTCGGTCGCGATCGAATATCTTTCACGGCGGCAGCGAACTCGTCCACTGTTTCCTCGCCAAACTGATTGATCTTCACTATCGCAATATCGCCTCCCTTCCAATCGAGTTTTACGCTTTTTACCGAAATAGTACCGCGATGAATCGTGATGTCTCGCGTCTCTTTCTCGCCATCACGGAAAATAGTAAGTTTCACATCGGTTCCCTTTGGTCCGCGCATTTTCTTGACCGCCTCATCTATATTCATCTCTGATGTGCTTTCATCATCTATTTTGACAATCATGTCGCCCGATCGAATACCCGCCTTCTGTGCCGGACTGTCATCAAGCGGTGCCACAACAGTCAAAATCTTATTTTTCATGCCAATCTCCGCGCCGATTCCTTCGAAACTCCCAGCGATATCTTCCTGGAAAGATTTGTTCTCCTCCGGATCGAAAAAGGTCGTATACGGATCATCAGTTGCTGCAAGCATCCCCTTTATCGCGCCATAGAGAAGTGCCGTCGTATCGAGATGCTCGCGATCAACAAATCGCTCATGCAAAATATCCCAGGTCTTCCAAAACACACTCATGTCAGGGTGGTCAGAGTTCTTGGCAGGAGAAAATATCGATGATGTCGGCAAAGAAAATGTCGAGGCTTCATTTGAACTTCCCTCCATTTGTCCTCGTTCGACACCAATCACATACGCAAGAGCAATCAAAAACGCCACAAAGAAGATAGAGGCAAATGATTGCTTCTTTCTCTGCAATTGTCTTCCGATATTCTTGTTCTCGACTACCGGTGTCGCTTCATCCATATTGTTTGCAGGAAACATGTGAAACTCACAGAAGAATACATTCTCTCAGATTCTCAATTTTCCCGAAAAAACAGCTATCTTAAAGGGGGTTAAGGAAGTGATTCAAATAAGGCATGTATCTTGTCGTAGTTGTCACCCTTCGGGAGCAAGATATATCCAGCGCCGCCGGTGTTCTCCGGAGCATAGAGAAGTCCATTCTCGGAATTGTCCACCACGGTATCTTCAGCAAACTTCATATCCTTATTCTCCATATATATATCAAACAAACGCTTGAGCTCCCATGCCTCCATAGTCGTCTGCACATTGTCACCAAGACTATTGAGAAGAGCATTAACCTTTCCGAAATCCGAAAGCGTGCCAAGACCCAATGCCTTCTGCTGGAAGGCTTCCATGACGGCATGCTGACGTTTCGCTCGCGCAAAGTCGTTCGACGTCACCCGAGCTCGGGAATAACACAGTGCTTGTTCACCATTTAAGATACTTGTCCCTGCTGGAAGATTGAAGACACCGCCGCACTCGACATCTTTATTGTAGCAAAGCGGATACGAAGCAACGAGACGACGTCTTCCACTTCCTGTTGTAGTATATTTGTTTTCATACTGCTGAGGACTCGTTGGAACGGTAAAGACAGTAGGATCGCAAACATGCGGCTCTCGAAACTGCATCGGCTCAGTAAATGGCTCAGAGAGCGTCACTGACACTCCGCCGACAGCATCAATCGCTTCTTCAAAGCCTTTAAAATTCACCGATACAGCATATTGTATTGGCTGACCTGTCACTTCGGAAAGAATCGTCTTCATATCCTCAAGCCCCTGACCATCGCCTTTTTGTTCACCGTAGGCGTTCACGGCGTTTATTTTCTGTTTATCAGATGTCCCAGGAACAGTCACATAAAGATCGCGCGGAATAGAAACGAGTGACGCTCGAGCAGTGTCGGTTTCACCGTTTTTTGGGTGAAAAGAAAGTATCATGATAGTGTCCGCAAGAAGCCCTCCACCTTCGACTCCCTTCCCACGCATCCCAAGAAGTGCAATATTAACGCGCCCAGCGTCCTCGCCGACAAGCTTTTTCTCAACGCCCGGAAGTGAATTAACGATATTTGAAAAAATGTTCCCATTTGGCGCGATGCGACTCACAATCGAATTCGCTTTCCACAAAACAACGCCTCCCACGACGAACAATACCGCGAGTGTCCACAGCGTCACTTTCACCCAACGCCGCATCCCCTTCTTCTTTCCAGCAGACTTGGAAGAAGGCGTTGTTGATCGAGACGACGAAAACCCTGACGATGTCCCAAAAGAACTCGAGCTCATAGAGTATGAAGATACAAAAAAAAGTAAAAACGAAAAGCGTATCTCAGAAGCGCTACAAAAAAACAATTTTTCCTGAAAAATAAACTTTCTTAACAAACTCTAAGAAACCGTCCTTTCATGAAAACATATTTTCTCATAGATGACAAGTAGTGCCTTGGCACTCTTTTCCCATGAGAAGTGCTGAGCGCGAACAAGTCCTTTCTCTTGCAACGTTTCGCGAAGAACAAGAGAGCGACAAATCTCAGACAAAGCCACAGACAAACGTTCAGGGCTATCAAGAACGACGAAAAGTGCTGCATCGCCCCCTGCTTCCCGAAGAGCGGGAATATCCGAAGCAACAACCGGCACTCCCTGACTCATCGCCTCGAGAATTGGAATGCCAAATCCTTCGTAGTACGAGGGAAACACAAAGAGAGTTGCAAGACGCATGAGGAGGGGGAGATCCTCTTGATCAACAAATCCTGGAAACACAATGTTGCCTCCCATCCCCAGACGCGCAATCGTTTCATTGATGCGTACATCGAAATGGTGTCCCCTTCGATTCCCTACCAGGACAAGCTTTATATCTCTCATATTGGCGTTTTGCTCTCGAAAACGAGAAAAAGCTTCGATGAGTGCTGGAATATTCTTCCTCGGTTGAAGCGTCCCTACATAAAGAAAGAATGATTCCGGAAGATGATATCTCCTCTGGAGTGTTCCAACACGTTCCAAACTCAAATTCTTTTCTTCCCGGAAAAATTCCGGCGCAACTGCATTGTATACCACGGCTATTTTCTCCTCTGATACCACATAGTATTTCACAATTTCTTGTTTCGTAAACTCCGAAGGGACAAGAATGGCGTCCGCACGTTGAAGACTTCGTGGAATAAGAAGATTCAGAAACCATCGATCAATCCAATCGATATACTGCGGATACGCTCGAAAGGAAACATCGTGTATGTGCGTCACCACCTTCGTCCGCATCGGCACAAAGAACGGCACAATATACTGCGTGTGATAAATGTCAACTGCATGTGTCCGAAGATATCTCGGTATCCACCACCCATTCCAATCGAACTTATTCCGTGCCGGGAGACTCACGAAACACACCCGATTCCGGTCAGTCACGCCCAAACGGACTTCCAACTCACGAAGCTCACTATCCGTCCGCTCATCAAGAAAAAGGAGGTATTCATTCTCCGTATCCGCCTTCAGCAATTCTCGTACCAAATTGAAGAATACCACTTCGTCTCCAGTTCGATTCTTGCCGACATTTCGAATGTCGATGCCTATTTTCATACTCCCATTCTAGCGCATAGGATACCACAAACAAAGCGCGGAGAAATACATGCAAACAACCCGACTCGATATATTACCGTCGACCAACCTTGGTTCGTTCGAAGAGATCAAGGTATCGCTCAAAAGAAAACGTAATCGGAAGTATCAATGCGCATACGCCCATAGCTACAATGAGTGATATGGGCAGTGTCGACCAATGCACCCCGGAGAAAAATGCCGAAAAAGAAAGAGCATCTTCGGACATAAGTGAGAACAAAAATATTTCAATCAAACGAAACGCTCCTTCAAATATCCAAATCAACCCCCCGAGAAACAATATTCTCCCGGCATGGTATTCAAATATAACCTCCTTTGCCGTAAAACTCAGAAGCGCCGCAAGCAACACAAACTCAACCGAAGCATGACCAAGTCTTCCCAAAGTTATCGCATCGAGAAAAAATCCAGCAAGAATCACCCACACCCACGAAAATGAAAATCCGCGGAAGAGCGTGATTGAAACCACCATAGCAAGAAGAATCGGCGGCGGAACAATCGGCGATATGAATACCGTATTTGAAAATGACACCTGAATCAGGGCGCCAAAAAACAAAAAAGCTGCACGAAAAAGTATTGGCTTCATGATTTCGCATTCACAACAACAGACACAAACCGTACTCGATCGAGATGAATCGGCGAGGCAAGTGTCGCCCGCTGAAACAGCCGATCAGCAGATAGTTCAATCGACGACACCGATCCAACTAAGAGCCCTCGCGGTATATCTCCACCAAGTCCAGAAGTAATCACTTCATCCCCGGAAGCAATCGTATCCGACTGCAGCACCATATCGAGAACCAGCCCGAGCCCGTATTCTCCACGCACGACCCCTCGAGCCTCGTGCGTCCCCGCAACCGCATTAATCGCGCTTGCCGAATCGGAAATAAGAAGCACTCGCGCCGAAAAGGGCGTCGCTTCAACCACTCTCCCAATCAAAACCCCAGAACCCACAACAACCGCCATACCATTCCCAACCCCAGAAGACGTCCCCTTATTAATAAGTACGGCGCCACCAGATGATGCACTATCTCGACCAATCACTTCTGCCGATAAAAGATCGAACCGGTCACGCGGCGCAAGTTGCATCTCCTTCCGAAGCAAGTCATTTTCTCGTGACTGATCGGCGAGATTGGCGTTTCCCGCTTTGAGATTCGCATTTTCTTCCAAAAGACGTTCGTTTTCTTGCTTGAGTGTTCCAATCGATGAGAAGAAAGAACCAACCTGCCCAATATGATAGCTAGCAAATGCCGTCACATTCTGTAGCGGAAATGCAATCGCCCCGAAAACCGTCCTCACTGAGAACGCGATAAACGGAGAATTCCACAGGTATATAAGAAGACATCCTGCGATAATAATCGCCAGTTTTCCAAACTTGTTTTTCCACAAAGCGCGAAACATCTCGAAAGATACAAAGATTCAATGCACGCAAATTACCGAAGTGGCGTACCGCGGTGATCCTCCACAAGCACTTCCCGCAGACGCTCCATGTCTTCAAGAACCACTCCTGTACCACGCACAACCGCTGTGAGCGGATCTTCCATCATGCGTACCGGTATACCCGTCTGATTTGCAAGCAAACGATCAAGTCCGCGAATGAGCCCTCCGCCACCTGCAAGAATAATTCCCCGCTGAAAAATATCCGAGAGCAACTCCGGTGGCGTTTCTTCGATGATTGTCTTGATATTGTTAACGATGATTCGAATCGAATGTGAGAGTGCTTCACGAATATGCTCATCGGTCGCAATAATCTCCTTTGGTAGCCCACTCACCAAATCACGCCCCCGTATAGAATACGTCATGGGTTCTCGAAGCGTATAGGCGCTCCCAATGGCAATTTTTACTTCTTCAGCCGTCTTCTCTCCGATAAGAAGATTGTAGGAATCGCGCGCATACCGAACAATATCCTCATTCATTTCGTCGCCCGCAATACGCAGACTCCGCGACACCACAACCCCGCCCAAAGAAATAACGGCAATTTCCGTTGTCCCACCGCCGATATCGACGACCATATTGCCAGATGCCTCAATAACCGGGAGTCGCGCCCCAATCGCCGCCGCCATCGGCTCATCTATAAGGAATGCCTCGCGCGCACCAGCATTCATTGTCGCTTCGATCACCGCGCGCCGCTCCACTTCTGTGACGCCGGACGGTACGCCGACCAATACTCGCGGTCGTCGAAGAAACGCAAAGCCACTATCATGTACTTTGTTGATAAAAAACCGAAGCATCTGCTGCGTAATTTCGAAATCGCTCACTACGCCGTCGACCAAGGGACGCGTCGCCACAATATGCCCCGGCGTCTTCCCAACCATGCGCTTGGCATCGCGCCCGATGGCGAGAATTTGCCCCGTTCGTTGATTAACAGCGACAACCGACGGCTCATTGATGACAATGCCCTTCCCTCGCACATAAACGAGTGTATTCGCCGTGCCAAGGTCAATGCCAATATCCTGCGAAAATCTCCCAAAAATCATATCGGAAACTTGCTTCCGATGACGTCGGTATCGATCCCTCAAAGAATTCGACGAGTTTGATTCCATACGTGCACAAAAAAATCCAAGACAAAAGCGTCCTCCATTCACCGTATCAAAAAACCAGAGGAGAAACAAGGCAATCCGCAATACAGATCGCCTTGATTTCGGAAAATACATTCAAGATATTTCTTTCTACGGCGTGAGTCGCTTCACATCTCTCGGGAAGAGGACGGCTTGCTTGATCGTAGGGAGTCCGAGGAGCTGTTGGATGGTGCGCTCGGAACCCCAGCCCCAACCGCCGTGTGGCGGAGCACCATAACGGAAGGTGTCGAGATAGCTCGAGAAATCGTCCGGATTCATACCACGCCTCTTGATAGACTCAACCAACTTTTTGTAGTCATGAATACGCTGTCCACCCGTCGCGAGTTCGAGTCCGCGGAAGAGCAGATCGAAACTCTCGGTAAACTGTGGATCGGCGCCCGTCATCGTATAGAACGGGCGTATGGCAGTTGGATAATGTGTCAGAAACACAAAGTCCGATCTTGTCTCCTTTTTCACGTGTTCGCAAATCAACCGCTCACCTTCGGGATCGATATCAATTTCACCGCCTTCCATTTTCTTACCATATTCCTTCTCGAGAATTTGTAGAGCTTCCGTCAGTTTCATTCGCGGAATAGACACCCTTTCCGGCACGACCGCCTCCCATCGTTCGAGCTCTTCTTGTCCCTCCTTACCTATTTTTTCAAATATCTCAAAAACAATGCTTTCGAGTTCATTCATGACATCGCCAACATTCTCAATGAATGCCATCTCTCCGTCGAGACTGACATATTCATTCACATGACGCGTCGTAAAGTGTGGCTCCGCACGGAAAACCGGACCGATTTCGAACACCCGTTCGAAGACACTTGCGCCGGCTTGTTTGTAAAACTGCGGACTTTGCGCCAGAAACGCATCCCGTTCAAAGTATTTAATCTTGAAAAAGTTCGCACCGCCTTCAGTCGCCGCACTCACAATTCTCGGCGTCTTCACTTCGAGAAATCCGCGCGACCGAAGCGCTTCGGCATAGCTAAGCAGGAGCAAACTATACAGTCGGAAAATCCCTTGCGTCTTCCGGTTTCGAAGCGAGAACGTACGATTATTGAGCAGTGTGTCGAGATGAAGACTCTCAAGTCCTCCTTCGGCAATTTCAAACGGCAACGGACTCTCGGGCGTGGAAAGAATGAGCAGTTCTTCAACTTCTATCTCAATACTCCCCGATGTACTCGATCGCTCCGCACCGCCCGGTCGGAGTTTTGCAACACCCATTACTTCGATAACGCATTCATTTCGACACTCCTTTGACGCCGCATAGGCCGCCTCATGATCCGGAATGACGACGAGCTGCACCACCCCGCTTCGATCTCGCATATCAAAGAAGAGGATTTTCCCATGATCGCGACGCATATTGACCCACCCCTTGAGCCGGACTTTCTCACCAATATGACGCGGTGTTTCCGCAATGAGTGTTCGTTCCATATCGATTCCTTACTGATTAGTCTCTTCGTTTCCTTCAGTATTTGACGCATCTGACTTTGGCATGTCAGGCGTTTCTACGCTTTGACGACTCGCATTGTACTTCTGCGCCTCAAACTGTCGGAGGAATCGCGATACTTCCGCAATGAGTTCCGATGGGGAGAAATCCGTCTTTGAGATAAATCCACTCGCACCAAGCGCCACTGCTTTGTCCCGATCATCCTTCTCGCTGAGATTACTAAACATCACAATCTTTGTATCAAGATTGTAGCCATTCTTCGGATCACGCAGTTTCTCCAAAATCTCCATGCCACTCATTTCCGGCAACACAATATCCAGCAAGACGAGATCAAAGGATTCCCTCAACAAAATATCCAGAACCGCCTTCCCAGACATGGCAATGCGAACTTCGAACCCAGCAGCAGAAAACTTCCGCTGATAGATTTCCGATATCATGGGATCGTCTTCGACCAGTAATATTTTTGACATAAACGTATCTTTTGAGAGAATTGGCTGTTCATTCTACAGTGCAACATCTTCATCAACACATTCCTTCAACTCTATGTCTCGAATGGGAAATATGCAAGGGGTATCAACTCAAACAAGTCCACCCAAGCAATTTCAACCAGCATCACTGGCATTTCCATTTGAACGCATATTTCATCCATGACCGGATATGTTCACGCGCCAAACGACTCGTGAAAGGCGCGATAAACCACCGAGAACGAGCACTTCCCCTCGCATGATCATGCACGACCATCGCATCGGGACAATAGACCACTCGCAGTCCCTCCCGCCAGGCACGCCGACAGAGATCAATGTCTTCGAAATACATAAAGAACCGCTCATCAAATCCTCCGACACGACGGTAAAAATCAGCGCGAATCATAAGGCATGACCCAAGCATCCAATCCACATCACGCATATGCTGATGATCGAAGTCCGTCATGAGGTAGCGTCCGAGATGATTCGGCGTGAGTCGTCCGAGGAGCGTCCGCCGAAGAATCGGCGTCCACACCTTTGGAAAACGCAGGCAAGAATATTGCAGCGTCCCATCCGGATTGAGGAGTTTCGGTCCCACGATACCGATGTCTTCACGCTCCCGCATAGCATCAAAGAGTCGACGAATCGCATCGGGACGAACTACCGTATCAGGATTAAGGATGAGGAGAAATGACCCCTTCGCCTGCTGTACGCCGAGATTGTTCCCGTTCCCCATACCACCATTTGTCTCACTTCGGAGAAAGAATGCTTCCGGGAACTCCCGACGGAATTCATCGCCAAAATCGTCTTCTTCACTGTTGTCAACAATGATTATTTCATGGGAAATACCCGAAAATTCGGCTTTTCTCAGCGAAAAAAGACAATTCCGAGTTTTCTCTCGGCTTCGATAATTTACCAAAATAATACTCACATCCATAACGTCGACATGCCGGAAAAAAGACGAGAAAACCGATAGTTTCCGTACTCCTATTGTACAATACCCCCGAGAGAAAGTATACTGTCTGAAGGATTTCATGCCCCACAAAGGAGGGAAAATCACAGCATCTCCTCTACGAATTTCTTGTGATATTCCGTCTCTGTAGCTCAGTGGATAGAGCGTCTGGTTCCGGTCCAGAAGGCCGCAGGTTCGATTCCTGCCAGGGACACATCAAAATGTGCCACGTACAAGAAAATCACCAAGCTATCTTGGTGATTTTTCTTTCCCAAAAAATTCGCATTCGTCTATCCCCTCTTCACTGGAAGGTCGACAGAGAAGGTGGAGCCTTTGCCGCTTCCTTCGGAGGTGACACCGATACGACCGCCCTGCGCTTCGATCATAGACTTGCCAACATAGAGCCCGAGGCCCGTGCCACTCACATGCATCTTGCCACTTTCTTTCCCACGAGAAAATTTCTGAAACAAAGCGGACATCATATCAGCATCGATACCCACTCCCGTATCCGTCACCGAGATACGAATGAAATCTGCCGCCTCTTCCGCATGTACTCGGACGCTTCCGGCGGTAGTATATTTCAGTGCATTGTCGATAAGGTTTGAGACAACTTCAAAGGCCTTCTGCCTATCAATCCACGCAAGTGGAAGCGCTTCTTTTGGCAGTTCGAACGTGAGGTCAAGCCCCTTCTTCTTGGCAACCAGTGCAAATGTGTCGTGCAATTCGTTCAAAAATTCCGGAACATTCACCTCCGCATATTCATATTTGAGCCGCCCCGACTCCATACGAGAAATATTGAGCAAATCCTCCACGAGATGCACGATTCGCTCATTTGCCGTATAGATCTTGTCGAGCACATCTGATATCGACGAGGGCACCGCCCCATACGACCCCTCGAGCAAAAGCGAGACAAATCCCTTAATGGCCGTCAAAGGCGTCCGCAACTGATGCGATGCAATCGAGATAAATTCCGTCTTCGACTGATCGAGTCGCTTCAATTCCACATTCGCCGCTGCAAGTTTGTCTGTCACGATCTGCAGCTCCTCCTTCCGCCGAATCTCATTCTTCACCGACCGAATGAGCATACTTCCAAAAAGAATCGAAAACAAAAACGTGAGCGATGTCAACACGAAGTTTACCTGCGACACTACAAAGAAGAGTTGTGACCCAATAAGAATTGCCAGTCCAACAACAAGAGCCTGTACAGCAAGCACTTTGACATTGAATGCATGATACCGAACCATAAGATATCCGAGAAGCCCCATAAAAACCGGCATACCGAACAGACCATAATGAATCAATCCAAAATCACTCATCAAGCCATTGTCCACAAGAAAACTCGCTAGAAACCCACTCACAAAGAATGAGAGCAGGAAAAACTCGATGCCAAATCCGAAGAGCACTATTTGTCTCTTCATATCACGAGCAAGGCTTCCATGCCGGACTCTGGAGAGTATCAGAAACAGTATCCAGAAAAATGCAATAAAACCAACGAGATAGTAGTAGTTTGTAAAATAGAATCCCTCATTTGGAATACCGCAATCACCGAGACTAAATGTCGCAAGATTGTACGCAGTGGGAGTGAGCAGCACTATCGGGAAAAACAAGAAACTGAGTATCGACTTCACTTTCCACGAAACATCGCCCTTGTCAAGAAAAGCGTAGACGAAATAAACACTCAAAAGCGAAATAAGCGCATAGAGTATTCCGAAAAACGACCAGACAAAGAAAATCACATCACTGTCATTACTCACCCATGTGACCAAATCGCAAAGCACCCAAAACAGAAAAGCAATGGAGATAAAGAGAAGGAGCCGTGCCGCAAGTACTCCGCGATTGTTCAAATACACAAAAGCGCCAATAAAAAGTGCAATGATTGCCGTCGGAATATGCGAGTAATACAGAAGCGGTGGCGCCTCAGAAGAAAAGAAGAAAAAATACGGATCAGAGAAGCCAGGACAAATCATAAGAAAGAATGAGAAACAAAAAATTTAATGTATTTTTATTATATCACAATCAACAAAATCTATTCGATATTCCACACAACATAGTCATATGGCTCGTCACCGCCAAAGTGCCATTTTGGGATATGTCGAACTGAGGCATTCGCATACATTTTTTGAATAAGTCCGCTCAAATCGCTCCCAACTGCCTTCCGAGCATGAGCAGAGATCCGCTCGTAGCCACTCTTTCGATTCTTCACCTCTTGGCGAAATGCTTCAAGAAGTTGTGCACCCCCTCTTCGCCCGGCACACTTCGGATCAATACCGATTGTCTCGAGATAGAAACAAGCAGAATCATCCTGAAGATCCCGATCATACTCTCGGAGCTCGCCACACACTTCAGAAAGCGGGCGACCGAGTAAATATCCTACAGATACATCTCCTTCTCGGAGAAAAATATGCAGAGATTCCTCTTGCTTCAATATTTCCCCGTAATATTCCTTTGCGTCCGGATATTGCCATGCGTCCGGATAGCATTGCTTCTCTAGACGCAAAATATCCTCCAGAGTTCGTTCGTCAGCGCTTCGAACTACTACAAGATCAAACGGTTGCTTTTTGATCTCACAAACAGACCCTCTCCTCGAAGGAGATTTTTCTTCTGGCATAAATTCCGACATAGAAAGAAAGCTGATAAGAATTCCGATAGCCTTAGATGTATTGTATGAGATACACGCCGAAAATCATAATCACCATTGCCACTACCTTCACTCGCAAACCCTGAAACTGCGCAAGGCACATCGGGCGCAACAGTTTGAGCTGATTCCAGGGTAGTGCCTTTCCCGCAAGGAATATCCCCAAAGCAATGATGACGATAAATAAAGGCTGGAGACTCTCCACTGCCGATACCAAAGAAACCGGGCCGAGACTCGTTGCAAGATTTGAGAAGAACTCTCCGGAGAGCTGAAGAAACTCAATACCAAGAAAGAAGAAAAAAAACGATCGAAACGTGTGATGAAGCTGCCGTCGAGTGCGTCTCGGAAGGAAGAAGATATAACCAAGCACTCCGCCACCAACGATACCGAAGTTATAGAAAAGATATCCGCCCCAATACGTGGTGTGTTCATAAACGCCCTTCAGGCACACCATCGAGAGTCCCATAAGGAAGACGGCGATAAGCATTTGCTTGGAAACCGAAGGGAGAAGACCCGTGTCGACTCCCTCCGAAAAAGAGAGTGTGAGGGCGCCGACAAACAGCAGGAGAATGCCGAAATATTCCAATGCGCTCAATCGCTCCCCAAGAAGCACAAAAGCAAGTATCGGAACCATTGCCACCAACAGATTCCACAACATCGATATCACGGACATGTCACCAAAAGAGAACACTCCTTTGAAATAGAAAAAGAGCGAAGCGATATGAAAGAGCCCACCAAGAACAGCGAGGCCTGCAATCAGCCCCGATTCCGGGTATTCAAAACCGACAAATGGAATACTCACCCACAACATCGCCTGCATCACACCAGAGACAATGGTAGGCTCAAGAGGATGAGAGAAGATGCCGTCTTCGCGAAGGTACATATCGATAATCTGCACAACCGCCCCAATAATGGCGCCAGCGGTTGCAAACAGAAACCACGATTGCTCTGACATATCAGTTTTTCAGAGAAAGATACCCCCACTTTTCCAAGAGCGCTCGCTCCTGTTTCAGGAATTTCTCGCCGATATCAGTTCGATAGAATTTCTTTGGAATGACGATTTTCCTGGCATGCATAGAAAGCAAGGCAATTTGTTCATTTCTTCCGTTTTTCAATCCAAGCTTGTTGCAAAGTTTCATCAGAGAGCTCGCTTGGAGCACCCATGAGCAAGTCCTTTGCCTCGCCTGTTTTTGGGAAAGCAATTACTTCACGAATACTCCCCTCTCCAAGAATGGTGGAGAAGAGACGATCTATACCAAGCCCCGTCCCAGCATGTGGCGGAACACCCAAGGAAAATGCCCGAAGCATATGCCCAAATTTGTTCTGAATTTCTTCTTCTTCGAGTCCAAGCAACTCGAATACATTCTTCTGCAGATTAGCATCATATATGCGGGCACTCCCGGAGCTGATTTCATACCCATTAAGAACAAGATCAAATGCCGTGGATCGAACAGAGAGCGGATGAGTTTTCATGCGAGGGATATCTTCGTCAAGTGGCATAGTAAATGGGTGATGCGCTGATGAAATCCCGCTTTTTGAAGAGCTATCTTCCTCAAAAAGCGGAAATTCCGTCACCCAGCAAAATGCCAAAGTATCATCATTCTCGCCTTTTCTCATATCCGGCTTATCACAACCATAATTCTTAATCGATTCTGCGTAGGTCATTCGCGGAAATGGTGTAGCAAGAATCTTCTTACCAGGAAACACTTTCGAAACAAGTGCTTTCACGGAATCCTCAACCGTCTGCATAACATCTCCCTCGTCAGCAAAAGACATTTCAATGTCGAATTGAGTAAATTCCGGCTGGCGATCCTGCCGTTGATCTTCATCACGAAAACACCGTGCCACTTGAAAATATTTCCCCATACCGGAAACCATGAGAAGCTGCTTGAATTGTTGCGGAGATTGCGGGAGAACATAAAACTGCCCACGATGAATCCTTGAAGGAACAATGAACTCCCGAGCACCTTCCGGCGTTCCTTTGGTGAGCATAGGCGTCTCCACTTCACAGAAGCCGTTTTCACTGTAATAGTTCCGAAGAAAAAGCATAGCTTCATGGCGGGACCGGATATTCCTCTGCATTCGATCTGATCGAAGATCGAGATACCGATATTTCATACGGAGAGATTCATCTATTTTGCTCGTGTCATCGTCGACAGGGAATGGAAGAGCTGTTGACAATGCGAAGACTCGAAGGGTCTCCACAACAAGTTCTCTGTCGCCAAGAGGTTGATTTGCATTGATGCAGTTTTGTTGCCGTTCAACAATGATTCCAGAAACCTGTATAACTGACTCGAGAGAAACCTCTTTTATCTGCTCAAATACTTTTCCAGTAAAAACAACTTGAATTTTCCCTGAGAAGTCACGAAGATCACAAAAAGCAACCTTCCCATGCAACCGAAGACTGT
Source organism: Candidatus Moraniibacteriota bacterium (assembly GCA_016699385.1). Taxonomy (NCBI): domain Bacteria; phylum Candidatus Moraniibacteriota; species Candidatus Moraniibacteriota bacterium. The sequence continues at coordinate 321,859 of CP064974.1, read as the reverse complement.
GCACCCACCCAGAAAGTGTAATATTTTTTCCAACACATTCTCGACTCTCAGCAATAGAACAGTCGTTTCTTCTATAAGTTTTCATAACGGTTTCTATTTAAGGAATAATATGCGTCTGGCTTCTTGGGAACAATACGACATCTTCGACAGTACTACACTCGAGCAATTTTGCAATAACCCGATCAATTCCAAGACAAAAACCGCCATGCGAAGTTGGCACCATAAAATAATCAAGGTAGAAGCGAAAGTTTTCAGGGTTTATACCTGATGTCTTCATCCTCTCAATAATGCGAGAGACATCCGTCTCGCGTACGGCGCCAGAACAAATCTCCCAACCCCTATAAATGATATCAAAAGACTCTGTGTAGTGTTCGTCTACCTCTTTCGTATAAAACTTTTTCGTCAGGTTCGGATAATGAACAATTGCAAAAATATCCCAGCCACGACTCTCTTTTAAGAGATTTGCAATTTCATACTCTCTACTATAACCAAGGTCATCCCCATACGAATAATCAGTATCAATATGAGCAGTTACTATCTCAAATACCTCGTCATAACTTATGGACTGAATTTCTTTTGCAATAATATCCTCTTGCACAATAAGTTGCTTTTCCAACAACCTCTTCGACGAAAAATGAAGTATTTCTCCGGCAGCAGAAAGCAAAATTTCAATTCCTTCGTTTTTTTTCAATTGCATTTCAACATCAAGTCCCCATGCTTCTGATAAGTGCCTTGCGGTAGGACTCGCTTCTTCACGCCAAAATGGTCCGTACTCAAAAATTCTCTTCATCCCAGATAAGACAAGCATTTGTTTATACATTTGGTTAGACTGTCGCAGAAAAAGCTTCCTTTCGTACCACTGAACAGAAAATAATTCCTCACTCGCATTGTTCCTTGGCGGATCAGTTGATATCGGCACAATATATGGAGTATGAACTTCAGTGTAACCCTTCTTTTCCTGTAGATAGTCTCGAAAACCTTTTTCGAAAATACTTCTCAAAAAAGCAATATGTGCCAAGTTTTTATTAAGCCTCTTTTTGCTCAGTTCCAAATTTAAGCCAACTTCCACATTTATTAATTCTTTTTCTATAGCACGATACACCTCATTAACATTTTCTCTAATAATCTCATTTGCCTTCTCAATTTGAGCTACCCAATCTCGATATCGCTGGGCAGTCAGCTTTTTTATGGTCGCTATCGAATAGATATACGCGCTTTTATTCAGAGATGCGAGCAGAATTGTGTTTTGTGGATTTCCAACATCAATAATTTTTGGTATATGAGACAATGCATTTATTTTCTCTGCTTCTTCGTAAGAAAGAACACTCGAGAGACAGAAAAAAACAGCATCATATCCCTCTATTTTGTCAAGGTATTCACTAAACTCAATTCTAGTTCTTGCTACTCCAGCTTCAATTAACCTATTTGCTCGGAATGCTGTTCTATTTGTAACATCAACACATTCAAAACCTTTTTCATGCAGAACATTCACAATGAGATTTCCCATAGCCCCACACCCGACAATCAGAATACGTTGAGATTGGTCGCCGTTTACATTCTGAAGCAATTCTACCGCTTGTCGACCAACTGAAACATTTCCGATTCCTATAGATGTCTTCTCTTTTACTAAAAGCGCTACTTTTTTAGCCGACCGGAAAAGAACCTCCATAACCGGACCGGAGGCTTTAAATTTTTTACTATTTGTCAAAGCGAGTCGAACTTGCCCAAGCACCTGACCATCCCCAACAGTCACGCTCTTCAATCCAGAAGACACCTGCAAGAGATGTTCGACACACTTGTTCTCGCGGTAAATGGTAATGTCAGATTCACCAAAACCATCCGGATCAATGCTAACAGATTTCCATGTCTCTACAATTTTTCCCAAATCAAAAGTTCCCCAAATAAAAATCTCCGTGCAATTACATTTTTGCAAAATTACCACCTCTTCTACACAAGAAAGTTTCTTAAATCTGTCGTATCCCTGAGAAACATCATTGATATTACAGGCATTAACAATACCTTGAGCATTATTGTTCAAATTTATTGAAATACAATAAAGATCTTTTTTTTGCAAGGTTTTTCCCATACAGCAAAGTAAGAAATACGATAAGCAGCTAACAAAGAGAAGGTACTAGGAAAATGAGTGAAAAACAAGAATACTGCCCTCTTTACCGAAAAAATCGAGAACTATCAAAATGTCCTCATCATTGAATCGTTAGTGTTTCCTCTTTAGATATCCCCACTTTTCCAAGAGCGCTCGCTCTTGTTTCAGGAATTTCTCACCAATATCAGTTCGATAGAATTTCTTTGGAATGACGATTTTCTCAGCCAATGAGTACGCTTGTTTTTGAGCGGCCTCAACCGTCTTTCCAACACCACTCACATCAAGAACAAATCCCCGCTTCCCAGAGATATAAAGATTGCCTTGCTTGTTCGTTGAAAGTTCTTCGATGTGAATTCGACTCAACTCATCTTTTGTCAATTGCTCTTTGAAAAACACACCGGAACCTCGAACAGAATACCGCTGTGAAATAGCAGTATAAGGAAAAGGAGGCGTCGCCAAGAGGACAATAACACCAAATCCCCGCTTATATTTCAGATTATACGACTTCCCATCAGCAACTGCCTTGAGAAATTCGCCCCACGGAGAAACATGCAGACTCGCCTGCAACTGCGTTGACGGAGAACCAAACCGTGCCGTTGCTTCCAATGGATATATGCCATCTTTATCAACAATGCAGTTAATATCAAAGTCTCCATGAAAACCTATCTCCTGCAAATAGTTCTTTAGTTTCGCAAGCGTCCTCTGAAAAAGCACGTTATCCTCATTGTCATCGTACCACATGAGCGTTCCCATTTCGTCAGTCTTTGGACCCAAACCACCAGCGCACAAACTCTTGTATTCAACATTCATTTCAATCGGACCCACCCAGTCATGCCCATTAAAATATCGCGCCACACCAATTTCGACACCGTATTTTCTTCGCTGCAATTGAATAGAAGAGGCATCTTTCTTATTATATTTTCTATACGACTTCAGAATTTCAATTACATCGCTTCCATCCGCCATGTGTCCAACGTAGTTGAAAATTTTGGATACATGCCCATTTTGTTTCACTACCCACTCACCTCTATTCTTCTTAACAAATGCAATTGCCTCATCAAGTGAGTAAAAACTTTTCGATGGTATAGTAGCAATGCCACATTCTGAAAGGATTTTTTCACCAAATGCCCGATTGTCTTCCAACTTATCACCAAGCGCACATCCCCCAACGACAGAGTACCCTCGTGCTCGCAATTTATCCTGTTCTCGACCGTATCCGGTACTGTCAAAAACAATGAGTCCATTTTTCCCAACCCATTTCAGTTCCTTTTTCCAATCACTCACCTTTGTCACCATTCCTTCAAGATTCTGTTGCTGATCCTTGTCGCGGATGAAAAGCTTCACATCATGCCCTTCTTGCTTGAGGCGATAACACAAGTCTCCTCCGGATAGATCTCGAGATACAAACAATACACGCATATAAATATAATCCCCCTTACGGCTTCATTCATTAAAAGTGAACCTTAATTTATATCACGAAACATTATCTATGTCAATAATAAAAGTCAAAAAAAATGGACAGAAATGTCCATTTGAAAAGCCTCTACAATCGGGAAAATCCCGATAAAACACCGCTCCTAACTATAAGTTCCAGCTGAATCATATCAGAAACATCTCAGAAAATCTGTCAATAACTCTCGAAATCACCAATCTTTCCAGCCTCACCACACCAAATCCCCGAAACAAATACGGGGCATAGATATCTTCTCGAATCTTTCTGGAAATTGTAGCATATTCCAAAAAATATCACTACCAGTGCTCACCAAAAAGTTTTTAGAGAAAAATTAGACTATATCTGAAACCGAATCGGCGAATATAACGAAGCATGTTTCTCATAAAAAAACGCCCATTCTCGATCACCAAAGCAAAAGTGCCACCATTCTCCGTAGAATGGTGCAAAATCGGCAGACACCATCGCATCGCGAAGAAGAAGTCGATTAGAAAGCGCCTCAAAAGAGATCCCTTTTGCAAAGGTTTTGATAGCATCCGCGCGACTAAAATCAGATATATCCGTCCCCATATCGAGATTGCCCGATGCTGTCGCTATCGTGACATCCACAGCTCCTCCAGTTGGGTGCCCTGCTACTTCCGGGACGGCAATGAAGTTGTGCGTCAAGGAAATAATTTCGCTTTCATCAAGTTCTTGATGTTCTTTTGCGACAACCTGCCGCATTTCGGAAAAGTATTTTTCTTGAACAACTGGGTGGCGGTATCCGTAAACGATCCGCAAGCAGTATTCGGGATTCTTGGTTTTAAGGAAAACATTTGCTTTTGCAAGTCGATGCGCCAATCCTTCGCGGACGAATACCTTTTCTCCAGTGAAACCTTCCATATCGCGCTGGACATGTTCACAGATTATGGAGTAATCAAAAGTATTTGCCTCAACCAAAGTCTCCCCATTTTCGCTGGTGGGGATTTTTTGAAGATCTTGAAACGTGGCAGTTCGAAAGTCAGCGGAGTTCATGAAGGTTGTTTTACCTTCCAAATTTCTTGGCTCCGATAGGCGTAAAGATAGAGTCCAATAACAAGAGGTAGCCCAAATGCTATGGAAAGCGGTTCAGTAATGTAACACCATGCGCCAAAACAAGAGTCATCCTGATTTACCATGTTTATGATCCTACCAATAAATTCCAAAGCGCTAATAACACTAAGTATCCATACAAACATTTTCCACATCCATAACCAACCAATCGGTTTTCCCCATGCGAAGGCGATAAGACCAATAGGAGGTACGAGTGCCGGAAGAACCAAAAGCAAACCAATAAAAGAATTCACTCGCAACTGTCCGCCAAAAAAAAGAACGCCTGCAATAATTGCAACAACAATTATGCTCGCTATAAGAATACTGTAGATTTTCCAAAATAGATTTTTCATAATCACAACACAAGGAACTGTTACTCCGAAAGCCTCGAAGCTGGGCAGAGGTCACCAGAATAAAACACTGATGATTTCCTTTCCAATTTCGAAAGTTTACTCTACTACGCCTTTTTCTACCTTGTCAATAGTACTTTGTCAAAATTTTCAGAAAAAACATGAAATTTTTTCTACCATTTCTACATGACTCACCATCTTCACGATCCAAACTCATAACCCAGTACCTCGACGTCGCTTGAGAGTTGAATAATTCCATCTCGCATAGTTACGGTCATGCGAAGACCGGTTGGCTGAATCACATCCTTTGATCCATCCGTTGACAAAGTCGCCACCACCGCAGCGATACTTCCTGAGCCACAGGATGTTTCGTAGAAAAACGTATCCGCATCCCGAACCCATACAACTGGGTGAATCGCAATTGCATCACCCATTTCTTCAATCCATACCACGCCGACAGCTTCTCTTCCCGAAAGACCGAAAGCTTCACAGATTTTTCCATGAGCACTTTCGTAATCCTTCGGAAATGGAGCAGGGACAATTACGTGAACAATCCCACCGAGATCCACAATCTTCGCCCGTATGCCGTCGTACTCCGTGACTTTGATTTCCCGAATCATACCGGAGAAAGACGCTGTCACATAATATTTCATATCGTCCCGTATTTTCCCAAGAGGGACGACGAGACATTCCACTGGAGACTTGAGACCAGAAACCGTCATGGTAACACGGCGATCTTCTCGCGGTATCCCCGTTGCCAAAATAGCCGCGGCACGAAGTGCATTCACGCACAGCTCGCCACCAGCCATCTCAAAATGCGGGGTCGTATTATCTGGTTTCACCAGAAACCCTGATTGCTCTGGTTCTATGGAGAGAGCGCATATTCATTAAATGGCGGCCGCGATTGGCGTATTCTTTCCGAGAAAGTGCTTGCGGCACGATCTCAATACTTGTTATGTTGCCGCCTGCGGCGGATATAAAATACTTCGCGCCTACCACAGTTGGTGGCTTTCTTGATGATTTTTTCATAGTGATACTTTATCGTAGTAAAGCGATACGAACAAAAAAAACTAGCGATTCTCTTTTAGCCTCTCCAAAACGAGCCTATATCCGCCCTCGCCCTTTTTGAGCCACTTATGAATTCTGGCAATAGTGGTAGAGCTCATTCCCGTTTCTTTTGAGATGGTGGTATAGATCGTTCCCTCCGCCAACATTCGCGCCACTTTCCATCTTTGACCAAACTCCTCAATTTCTTTTTCAGTGAGCAGGTCCCTAAAAAACTTTTTCGCTTCATCTACATGTTTCAACTTGAGAATAGCCCCGAAGAGGGCTTCCGTATCGTGGTTCATCCATGTATCTTCTTTGTTCCTAGTTTTGCGCATATGCCTCATATAGAGAGTTGACACTTTATCATAATGGAGTATAGTAGGGGATAGAATATATGTCAAGTCCGCCTAAAGACTTTTATATGGGATAGAAGTCTTGACAATAGTATATTCTTGGTGTACATTGTGAAATCGAGTGCATAATGGTTATTTTAGCGATAAATTCAGCATTTTCGGGTATTGGTTCCGCACCTTTTAAGCCAACAGCTTGCCTGTAGCATCTCATTTTTTAAAGGAAACTATGAATTTGCATTGTTACAATTTTGGATGCACTATCGAGGCTCAATCCCTAGGCGAAGCGTGGCTTGGTTTGGTAGAAGCGTGTATCAAAAATGGTGATTTAGAGTACGATGAAAATCTCGCCCGTTTTGCGTTGCATGGAGTACGAGTCATTATCAACAACTACACTCATCCCGACAACGATCCAATCATCCAGAAGTACGCCAATCAAGAATCGATTGCTTCCATGCGAAAGCTCGCCTTTGAGGCTGACACGATGGCGGATTTTGACATCACGCCTTCTTTCCGCACCGGGGCAAAGAGTTACAAAAAACGGCTTGAAGAGGGAAAAATGATTGATTTCGTCGTGCATCGGTTGACGCGTATTCCGGAAAGCAAGAAAGCTGTTATGGTTTTTCCTACCTATGAAGATTACGAGAACGTGAAAAATTCACCCTTCAACGATTACCTTCCTTGTATCGTTTCTCTGCAATTCAGGCTCCACAAGGTGAAGGAGAATGAGTATACTATGAATACGCATTTTTTCATGCGCTCACAAGATGCGTATCAAAAAAATATAAGCGACTTGGTGGTGTTTGCGGACATCACTCATGTGGTAGCAAAGAAACTCGAGCAATCGCTTGGAGTCAATATCAAAACGGGCGTGATGGACGGGTATATCACGGATGCTCATGTCTATAAGAACACATACAATGAGGCTTTTGGTGTTTTGAGCACCTACCTCAATCAATCCGTAGCCGCTTAATGTATGAAGCTGTACTGTATTTCGGAAAATCAGAAAAAGTTGAATCAATATCGGGAACTGCAGAAAACCGTGCCCGCTCATCTTTTTGAAATTGTTCCAAAATCGGCGGAGACGAAAGAAATACAGTCGGTAAACGGAGAGGAAGTGATACTTGAAAAAATGGCGGAGATACGGAAAACGACCATGATGCCCTTCATCGTGGACGATGTCTCTCTCACGGTGGGGTCGGATACGTATCCCGGAGCGCTGATCAAGCATCTTCTCAAAAACAGCACGCTCGCAACACTGCCTCAATTTTTGCCGACCAACACTTCCGTGACCGTAACATGCTTTATCGGATATTTTGACGGCTTTGACTGCCATGTGTTTCGCGGGGAAGTGCGCGGTACGACGCGCTATGAGCATCTTGACTCGAATACTCCGCTCACGCTTGATGTGTTGGTGCAAATCAATCGTGCTTCACTCGGTGCGCTTGGCGTGGAAGAAAATCATCGAGGAAAGGCTTTTGCAAAACTCGTGAAACATATTGAAGAGGTAGAGAAAAATCGAGAAAAACACAATGCTCATGTCGCCAGTCGTTGGGACGGACGAGCTGAAAACTGGCAATCAATACGCGAGGATGAAACTTCATATGTGAATCACGAAAATGGGTATGATCGTTTCGATACCGAGGTACGGCGCATATTGCCGCTTGTGTCGGGATCAGCTTTGGATATTGGTTGCGGGGATGGCGCAGTAACGAGATTGATTGCTGAAAATAGCACCATCTCCGATATTCTCGGCATGGATATTAGTCCTGAAATGGTTCGCGTTGCGACAGAAAAAACAACTGATGCGCGTGTTCGTTTTGAGAGTGGTATTTTTTCGGGCGAAAAGGAGAGATATGGACTGATCACTTCGCGCGGAGTCGTGCTGTCACACATGCACAGGAGCGATATATTGCCGACACTTTCAGTGATGGCGGAATCTCTCACTCCGGACGGCTATCTCGTTTTTGACTATATCAGCAACATTTCCAATAACGATGATGCAGGGAGAATGCAGAAAAATCAACTGGAGAGAGAGTGGCTTAGAGACATTCTCGCGGAACTCGGTTTGGTCACTGTGTCATACAGCGGATCCGATACTCACCGAGTGAGTGTTCTGGTTTTTCACAAACCAACAGCCCGATCTTTATATTTTGCCACGAGTAGTGCCACGAAGGTGTTGGAATTGCAAAGCAAATGCACAGAGCATACGCTTCATTTGGCGAATGTCGATATTACCGAAATAAAACACGATGATATTATTGAGATTGCAAAAGATAAAGCGAGAAAGAGTTATAGCATTCTCAAACACCCTGTTATCGTTACCGATGGAGGGATATTTATCAATGCTCTGAATGGTTTTCCGGGAGCGAACTCCAAACAAGCAGCTACATGTCTTGGTCCTGAAAAAATACTCGCTCTTTTGGATGGCGAGGATGACAGAACGGCTCTGCGTCGAAACTGTATGGTGTTTTATGATGGTAAAGAGTATAAGGTTTGTATCGCCGAGGTACCGCTTTGTATTAGCAAAATTTTGACCGAAAGCGAATATCACGCGTATCCTTTAGACACTATTCTTGTGCCGGTGCACGCCCAAAATTCTCAAAAACTGACCTACAAACAAATGCCGGTACATGAACGAGTGCTGTTTACGGAATTGCCGTTTTTTGAAAAATTTATTGCCACCTTGTAGGTCGGATTCTTTCTTGAGGGTAACCGATACCGCTACAATCATGTAGCAGTATCATTGCCCTGAAGGAGGTTTTTCGTGAACAAGAAGGTTGCCGTTTGTGTTTTTGGTGTAAATGGAGTTGGTAAATCCGCTCTCTTGGAAGCGTTATTGGAAATGCACCCGAGCATGATCGTGGTGCGAGGGAGTACAGTTTTGAAAGAAACATTGAGCGTAGCTTCGTACGAAGCACTCGAATCAACACCCGCCACTGTAAAAAAGCGAGCGATTATCGAGGGCATAGCCGCCGTCATCGAAAGCACTACCAGTCTTGTTACAATTGTGGACACACATTTGGTAGTGCCGATTCGTATGTCTGGAGAACTAGCGATTGAGGATATGTGGGATGATGCGATGCTCCAGCTCTTTCGCGGGTTTGTGTACGTTAACGCCCATCCGTCAGTGATTGCCGAGCGACGACGAATGAATGGCGAGCGACTCTTGCGCATTATGAATGCTGTCCCGCAACTCTGCGCTGAGGATCTTCAGCTCAATGCTGTACGGTGGGACGAACTGTCTGCCAAAATGGCAAACAAGATGGTGGTGATGAACGATCAGTCAGTTCTGGTGGGTGCACGGAAAATCCTTCGCTTTATCCAGAATCTGCTGTGAATGATGGAAAACCCGAAGCTGCTTGTTGGCGAATGCTACACAAGCAGTTTTATTTTTACCGGATTTCTCATATCTTGGTGCATTTGATCGGGATAAAGAGACTCTCAAGGATTTGAAAAACCATAGAGATAGAAAAGAAAAAAGACGCTTCCAAAATTGAAAATCGTCCGAAGAAGCCAACTGCTCAACATAGATAAAACAAAATCTTCCTTACGTCTTGTTTCCAAGAACGCAAGAAACTTCTTGAACAAGCTCCGCTCGGGAAACCGATGTCTGCACACCAGTGCCAAGATTCTTCACGACGACGGTGTCGCTCTCAAATTCCTCACTCCCAGCAATAATCGCGACTCGAAACCCCTTCTTTGAGGCATACCCAAGCTGTGCGCCCATTTTCTTGAACTCAAGGTACGTTTCCGCCCCAATACCCGTCAATCGAAGTTCCGCCGCCATCTCCATGTAGTCCTTCATTCTCTGTCCATCCATACTCGTCACGAGAACCGGAGCAGGAGAACAAGGCTGTGCAGTGAGCACCTTTTCCTGAAGAAGCCGTGAGAGCAGTCGAGAGAGTCCGATGGAAATACCGACACCTGGCAACTTTCGGCTGGTGAAGTAGCTTGCCAAATTCTCATACCGTCCGCCAGAGCATACGCTTCCCACATTCGGATGATCGAGAAGAATCGTCTCATAGACCGTTCCCGTGTAGTAGTCCAAACCGCGGACAATCGAGAGATCAGCACAGAAAGATTCTTCCGGAACACCAAGCGCCAGCACCCCTTCGAGGACAGTGTTGAGTTCCTGAACACCCTCAAGATAGAGAGACTCAGAACATCCAAGACTTTCAAGCTCTCGCAAAGCCGAACTCGCAGTGAACTTTCGCCCGACAAGCGTGAGCACCTTTCGTGCCAGCTCTTCCGAGATACCCAGCTCCTTCAGACTCGCGATACAACGATCGATGCCCAATTTTTCGAGATCGTCCAGAATGTGCATGACAGCAGTGAAGTCTTCCTCTACCACACCGATCCATGAAAGCAATCCTTGGACTATCTTCCGATTGTTGATCCTGATCATGAACGGACCGACGCCCATCTCGGAAAATATCTGGTATATCACTGCCGGCATTTCCGCGTCAGTGAGGAGGTTCAGTGTCTCATCACCGATGACATCGATATCGCACTGGTAAAATTCCCGGAACCTTCCGGATTGAGGACGTTCGCCTCGCCAGACCTTTTGAATCTGGTAGCGGCGGAATGGGAAAACAAGCTCTCGCTGGTACTGGGCGACATAGCGCGCGAGAGGAACTGTGAGATCGAAGTGAAGCGCCAAATCTTTGGTGTCATCACCCGTTCCGGCGTCTCGCAAGCGACCGAGAGTGTAGATTTCCTTTTCATTCCCGCCCTTTGCTGTCAATACTTCACGCAACTCAACAGCTGGAGTCTCTATCGGAACAAAACCGAAAGACTCATAGTGCTTTCGGATGATATTCAAGAGACGGTTTTCCAGAATCTTCACCTCGGGAAGCCACTCGGGAAATCCACTAATCGATCTCGGAGCGACTACATTCACATCAGGAGTCTTTTTCTTCATAGATGGAATCTCGCAGAGTAAAGCCTCTTACATATAAGAGGACTGAAACAGAAACAGTCCTTTTTTTCAAAGTACTGAAAGAACATGCGCATATTGCCAAAAAGTAGATATGCTCTTTGGCTATTTATTGGCATCACACAGAATGGTTCCTGTCAATCACTCTCGAAATCACCATATTCGTCTAATTCATCTCATTCATTTGTATTGAGTCACTCTTTCCGCTCGAATCCTCCATAGGAGCTTCATTCATAGTATCTCCGGATTCCTCATCTTCTACAGCGGATTCATCTGGAGTCATCGATTCTTCCGGGACAACTCCCGGACCAACACAGGTCTCGCCTTCGGGCACTGTTTCATCGGAACAAAAAGTCTCGGTGCAATCTACTTCTCCTGACCGACAAGACAAATCAGCACAAAGCGGTGAGTCAAGCGATCCGGAAGCACATGCTTCCGGAAAAGCAAACGCCTTCCGCTCAACGGTTTTGTAGTACGATGTCTCTATCAGCGTGTCGCCCTCGGCACAGATTTGATCTTCTGTGTCACATATATCTCGCGCAAAACACGCTTCCGTCTCCGGAGAGCACGCCGTCTCTATATCAACCAGATAGTTCTTCGCAATAAACACTCGGTAGAATGTCGCAAACACCGAAAGAAAGACCGCCAGAAAGAATACCCAAAAAAACCATCGCGACTGAAATTTCTCTTGTTTTTCTGTTTCCATGGTATTTGTATCACGTATCCCTTTCACAAAACTTTCCTAAAGTATAGCAAAAATTGAAACAAAACGGAAGATGAGACACTACCAGCCTTTCTTCTTGAGCGCGTTTTTGGCGGCTTCACGCTGAGCTTCCTGCTTTGAATTTCCCGTTCCTTCGGCGACCAGGTCGTCGCCCACATAGGCACCGGCAGTGAAGCACTTGTCATGATCGGGACCAGACTCGGAAAGCACGCGATAGGAAGGCGTCATGCCGAGACGCGTCTGCGCCTGTTCCTGAAAATCGCTCTTTGGATCGGCATAGAGCTTCTGTTCAAAAACTTCCGGCAAATGACTTACAATGACACGAAGAATGAAATCCTTCGAGGCGTCATACCCCTGGTCGAGATACAGTGCGCCGATAATAGCCTCCATAGCATTGGCAATCAAATACTGACGCGATCGTCCCGTATCCTTCGACTCGCCCCGGCTCATTATAAGGAAAGGCTCTATACCAATCTCGGCGCCCACGCGTGCGAGCATTTCACCGTTTACCAAGGCGGCTCGCCAGCTGGTGAGCTCTCCTTCGGGATTGGGATAGTGATGAAAGAGATACTCCGTCACGATGAGCTCCAAAACAGCGTCACCCAGAAATTCCAGCCGTTCATTGTGATCGAATGGATAATTCCGATGCTCATTGATATACGAACGGTGCGTAAAAGCGGTCTGAAGGTACTCTGTATTGCGAAATTCCACACCCAATACACGAGAGACTTCTTTACTCTCAAATTCTTTCATACGAAAACCACTTCCCAAGAAAAGCGCGACATTCTTGAAAACTCTGGGAGAATGCCCAGCTTATGCCGGGAAGAACATTACGATTTAATCATCCGAATCAATTGGCTCCGTCTTCATATCTCCCGGGCGTTCTTCGAGCTCCTTCAGTTTCAGTGCGGCGCGACGCTTCTCGCTCGAGTCGTCTTTCATTGGCTCACCCATCTCACGATAAATCGTCCCCAAGACGCCATTGATAAACCGCGGAGAACTGTCACTGCCAAAGGTCTTGGAAAGCTCGATGGCTTCATTAATCGCCACCTTTGGGGGCACTTCATCGTAGTTGCCATAGAGCAACTCAAAAATACCGAGCCGCAATACATTGCGATCGATAACCGTCACCTGGTCAAGTGGCCACTCGGGCGCACACTTCTCAATAAGCTGATCGATAACCTTGCGATGCGCGAGTGTCCCCTCGACGAGGACGCGCGTAAACGAGGCGTCCTCGAGTCCCGGAGCGAATTCTTCGAGATTTCGACGTGCAATGTCAGCCATCTCCGCATCGCCGCTCTTTCGGAAATCCCACTCAAAAAGCGCTTGCATTGCCACCGATCGTTGAAGGTGCCGATTCGCCATATTTCAAAAAACAACCAAAGTATAGAGCTGACCCAAGAAAGGCTATTTCTTCTCTTTCTTTGCTGGTGTTTCCACCTGCTTCATGGTATTCACATACTCCCGATCCTTGTAGAAACCGCATTTTGGACACACGCGATGTGCCAAAATACTCGATCCACATTTCAGGCACAGAACACCGTTCTTGACTGACTTCACATAGCGGACACGTCCGCGCGCCTGTCGCGCCTTGGAATGCCTCTGTTTCGGTACTGACATAGGATATTCTCAATGGAAAACACTTGTCCCCAAGTCTATCAGCTTTCTTTATTTCTGGCAAATTCCCGAGACAACTCAGCGACGGGAGCAAAAGAATGCCTGTGAATCGGGCAGGGACCAAGCCGTCGAATCGCCTCGACGTGCGCCGCTGTCCCATAGCCCTTGTGTCGTGCAAATCCATACTCGAGATACTCACTATCGTACTTATGCATCATTCGGTCGCGAGTCACCTTGGCAACAATAGACGCTGCCGCAATAGAAACCGACCGAGCATCCCCTTTTACCATCGCCTCCTGAGGAAAAGTGAGTTCTGGAATCTCTCGATTGCCATCAACAAGCATGTGCATTGTTTTTGTTTCTTGTTTTTCTTTTGTTGCACGCTTTCCAGCGAGCACTGCAATCGCCTCTCGCATGGCGAGAAATGTCGCCTGAAGAATATTCACCCGATCAATAGTCCGAGCATCAACAATGCCGACACCGATTTCGAAATGATCAATTATCCACTGATACACTTCCTCGCGCTGATCCTCCGAGAGTGTTTTTGAATCACGGATGAGTCGAGTATATCGGTCTTCTCCTACAGGAAACACAAGCGGAGTCAATCGATACCATGCCGCCGCCGCGACAACTGGCCCAGCCAAGGGTCCCCTCCCCGCCTCATCCACCCCGACTGCGATTCGATCCTGTACTGCCACCGATTGTTCATATTCGAATGTCGGAAACATGAGAGATATCTTTTTCTTCATATTATCTAGCATAGCGCATTGCCACTCAAACCGAAAACCGCTCCCCAAACCAGGAAGCGGTTTCGCTCTCATATTCTTCGCCTTTTCTACGGCGCTACTTCTTTCCAATGCTGGTCACAAACCTTGGTGCCAGAGCATCCGTTTGGAACACATCCCGACCCAGTGCCCGTGTAGCTACTTCCTACACAAGCATTTGGATTATCACAGGTACATGTTGGCGGCGCAGCAAATGATGCTGACACATTTTTTGGGGAGTTCATAACCACCGTACAGGTACCCGTTCCGGTACAATCTCCACTCCAGCCAGTAAATGTTGACCCAAGAGTAGCAGTTGCTGTGAGAACAACCGAGGTGCCGGTCGAATATGATTCAGTCGCATCGCCCGGATAACTTATTCCAGCAGGCACACTCGTTATCGTTCCTGTCCCCGATCCAGACTTCGATACGGTAAGCAATTGACCACTCGCAGCGGCACACTTCGAGCTGTCCCATGTCCCCGATGCGCAGGTACCACTTACCGAAGTCGTTGCCAATACCGTTGCCCCATCTCGAGCCTGCACAGTATTTGCTCCGTAGGTGATAGCAAAAGGAGAATTATTTCCGGAAGAAGCCGTTGTATACTGAATGCTTCTCGTCGCATTAAATACATTTGGCGAAGTAGCTCCAGAAATAGTCCAGGTAAATGTCCCATCACATGTGCTTGCTCCTAACGGAATGGAGCATCCGCTTCCAGAAATCGTTGCCGAAGGGCTCGCTACCACTCCATTCACCGTCACCGCGCTAAAACTTGGCAAACCGATGTACAACGCTTGAATATTCGCCAGTGATGTCGAAGCAGGACTTCCTGCCGTCACCACACCCTTCGTTCCGGATATGTTCCCTACTGTTGCAACGGACGGAACTGAAGATGACCACGCTGCACTCGGAGTGACCATTGAATACCCTGTTGTCGAACACGATGGGATACTCGCAAGATTTGCCCAGTATCGCGCTTCGAGCTGTTGTGTTTGTGTCGGATTCAGAGTAACCGCAGCAGGACAAACCTTGAGGCGAGGAGTTGGACAAACCATCGTCCCATACCCACACGAACCTCCACATCCATCACTGCCGAGGTAATGCGTCGTGCAATATGACGCCGGATTTAGAGAACAACTTGGCGTACATGACACTGTCTTACTTGCACTGCAGGCTGTTCCGGTACAACTCCAGCTCCAGGGGCCCGAACCGGAAACAGCACTCGAGACACCGGCACTACAGCGTTCCGCTACAGTCGATGGAGCTGTTGCGCGTGTTGTTCCGTTAGCAGTTCCACAAATACCAGGGGAAAGATTCGCACTGCAAGAAGCTGTGCCACAATTCCATGTCCATCCATTCCAATAGGAACCAGAGTAACGGAAGGCGAAATTCGTCTGCGTTGTGTTGACACAACGGTCAGCCGAAGGAGGTCCTGAGGTTGGATATGTTTTCCCATTTGCCGTGCCACAGGTGATAGCAGGGGCAGCATCTCGACTTGCGGAGCATGTCACTGTTGGAGATGAGCTATTGAAACATGACCACGTGACTGTCTTCCCTGGCGCAGGAAATGGAACCGCTCCATTTCCTACAGTGGGAGATGAACCTGATACACAAAGATTACTGGGAGAATATGCTGTATCTGTATACGCATAGTTTTTTGCCGCTGAACTACACGCTGCATTCGTACCACCTCCGCCAGAACCTGGACACTCAGGAAAGATGCACATTGGGAGGGTTCTCCCAAGCACTGTTCCATCGGGACAAAGCTTCGCATCCTTACAACAAGAAGTATAACCAAGAATTCCACCACCAGCTCCACAAGGAGCATCACTCGCATAAACAGCCGATGCTGATGAAAAAAAGAGTGAGAACGCCCATGCTATTCCCAAGAAAACTCCTATCGGAATGATGAGAAATTTCATAGTACGAATAAATTTGAAATTAATACGCATAGTTCTAATCCAATTCTATCACTGTAAACTATTCTTTCCCCACCTTCTCCCCAATAACATACGCGTCTTCCGTTGGGTTCGCCTGTGACGTCACTGTCACGGTATCCCCTACTTTGAAGGATTCGGAGAATCCTTCTTTCGTATCTCGTTCGGAAAGAAAGAAGCGATAGAGTTTGTCGGGGGCCGGATAGAGCAGAGAATCAATGATTGGACTCACTTTGAGATCAAGCTCCATGCCTTTCACATCTTTTTGCTCGGGTACAGCACGAACACCTAGTACCTCTCCGGTGACAGAGATATGATTTTGTTCATCTCGCTTCCATCCCATGAGGACTTCTTCGGTCATGACTTCAGAGGGAGGAACATCTTTCACATCGTCTTTGGACATATTCGGAGAGTTTGAAAGAGAACTATCCTTATCCATTTCTCGATTAAACCCGCGGAGAGCAAAAGCAACCGCGAGTATCATGGCGATAGCAAGTGCAACAAGAGACCAAAACAAAACTTTGTTTGATCCTGAGGAAGACTGAAATGGCATGACGTTTTTGTTTTACTGATTATGCATTTGTTTCGAAAGGAAACAAATGAAAGAAGATACTGTGAGAAGTATAGCATGGAAACTTCTTGTGGGGGAAATTCTGTCAAGACTTCCCTCTCTTCTTCGGGTACGGTAAGATTCCTATACATCAAAAGTTTCGATTTCTCTTTCGTTTCCAGGAACCCGCTAAAAAACAACCTCTCCTGCTTTCCTCATAGACTCTAATAGATTCACAATGCCTTTCGCTCACCTCCACGTCCATTCGCACTACAGCCTCCTCACGGCGCCCGCCAAGATCGATGCACTCCTTGATCGCGCCCAGGAACTCGGCATGACCGCGCTTGCCATCACCGACTACACAGCGCTCTACGGCGCCGTCGAGCTCTCGATCAAAGCAAAGGAGCGACATATGAAACCAATTATCGGTGCGGAGATTTATGTGACGGCAAATATGCACAGCCGTGTCTCCATCGAAGATCGACGCCGTTCCAATCTCGTACTCCTTGCCGAGACGCAGACCGGCTATCAAAACCTGATGGAAATCATCTCCGAGTCACATATCGAGGGCTTCTACTACAAAGCACGCGTCGACAAGGATCTCTTGCGGAAATATCATGAAGGGCTCATCGCCCTCTCTGGATCAGTGACCGGCGAAGTACCCTCTCTCATCATTGCAGGAAGCGAAGAACGCGCACGCGAAGCCGCCCTCGGCTACGAAGATATTTTTGGCAAAGGCAATTTCTTCCTCGAACTTCAACCTCACAGTGACTACGAAAACCAAATCATTGCCAATGCTGGTCTCGTTCAAATATCTCGAGAAACGGGTATCCCGCTCGTCGCCGCGAGTGACGTACACTATGTTCGCCCCGAAGATAGCGATTTGCAAGATATTCTCCTCTGCATTCGCGATAACAAAAAAGTAACCGACGAGAACCGCTTCTCACTTCGCCACCTCGACCTCTCACTCCGCTCACCCGAAGACATGGCAACATTCTTCAAAGATATTCCTGAGGCGATTGAAAATGCTGGGAAAATTGCCGACCGCTGCAATGTCACTATCAAACTTGGAGAAACACAACTCCCCCACTTCGATGTGCCAGACAACAAATCGCCCGAAGTCTATCTGCGCGAACTCTGCGAAATGGGACTCACCAAGCATTTTGGCACCGACATTACCGATGAGCATCGCACGCGTATGGAGTACGAGCTCGGCGTTATCGAGAAAACCGGATTCGCTTCCTACTTCTTAATTGTTCAAGACTTTGTCAATTGGGCAAAGCGCGAGGGCATCGTCGTGGGACCCGGCAGAGGAAGCGCTGCCGGAAGTTTCGTTGCCTATCTGACCGGCATTACCAACATGGACCCGATCAAATATCATTTGCTCTTTGAGAGATTCCTCAATCCAGAGCGCATTTCCATGCCCGATGTCGACATGGACTTCGCCGACAATCGCCGCGACAACGTTCTCAACTACGTGCGGAAGAAATATGGAAACGACCATGTCGCACAAATCATCACTTTTGGAACCATGGCAGCACGCGCCGCGATTCGCGATACGGGTCGAGCTCTCGGACTTTCCTATAGTCTCTGCGACACAGTTGCCAAACTCATTCCACAGTTTCATTCAATGGAGAAAGCGCTTCAAGAGGCTCCCGACTTCAAAGCGCTCTACGAGAGCAACTCTGACGCAAAGCGACTCATCGACGCCGCCAAAAAACTCGAAGGACTCGCAAGACACGCGTCCATGCATGCCTGTGGCGTCGTCATCACCAAGAATCCCGTCACCAAATATACTCCCATCCAGAATATCTCCGGATCAAAAGAAGGCATTGTCACACAATATTCCTCTTCTACTAAGTCGAGCTACATCGAAAAAATTGGTCTCCTCAAAGTAGACTTCCTCGGCCTCAAAAACCTCACCATCATCCAGGACACTATCCGTATTTTGAAAGCGCTCGGCAAACTCGATGCTCTTGCCGAGAAGCTTGGGCTCGATCCGGAGCACGCTTCAACCGCCGACATCATGGACAAACTCCCGCTCGACGACGAAGCGACGTTCTCCCTTCTTCAGAAAGCGCATACGACCGGCGTATTCCAGCTCGAATCAAACGGCATGAAGCGCTATCTCAAACAGTTGAAGCCAACCATCCTCGAAGACATCATCGCCATGGTCGCCCTCTACCGACCCGGTCCTATGGACTGGATTCCCGACTTTATCGCCGGCAAGCACGGCACAAAAACCGTCCAATACCTCCACCCAAAACTCGAACCCATACTTGGCACAAGCTACGGCGTCGCTGTCTACCAGGAACAGGTCATGCGCATCGCACAAGACCTCGCCGGATTCACGCTCGGCGAAGCAGATGTGCTCCGAAAAGCGATGGGGAAAAAGATTCTCGAGCTCATTCAAGAGCAGAAAATAAAATTCATCGATGGATGTATCAAACAAGGTATCGCAAAAACCATCGCTGAAAAAGTCTTTGCGTTTATCGAACCCTTCGCCGGCTACGGCTTCAACCGCTCCCACGCGGCTTGCTATGGACTGATCGGCTACCAAACCGCCTATCTCAAAGCGCATTATCCAGCGGAATTTATGGCAGCGCTCCTCACGAGCGACCAAAGCAATTCCGATCGCGTCTCGATCGAAGTCGCCGAGACACGCGACATGGGTATAGAAGTATTACCACCATCAGTCAATGAAAGCTTCGAGGAATTCGCCGTTATTCGTGGCGACGATGGCATCGAACGCATCCGCTTCGGACTCAATGCCGTGAAAAACGTCGGCGCAACCGTCACCGAAGAAATCGTCCGCGAACGAAAAGCGCACGGAAAGTTCAAAGACCTCACTGACTTTATCGAGCGCGTTCGCACCAAAGACCTCAACAAGAAGTCCATCGAAGCGCTCGCCAAGGTGGGTGGACTCGACGCTTTCGGCGAACGCAAGAGCCTCCTCGAAAGCATCGACGCCATACTAATCTACTCAAAGAACAGCGAACGAACCAAAACAACGCACTCGATGAGCCTCTTTCGTGACATGCCCATCGAGAAAGGCGCTATCCGACTCGCCCCCGTCGCCGTCGCCACCAAGCACGAGAAACTCCAGTGGGAAAAAGAGCTCCTCGGACTTTATGTGAGCGACCATCCGGCAAGTGACTACCAAGAATATCTCGCAGAAGTCGCAACCCCCGTTCACGAAGTTGAGAAACGTCCCGAAGGCGAAGTCACTCAAGTGGGCGGTGTCATCTCCGCACTCCGCAAGGCATATACGAAAGACCAAAAAACCATGTTCTTCGCCACCATCGAAGACACAACTGGACGTATCGAAGCGGTCGTCTTCCCACGCATCGCCGAGCAAACCGAAAGCCTCTGGGTCGCCGAGCAAATGGTCATGGTGACTGGCAAGATTTCTCTCAAAGATGGCTCGCCCAAAATCATGGTCGAGCGCGCCGAACGCCTCTCACTAAGAGACATAGAAACCTGGCAACGCGCCCTCCTCACGCGAAAAAAGTACGGACAGCAAGCAGAAATAGTAACCGAGAAAAAAGAGTCATCAGATACCGAGACAGCAGGAAAAGAAAACGCGCCATCACCAGGAAAAATCACGGTCCGTCTCGATGACACCGCAACCGAGAAAACACTCGAACGCCTCGTCGAAACACTCAAGACTCTCCCATCCGGAAATTCAAAAATCTCCGTCCACCTCCGAGGACGAACGATAGAAACCGCCTTCACCATCGAACCAACACCGGAAGCGCTTGAAACTCTCAAGAACAGCATTCCGAATATCGGCGTAGAATAGATAAAATATGTCTAACTCTTCAAAAATCATCGTCATTCTCGGACCTACCTCATCGGGCAAGTCTTCACTTGCGATTGAGATAGCGAAGAAATGGAATGGCGAAATCATCTCTGCCGATAGTCGGCAGGTGTATCGCGGGATGGATATCGGGACAGGCAAGGTGACACAAGAAGAACAAGCGCAAGTGCGACACTGGCTTCTTGATATCGCCGATCCAAATGACGACTACAATGTCTCGCACTTCATCCGCGATGCGCACATGGCATTCAAAGACATCGTTGGTCGAAACAAACTCCCGATACTCTGTGGTGGCACGGGATTTTGGATTCAAGCACTCATCGAAAACCACAAGCTTCCCAACATTTCACCCGACCCTGCACTCCGCGAAGCGCTCGCCATGAAAACAAGAGAAGAGCTCTTCGAAATGCTCGAGCAGCTCAATCCGGAACGTGCAGAAACAATAGATCGAAACAATCCGCGACGACTCGTTCGCGCCATAGAAATCGCACAAAACCAAGATAAGGAATCAAGTATAAGAAATACCGTACCAAAAATTCCGCCTTCGCCATTCCCTATTCCACATTCTCTCCTTATTGCCCTCTGCCCACCGAAAGACATTCTTGATGCGCGCATACAGACCCGCCTCGAAGCGCGGTTCAACCAAGGGATGATTGCCGAGGTCGAGCAACTCCACAGTAGAGGCGTCTCATGGGAGCGTCTCGATGCCTTCGGACTCGAGTACCGCTGGATCTCGCGATTCCTCCGCAAGATACTCTCTCTCAACGAGATGAAAGAGCGACTGTTCTTCGACAGCATTCACTACGCCAAACGCCAAATAACCTGGATTCGCAGATGGCAACGCCAAGGCGCCTCACTCCACAGTGTCGAAACACCAGAAGAGGCATTTCAAGAAACAAACGAGTTTATGAAAAAAACGACATTTGACAATACAAGATGAACCCTCTAGCGTACAGACAGTTCCTTCGTACTTCCCAATAATACACTCAAGAAGGTGCATCATGACCAAATGCATAATAGTGGTAATATTTCCTCTCTTCGTAACACTCTCGATGTTTATCGCTCATCCAGTACATGCAGATCCACTGTTCCGCAATCAGCCGTTAGAAAATTCCCTCCCCAGTCTTCTGGGAAACGTACCGGAAAGTTCATCAATGCCCTACAAAGAAATAGATTTCGGAGGACTGAGAATAACCGCATACACAAATAGTCGTCCTTCACTTTCCATTCCTGTCGGGGAAGCAACACTGTCCGTAAAAGCATCGCGATCGAGTGTCGGCGCTTTCGTCAAGATTCCCTTCGAATAATGACTTTGACCTCGAAAGGAACAAAAAAATCAGCTCGGCATACCGCGGTATGTCCGAGCTTTGTTTTTTATGTGCTCCAAAAATTTCCCCAAACGTTCACGTACTCATTCAGCGGCGATATTCCCCATTCTCCGAAAGCATCATGTCTTGCAAGAGCGCGAAGGGAACCTTCACGCAACCCACAAATTCGCGTATGACCGGAAGGAGACGAGATGCCTTCCTCCGCGAACAAGTCGGGAACAGATCCATTTTACCTGTCATAAGCTGAATCAATGGCCACAAGAGGAAGTCTCTCCCATCAATTCCCATGCCGGGATATGTCTTGCGTATTTCCCACATATACCTCCGAAATGGCTCGAGGGATACGCCGACAATTTGTCCCTCATTACTCCGAAGAACCGAGAAGTGATATCCAAGAGAATCAAGGACATACCTACAATCCCTCGTTTGATATGTCAGACAGTCTATCTCGGGATGCCACCATACGCCCGGCTGAAACTCGAACAATGGCGCACCTTCGGATATTTCAGCAAACAATGTTTCCCAATCCAAAGGGAACGCGCGCACTTCACACAAAGAACTCATACAGGACACCTCCGAAATCTATACATTCAACTTCTTCATTGAGGGAAGAGGGAAATCTTCATCACGCACTTCCCACAGCGTTCCCGGATTTTTGGGAGTCGCTCTCCCCTTTGCAGAGCCTGGAGAGCGAGAAAGAAATCTCCAGCCATCACGAATCCCATACATTCAAGAATGGGCACTCCGCAATTCATACACGTTCGTTCATATTCGTTCATAACTGTGGTCACAAGGCATGATTCATCATTATTTGACCATAGACAATCATATCCAAGAGATTTCGAACCTTCCTTCCTTCAATCGACGCCGACGCCATACGGAGAAATACTCTTCTCGCTTCATCATCACTAGGACGATGAACCGTAGGTGCCGGAAAACTTGCTGAAACATTACATATTCCAGCACTACAGCAGGGCGCTCCGCAATCAAGGGCAATCTCTCGCAAATCGGGGTAAAGACACGGATTTCCGATATTTCTCTCCGCCGGACACAGACCATACGCCTCACACATCACGCACCTCCTGAAGCAGAGACAAAGGAATGAGCATTCCTAAAACAAACCGACAAATCACCTACGACACCTTCAAAAACCCTCAATCCAAACGGTAAATTGTTAAGATACAAAAAAAATCGCCCCATTGGGGCGATTTTCACGCTTTCAAAAAAACTCCTCCGCAGATTTTTCGTTTCGGATTCATCAGAGACTATTGTACACTCTCGAAAAATTCTGTCAAACTTCATTGTTTCAGCTTTTTTAGAAGCATCTCTCGCGCCATTTCGGGATTTGCTTTTCCTTTTGAGAGCTTCATCACCTGCCCCACGAGAAACTGGAGTGCATTTTCTTTCCCGTTTGAGTAATCAGCAACAGACTTCGCATTTGCCGCAATCACTTCAAGCACTATTTTCTCGATTGCGTCTTCATCATTCGTCTGCGCAAGTCCCAAGCGCTCGATAATATGCAACGGATCATTGTCGCCACCCTTCATCATTTCAGCGAGTACAGTTTGTGCAGCACTCGAATTGACTGCACCGTCCGCAACGAGCGCAATAAATTCGGCATAATTTTCCGCTGTCACCAAAACGCTTCGCATATCACTGCCATTCTCCGTAAGAAACTTTTTTATTTCTGTGAGAAAATAATTCGCTGCTAGCTTCAGAAGCCTCTTCGGTTCGCTTTTCGCCTCTCCAGATGCCTTCTTCTCGAGGAGCTCACTCGCAACACGCTCAAAATAGTCCGCAATATCTCGCTCCGACACCAAAGCAACCGCATCTGCCTTTGGTAGTCCATATTCCTCAACAAAGCGAGATTCTTTCGCATCCGGAAGCTCAGGAAGACTCCGACGAAGATGTTCGACATATGCCTCATCAAAAACAAGCGCCGGAATATCTGGTTCGGGAAAATAGCGATAGTCGTGCGCTGACTCCTTGGCACGCTGCGATACCGTCACACCGCGCACATCGTCCCATCCGCGCGTTTCTTGGACAATTTTCTTTCCGTCTTGCAAAGCTTCCGTCTGTCGAACAATCTCGTAGTCTGCTGCACGCTCGACTGACCGAAATGAATTCAGATTTTTAATCTCAACTTTCGTACCACTCAGACGATCCTTCCCTTTCTCGTAAAGGGAAATATTCACTTCACACCTCATCTGCCCCTTCTCCATATCAGCATCGGAGATACCGATATATCGAAGGATCTGCCGAAGTCGTTGACAAAATGCGCGTGCATCCTTCCCATTCTCGAAATCCGGCTCAGTGACAAGCTCCATCAAGGGCACGCCGGCGCGATTGAAATCCACAAGCGTCATACCGCCCGCAGCATGCGAAAGCTTCCCCGTGTCTTCTTCGAGGTGAATGCGCGTGATGCGAAAGGTCTTCCCATTAATCACAAGTGCACCTGCTTCACAAAACGGCTTGTCATACTGTGATATCTGATATCCTTTGGGAAGATCGGGGTAAAAATAGTTCTTGCGATCGAATTTTGATTCGAGACGAAGCGTGCAACCCAAGGCAAGTCCCGCCTTCTGCACATATTCAATTGCCGTCCGATTTGGCACCGGCAATGTCCCAGGCTGTGCCGTACAAACAGGGCACACATGCACATTCGACTCTTTCTCAAGTCCCTGACCATTCGCACAACCGCAAAACATCTTCGACTTCGTCTTGAGCTCGACATGCACCTCCATGCCAATAACAGGAATGTATTTCATAGTGAGAAATGAAAAAAGAGCCCTTTAGCTCTTATCTTAGCACAAAATTTTTCCTTGGCAAAAAGTCATGATGGAAAGAACGGGGTGTTCTTTCCATCATGTAAACTGGGTTGACCGGCTTGATTAGCCATTATCGAAAAAATCCGGCACAAGGAGGTTGTATAAACCTTCTAGGCATGTCTCTACCCTGACAGGAGGCGCATCTTTTTTCTTATCCCCACCATAATCGGAGGGATTGGAAAACAAAATCTCCTCCAACATCGAGAGAAACGAGTCCCCTGTATTCCCAGGGAAATACCGCTGCTGCCCAAAGATGACCATAAAGATTTCCGATTGCGATTGGCACATATCTTGCATCTTGGGGTATGCTTTAAAGGCAGGATCAGGGTACTGACTCAGTAGCGCCTCGTGTCCATTATGAATCAGCCTTCGCGAATATCCATCTCCCTCCTGCTTCACTATTACATACGCCATATCGAGCATGTGCCCGTCAGCATTAGAACTGTTTGGCGTTGGCCAGGTTGAAGCAGTGAAAGAGAACCCTTCCTGCTTCTTTGCGGCAGTTGTATATTTCAGGACAATCCGTTGATACACAGGCTTGATTCTAACAATCTTGTCACCGTTAAAACAATGCAGGATTGCTACCAAGTACCCGTCAGAAAGTGCCTGATCAACAGAGCCTTGATCGTTGGGAAGAATATTTGAAATATCCTCCCTCGATGGATGCCCGCCGTAAGTACACCGTAGCTCTTCGGCTTCATATGCAGATGCCTGCCCCTCAACCTGATAGGTAATCGGTGGAATCCCACCTGAAGCGACACTCCGCTTTTCAGTGAATATTTCCCCCGGTTCCGTCAATTCAGGGTACATACCAGCAAAAGCTTCGGGATCCATCGGCATACCACCGTAATAATTGCCGGAAGCAGCAACCGAGCACATCGAGCACATGGACAAAAGAACCGAAATGATGATTCGCATTTTAATCTCTCCAAAGCCCCTTTGGGCTATTCTTGAACGCCCCCATGACGTTCTGCGTATCAAAGAAACAAAAGAATGTTTTTTCCTATTTTCCTAACTATCTTATTTTTGGAAAACAAAAACCTTCCCACGCAGAACGCCACTGTCGGCGCACACACGAATTGGGAAGGTGCAAATATTATTCCGAGAACACCTTTTATTTTTCTATCTCGTACGCTATCTCATATAATAAAATTTGTCAATAATAAATGTCAGTATATATAGACAAAAATGGATTCCTGCCGCATTTAATCAATCTGAATTCAACCCATATTCCCTATCCATAGACAAGCGTCTCTTCAGAATTTTTAAGACAAACCGCTCACAACCTCATCTACGTGTCTATGCAACTCTCCAAGAGTACCGTTATTTTCAATTACCGCATCGGCTTCGCTCTTCAAGTTTCGCACTTCTCGATCGGCAGCATGCTCACGATCACGTACAAACTCCTCAAATGTTTTCTCTTTATCATCAGCTTTGATTCCGCGCGCTTTCACTCGTTCATACCGAACATGCATATCTGTCTCCACAAAAAGGAATCTAAAATTTTTGAGTTTCCGGAGTTCTTCAAGCTCCCCAAATTTCCGTATGCCATCAATAACAACTACTGACGTCGACATCCGAGAAACATCAAGAGAAAGCACGGTTGCAAGGATATTTTCCCCAAATGAATTTCGAAGGGCTTCCCCAAGTGACGCGTAATTTGCCCGCTCCAAAGGAAGCGAAAGTCGATTGAGAATATCTTTCAGGATAAGTGAAAATCCGAGACTCTCTGCACCGTACTGTTCAACGAGATATTCCTTCACTGTGTCCTTCCCTGCACCCGGTTCACCTGATATCCCAAAAACAACCTGTTCCATAAGCAGAGAAAAAAAGAGAAATCCATACAAAAACATTTTGCAATATTCTCTCCCAACTATAGCCCAATATCCCAAAAAGAGGCAACTCTCTACCTACGGGTGGCGAATCACGTCCCGAAACACGCCAAGCGTCTTCCGAGCTGCGTCTTTCCACTGAAACTTCGATGCGCACATCTCACCTTGCTGAGAAAGCATGTCTCGAAGCGTCTTATCTCGAAGAACTTCTCGAAGTGCGCGAGAAAGATCGTCGGGGCGCAAGGGGTCAATCATCATCGCGCCCTCACCAATCGTCTCAGGAAAAGACGAGGTATTCGACGTGATAACTGGCACGCCGCACGCTGCCGCCTCGAGTGGCGGAAAGCCAAATCCTTCATAGAGAGATGGGTAGACAAACAGACTCGAAAGATTGTAGAGCGCTGGCTTGTCCTCATCACGGACAAACCCTGTGAAATGAATCCGCGCGCGCGATGGCAAGCGATCGATTTCCTCGAGCATTCCTTCGCATTTCCAACCATGTGTACCGGCGATAACCATATCATAGTCAAACGCCTCTTTGCTTTCGACTAGCGAATCAAAAGCACGCGCAAGTGAGAGAATATTTTCCGAGGCTCAATCGTACCAACAAAAAGAATGAATCGATACGGTAACTCATACCGACGCTTCACATCGGAAAGCATCGAGTCATTCCTGTTCATTTGGCAGAATCGTTCTGATATGCCACTTCGTATAACCGTCACAGACTTCGGCGCAATGCCAATTGCTTCGACAAGGTCATCTCGCGTCGACTGCGAAACCGCGATTACCTTCTCCGCCCGAAGTGCCAAATGACGAAAATTCACGAACATATGCCACAATCGCCGCTTCCAAGAAAACGTCTCCGGATATCTCTCAAATGACACATCATGGGCTGTCAACACAACCTTTACTTTTCGGGAAAACGCCGCAAAATTCAAATTTGGCATGAAAAAAACATCGACGCCACCAATGAGTCTATCGAGATATGGAAAACGAAAATACCAGAGGCAAAAATTGAGAAGCTTATTCGGAATTCTTAATGATACAAGTCGGACATTGGAAAAACGACTATTCCAATCAAGAGGACACACAGGAAGTTCCCAGGCACTCCAAAACAAAACATACTCATTCTCGCAATCCACTGCGAAGAGATGCTCCAAAAGTTCCAACGTGTATTCTTCAACGCCCGTCCGTTTCCCTCCGATAAGACAGCGAATATCAATCCCGATTTTCATGAAATCATCAGTTCATTTCTTCCTTTTTGTTGGCAAAGCACCATCCCAATACCATCGAAACAACACGGCAAAAAATCCAAAGAATACCCCCAAGGAAAACGCGAGAGCAAACATCCTTCCTCTACTCACACGTGCATCACTTATCGCAGGTGTCTCGCCGACAAGCGCAAACCACCCATCCTCCGATCGATTTTGATTGAGCGACTCCGTCTCTCGATTGAGCACGGTGAATATCGCGGTTGCAATTCGCTTGGCTGCCGCTTCGTCGCGCATCGTATATCGGATACGAATCACTTGCGATGAAAGTCTGCCAGCATCAAAAGAAATTCCCTCGGACACACGGGATTCACGAGCGATATCTCCCACGATACGTGGTGACTCAAGCCATCTGACCACCGTATCCGCAAATCGTTCATCTGCCTGCAAACGATAGAAATCATCATACGAATAATCGCTCGTCACGCGAATGCCAGAGCGAGCAACATTCATCGTAATTTCTGTCACAAAACGCACCGGCTGGAGCAATTGGAAGGCAAGACCCGCAACTACAAAGAATACAACTATCCCAAGAAAGAGCGCACGATACCGGCGAAATATAAGGATATATTCACGAAGTTCCATAACAGTCAATATCAGATGTCAGAAGTATCAAGAATCCACTCTCGCAATTCTCTCAGAAGAATCGAGACTTCGCAAGGAGATATCCCATACAAATCTTTCAACGCTCCTCAAGCAGCTATTTCTGCCGTATCAATCGGGAACCGTAGAGAACTTTCCCGGCAAACAGAAGAACACCGAAGACAATTCCTACACCAAAAATACCCCCAAGTGCTGTCGCGAGAGGAGTGCTATGAATTCCCGGCACGGTATATTCGGCAAGTGGTGCAGAGAGAAGTGTCACGCCCTTTCCAAGAAAACCTTGTGACGCAGCAACTCTTTCCAGTCCATCTGGAGCCGAAGAGGCAAAGAGTGAGAGCGCACCACCAATCACTCCTGAAATAACAACGAGAGTTTTCCAGCTATTCTTTGGAGTTTTCGTTTTCATATTCTTGAGAAGATACGTCCTCCATCAGAACATCCAATGCAAACCCTCGACGAAGCAATACTGAGAGAATGCCCACTGTAACGATACCTTCCATAAATCCAATAGCAGTGTGCACGAGTGTCATAGCAGGAAGCACTGCGTTGAGCGGCTTTGTCCCAGAGATTGCTATCTCAATCGACGCCGCAATCGAAGCAACAATCACTGACACCCATGCTGCCACGAACACATTGCGCAAAAAGTATAGCTTCAAATTCCTGCCTTTTGCGAGAAAGCGAAAAAAGGCATGTCCACCGAGCGCGCCTATGATGCCCATATTGAAAATATTCGCACCAAGAGCAAGCACTCCACCATCTCCAAAGACAAAAGCCTGTATCGAGAGTACGGCAGTCATAACCAGCAACGCTTCAAAAGGACCTGCTACCAATGCAACAAGCACCCCTCCTAGCATATGACCAGACGTTCCGTCGCCGATAGGGAAGTTTATCATTTGTGCCGAGAAGACAAGTGCTCCAAGAGATGCCATTCGCCACATTTTCTCCTGGCCTCCTTCCGACAATTGCCGCCGAAACCCAAGAGCAGATTCTCCACCAAAATCAGGAAATGTTGCAAGTCGCGCTCGAAGCACAGGGACTTTCTCGAGAAATGCCGATCGAACCTTCCGTACTGCAAAAGCGACTGCTGCAACCGCCGCTCCCATGAGACTCCCTGCCGCTCCGTTATTCAGAAATCCATCTGGAATATGCATACGCGATATTCTCAATTCAAAAAATCGTACTGCCGATTGTAATTGTAGCATGCCCGGGTAACATTCCGGAAGAATACGAGGAATGAGTTTGACTCTCCGGCGAATATGCCTTACAACAGATACAGCAGCATCAAGCACTTACTGCTATTTGTCCCGATAGCTCAACGGATAGAGCACTGGTCTTCGGAACCAGGGATGGGGGTTCGATTCCCTCTCGGGACACATCAAAAAAATCCCGCATCTTGCGGGATTTTTCTCTTGCTTATTTGCTTATTTTGCGCTTTGTCGCTGAAGATGATCGAGGATACTTTTGGCGGCGACAGCGCCTTCGGACGCAGCTGTCACAATTTGACAGAAG
The DNA here is from genome assembly GCA_016699385.1 of Candidatus Moraniibacteriota bacterium. Classification (NCBI taxonomy): domain Bacteria; phylum Candidatus Moraniibacteriota; species Candidatus Moraniibacteriota bacterium. The sequence goes on along the minus strand of CP064974.1, from coordinate 291,765 downwards.
CGATTGGAATTCGTTGTAATATCGCCCGCTGCCCAGACACCAGGAACGCCAACACTCTGATCTGCCAGTGTCTCCGCATATCCATGTTCATCGAGCTTCGCACCAATATCAGCAAGGAGCTTCGTATTCGGTGAGAGTCCAATCTCAACAAAGAGTCCATCAGCTGCAAGTGTTTCACTCCCTTCAAAAGGAACGTCCAGCAGAAGCGTTTCCATCTTTCCATTCCCTTGGATTTCTTTCACATTCGTTCCAAAAATCACTTTCACGTTTTTCTTGGAGAGAAGAAGATCTTGCCAAAACTTTTCCGCAATCATATATTTCTCTCGCACAATCACAAATACATCTGAACACAGATCAGCGAGATACACGCCAGCTTCCGTCGCACTGTCTCCTCCGCCGACAACGACCACGCGCTTCCCCTTGAAGAAGAATCCGTCGCATGTCGGACAAAACGACACGCCCTTCCCGGCAAATTCTTGCTCCCCTGGCACGCCCAAGTGGCGATGCTTCGTCCCTGTCGCAATGAGTACTGTCTTTGCCTGAAATGACTTTCCGGAAGCAGAGATTTCAAAAATCTCCCCTTGTTTCACTATACTTTCCACCGTGAGCGGCAGTATCTCGACGCCATAGCTTCTCGCATGCTTCTCCGCATTATTAGCGAAGGTTTGTCCACCTATTGCCTCTGTTCCGAGCCAGTTCCCCACATCAAATGTCTGCGTGAGAAGCCCTCCGGCAACCTCACCGAGAATGACGTGCTTGATACCGTAGCGTGATGCATAGATAGACGCTGAGAGCCCCGCCGGACCCGCTCCAATAATAATGAGATCGTGCATAAAAAAGTTCTTAATGTTCGAAAAAGGCTATGCTTCTCGCACTGTTTTTCGGGAAAAATAGCCTTTATCAATAGGTTCTTACTTCCATTTTCTCTTCGAACCGCCACGTATCGCACTCGCAACTGCTGGAACAACATGCTTATCAAAAGGCGACGGAATAATCATGTCCGGCTTTGGCGTAGTCACAAGTTTTGCAAGCTTTGTTGCCGCCACAACGAGCATTTCACTCGTAATGTCCTGTACGCCGTGATCAAGTGCACCACGAAATATTCCCGGAAATCCCAAGACATTGTTGAGCTGATTGGGAAAATCCGATCGACCCGTCGCAACAACGAGCGCACCAGCTTTCTTTGCCTCGTCTGGCATGATTTCCGGCACGGGATTCGCAAGAGCAAAGACAATACTCCGCTCCGCCATCGAAGCAACATGCGCTCGCCTCACGGTGCCTCCCTTGGAAACGCCAATAAACACATCTGCGTCGACGAGGGCTTCGTCGAGACCTCCCGAGATATCTCGCGGATTTGTCTTTACAAGGAGCTCTTGTTTAGGAGGACTCAAATCATCACGCGTCTTAGAGAGAATGCCCTCGCTGTCGATCATAATAATATCACGAGCACCTCCCAAAAGGAGGAGCTCCGCAATGGCGTTCCCTGCGGCACCGGCACCGGCGATTACCACACGCGCGGTCGCAATATTTTTCTTCACCACCTTAAGCGCGTTGATTAATCCTGCAAGAACTACCATGGCCGTCCCATGCTGATCATCATGAAAAATTGGAATGTCGAGCAATTTCCTCAGTCGTGATTCGACTTCAAAGCAGCGCGGCGCGGCGATATCTTCGAGATTGATACCGCCGAAGGTAGGCGCGATACGCACAACCGTATCGACAATCTCATCGACATTTTGCGTTGAGAGTACGATTGGGAACGCGTCCACATCCGCAAATATTTTGAAAAGCATCGCCTTCCCTTCCATCACAGGGAGCGCCCCGATTGGTCCTAAGTTTCCCAGCCCGAGAACCGCCGACCCGTCAGATACCACAGCAACCGTATTACGACGAATCGTATAATCCCGCGCCCTTCCCGGAAATTTTGCCACATACGATGATACCGCACCCACTCCAGGAGAATAGTACACGCTCAAATCAGCCGGCTTTGTCACCTTCACCTTGGAAACCACCTCAATCTTCCCCTGAAGTTTCTTATGCGCAAGCAGCGCGCGTTTTGCAATGTCGTTTTTCATAGTGTTTGGCGCAGTCAAGAAATTCCCCACGTCCGTACAGTGTATCACCGGAGAAGCATGAAATCAATCCGACAAGGCTTTCTCTTCGCCGAGTTTTCGAACCCATTGTTGGAATTCATCACCCTTTTGCTCGAAGTTTTTCCAGAGAGAATAGCTTGGCGAAGCAGTTGAAAGAAGACACGTCGAACCAGCTGGTGTCTTCTCATAGGCAAAACGAACTGCTTCTTCCATACTTCTCGTCTCAAGGACAGTGACGCCGTCAGTTGAAGAAAGTATTCGCTTTCCACTCTCCGGAAAGAGAACTATATTTTTCACGCCACATTCGCGAATCGTTTGTTCAAGTCCACAAAAATCATAGCCTCGATCTTCACCACCGAGGAAAATCGTTGAAACATTTGGTATCGCTTCGAGCGCTGCTTGCGTCGATTCCGGCGTTGTCGAAATTGCATCATCATAGAACGTGACGCCCCGAAATTTGCCGACACGTTCAAGTCGATGCGGAAGCGGAACAAATGTCCGTATACCTTCTCGAATTGCTTCTTCGTGAATATTGAGAAGATGCGCAACTGCAACCGCCGCACGAATATTCTCTACATTGTGCGTCCCCAAGAGCGAAGATTCGTATACCTCATTCTCTAGAATATCAAAACGAATCGCCTTTGCACTGCCCTGACTCACCCACGCAGAAAGCTTTTCATCGTGCCCGTTGTACACTGCGAAGTCGCGTTCATTTTGAAACCGAAGGATGTTTCGCTTTGCCTCATGATAGGATTCCACATTTCCGTGATAATCCATGTGATCAGAGAAGAGATTGAGTACAACCGCGATATGCGGTGAATACTGAATATCCTCAAGCTGGTAACTCGACAGCTCTGCCACGATGACTGTCTCTGGATCAAGCGGAGCAAGAAGCGCAGAGAGAAGCGGCTGTCCGATATTCCCAAGGAGCCGCGACTTCCTCCCTGCTACACGAAGAATAGAGTCAATCAGAGACGCCGTCGTACTCTTACCCTTTGTCCCAGTCACACCAATCGTAAGATTTCGCACGCGAGAAAAAAATATATTGGTCGCTGTCGTAGAGGGAATCATCACCAATCGCCTCGATATGCCGGGAGTCCTGACAGCGATATCATAGCCCTTCTGCTGGTCGAGATACGAAGCATCGAGACTTTTGTCCGCAATTCCGATATCAAGATGTGGTTTATACTGCTTCAGATAACGCTCGGTCTCCTTCCCTTCTCGACCATATCCGAGAATCAGCACATTCTTCGCGCCCGAAAAGAGGAAATCCGCCGGAACCGCCCGCGCCGAGTGCAGTTTCATTACATCGCGAACAAGCGATTCCGGATGTTCAATCTTCACAAGGAATTCTTTCGCAATGCGACTCTCGCCGAAATGTTCATTTGAAAGAAAGAGTGCCGCACGAGCCTCCTCAACCGTGCCCACGCAGTCAAACGGCTTCATCGAACCAAAGCCCAAAATATCGCCAAAGAGCGGGAGAAGAGACTCATCATCAAGGAGATTCTTACCGAAAATTTCCAGCACGTTCTGCTTTTCGAGAAATGCCGAGAGTAAGAGAAAAACAAAAGCACACTTCGCACACTCGCCACACCAGAGCGTTTCCGAACGCCTTTGGTGTACTTTGAAACTCCGATTGCAACTTGAGAAAGAAGAAAAATATTTCTCATGACAAGCAAACATCTCTGCAATCCGAATTTCGTAAAACGGGCGAAGCAGTGAAAAATACGTTATATCCGGCGACAAAAATGCTCGCGAATACTCCTGAAACATCGTCTCAAATTCAAGAGACTTGCTCCATTGGTGATTTACTGTTTCACCGAGATACTCGACATTGCCGATATTACTGCTCCGCTCATTTCCCACAATGACATATCGATATCCACCGAGAACCGCCGAAAGATATCCCACCCATGCAACGAGCGCCGAGAAAGGCACATGCCCATTGTACGCCCCGTCATAACCATCAAAGACCTGCGGATCAAGGAAGTGTTGCACCTTCATTGTTGGAATACCCATCGTCTCAACGACGTTTTCAATGAGCGGTACCGGACTCCCTGTTTCAAAAAGAAATGCCGTCGTTTCATACTTCATTTCTTTGAGGAGTTCTCCGGCGACGATGGAGTCTTTGCCACCACCAATGCCGAGAAGCGCACGGTCTTCGGGATGAGCGCCATAGCTTCCCCGGGAGAGAGTCGCATCATATGGAAACGATATTCTCCCTCGCGGATCAAGATTATTTCGAAAGAAAAATTCACCCAGTCCTTTGCGATAGACAGTATTCCAAAAGTTCGCTTGCTTCTCTGAAAGCGCATGGGTCACCTCGATATGTTCCGGACACGAAAGTTTGTAGTAACTCACACCAAGAGCGATATGCACTCCTTGCAGCACCGCATCAATCAATGATTCTGAGGCAGCCACTGTTTCCGGCAACCCCGGAAAAAGGAGTGCATCAGTAAACACCATTGGCTCCCGATTCTCAAATTCCATCCGATACACAAAAGACGCTTTTCTCTCCTCGAGAGAAAAGTCGTAGGAATCAAACACAAATTTCGTCGCTTTCGGTCGTTCAGACATAGTACAATTGTCAACACACTACCACCTCAACCATACCTCCAAAGTGCCCTCCTATCAAGCGAGGAACTCTCCCACGGGAAAACAAAAGACGCACTACTAGGTGCGACTCATGCGTAGAGCAATACAAAAAGTATAGCAGGCACATCACCAAAATCGTTCAAGGAAACCGCTTTCGCGGCGGAGTACAGTACCGGATCGATTGCCAGTGTATTCTCCGCTTTCTACTGCAATCTTACCATTGACAATAACAAATGGGATTCCTGATGGGTATTGATAGGGATTTTCTGATGTTGCATGATCTTCGACTTCACTCGGGTTAATCACGACGATATCAGCGTGATTTCCAACCGCAATCGTGCCGCGTTTCTCAATGCCCGCTTTTGCAGCTGGCTTGCCGGTCATTTTGTGAATCGCTTCTTCCCAACTGAGAAGTTTGCGCTCGCGCACATAACGAAAGAGGACGCGCGGGAACGTACCGAAACATCGAGGGTGAATAGCTTCGCCTGTTTGGGCATATCCGACCGGATAGCCCGTACCATTCGTACTCACAATCGAAAATGGATGACGAAGTCCCTTTTCGATATTCTCTTCGGAGAGTGCGTCAAGTGAAACAATCGCGCGATCATCCGAAGCAAGAAGCACATCAAAGATAACGTCTTCCGGTGTCTTTCCCTCTGCATGCGCCATCTCGAGCACATTTGTCCGAGTAATCATCTTGTTGAGCGACGAGAGCGAGAGTACCGCTGAAGAATAGTCGATATGTTCTTCTCTGAGATCATGAACCGCCTCCGTCCGAATGGCAGGACTGCGGAGTCGTTGGAACATTATTTTCTTCCCACCATCAGTTATCCATGTCGGGAGAATCGTGTAGAGTACGGTTGCGGTCGATCGATACGGGTAGATATCAAATGACACGTCAACTCCTTCGGAATCAGATGCGTCAAGCAAATAGAGCGCGCGTTCCATAGCCTCCCAGTATCGTCGCCCGACCGCCTTGAGGTGCGAGATATGGAGACGGACACCGGAATGTTTCGCCATCGTGATTGCCTCCGCAATCGCTTCCGGAAGCTCTTTCCCTTCACTACGCAGGTGCGCCGTGCAGAATCCATTGTATTTCCCGACTATTTTTGCGAGCGTCGAAAGCTCATGCTCTGTCGCATGTCGCCCATGCACATAGGCAAGTCCCAAAGACATACCTATCGATCCCTCACGCATCGACTGTTTCAACATCTTCTCCATGCCGGCAAGCTCCGCCGCTCGAAGCGGTCGCGATTCATCATGGACAAATCCGCGACGAAGTGTCCCGTGCCCCAAAAGTGTCGCAAAATTCACCGAGAGCTCCCGTCGTCCAACCTCATCCAGAAATTCATTCGTCGAAAGCCAATTGAGATTGAGATTTCGAATATCCGTCCATTTCTGAATGGACTGCAGCATAGATTGATCCGTGAGCGGCGCAAGAGACGAGCCACAATTCCCACCAACAATCGTCGTGATACCCTGTCGCACAAGACTTTCCAAGTCGGGATTCAAAAATATCTGCCAATAGGTATCCGAGTGATTGTTGATGTCCACAAATCCGGGCGCGACATAGCAACCCTTGGCGTCAATCGTCTTCTCGGCTTGTTCACCGTTCAGATTTCCAATCGTCACAATCGTGCCTTCCTTGATGCCGATATCGCCCGCAAACTCACGCGCACCCGTCCCGTCGAGCACTGCCCCGTTTTTTATGATGATATCGTACATACAACGTCTTTTTTGTTTTTCTAGCCAAGCTCACTCCAATTTCAAATGCCTCTTGTTTTTCTGAAGAACAGTCTTGCTCGTCAGACTCTTACACCATGAGCGTCATGTCGACAAGTCGCTCGGAGTAGCCCCACTCATTGTCATACCAGGCAACGACTTTGACGAGATTGCCACCGACTACCTTGGTAAGCGAAAGATCCACCGTCGATGAAGCCGGATTGCCAATAAAGTCCGATGATACCAATGGTTCATTGGTCACTTCAAGGATTCCCTTGAAACGATCCGTCTTCGATGCAGCTTCCAGCGCCGCATTCACTTCTTCCGCCGTCACATCACGACTCAGTACAAAGGTAAAATCCGTGAGTGATACAACCGATGTCGGAACGCGTATCGCCAAGCCATCAAATTTCCCTCGTATTTCAGGAACGACTTCCCCAATAGCGATTGCAGCACCCGTTGTCGTCGGGACGATATTCTGCGCCGCCGCACGCGCTCGTCGCAAATCCTTGTGCGGGCCATCCTGCAAATTTTGATCGGCTGTGTATGAGTGCACCGTGGTCATCATTGCTTTCTCAATGCCAAACGTCTTCTGTATCACCTGCGCAACCGGCGCCAAGCAATTCGTCGTACACGACGCGTTCGAGATAACCTTCTCGCCCTGATACGTATCATCATTCACGCCCATAAGATACATCGGGATATCACTACCCTTCCCCGGCGCTGAGAGAATCACTTTCTTGGCACCCGCGGTGATGTGCTTTCCCGCCGCATCACCCTTTACAAATCGCCCCGTGCATTCGAGCACCACATCCACATTCATGTCTCCCCAAGGAAGCTTTGCCGGGTCCGGCTCAGAAATCACAGGAATTTCCTTTCCATCTACCACAATCGCATTTTCTTTCGAAGAAACTTCGTGAGCAAAAGCGCGAAACGCCGTATCATGTTTCAAGAGATGCGCGAGTGTCGCCGCATCTGACAAATCATTCACCGCGACTACTTCCACTCCCTCACGGTCCGAAAGAATCCGAAACGCCGTTCGCCCAATTCGTCCAAAGCCATTTATTGCAATTCGTTTCATAGTGTTTTCTTTATTCTTTTAATCGCACCTCGTTATTCTTCCGCTCTATCATTCGCCGTCGATTCGAGTTGAATATCATTGCTGATTGGTTTCTTCGATGCTCCTTCTGCCTTTCCCGCCGAGCCAAATTGCTCTATCTTCTTCCACACAGCTACCTCGGCACTGCGTCGCGCCGCACCAAGTGCTTTGCGAATATCTGTCTCATCGCCACTTGCGAGCGTTTGCGAGAGTTGACTCAAGAAACTCAACCGAATAGCCGTATCAACATTGAAACATGAGACACCGAGACCGATGACTTTTGTCACTCGATTTCCATCCCAATCCGACGCACCATGAAGCACAATCGGCACGCGGACGCATTTGCGGAGTTTCTCGAGACGCGCATAGTCCGGTTCGGGACGCTCCGGGAAGAATCCATGTGCATTTCCGATGGCAATAGCAAGGGTATCAATTCCCGTCTCTTCGACAAATCGACACGCCTCTTCCGGATCAGTCATATACTCTTCCCATACAATCGTCTGCGTGGAAGCTTCTCCAATATACGGCACACTGCCAAGCTCGCCTTGCACACACACATCACGACTATGGCAAAGGTCTACAACGCGCTTCGTCATTGCGGCGTTGTCGATATACTTCTTGCGCGACCCATCATACATCACCGATGTGAAGCCGATATCAACCGCGCGCTCAACCAATTCGTAGCTCTTCCCATGATCGAGATGAATACCGACGGGAATATTCGAATAATAACATTCTGCCAAATCACGAACGAGATGATAAATCGCCCGTCCTCCAGCATAATCCAGCGTTTTCTCTGTCATTTGCACGATAACCGGTGAGCGGAGTTCGGATGCCGCATGAAGAATCGCGTGTGTCGTCTCAAGATTGACTGTGTTGAATGCGCCAACCGCATATCCCCCCTCTTTCGCCTTTGTCAGAATATCTTTTACATTGGCTATCATAGACGTTCATTTACCGGATTATCCGAAAGCATATTCAGAATCTTCACTATTTCCCGTGGTATCAATCCCTCCCGCCCAACGAGCACCCCGGCAAGTCCAGACGTATGCAAGATATCACCCGCTCGATCTGCCGACACCGACCCACCATAGAGAATCGGGAGTACATCCGCCATATCGCGGTTGAACACTTCCACAAGCGTGCGACGAATTGCAATGATTACTTCCAAAATTTCATTCGACGAAGGCACCTGTTCTGCACCAATTGCCCAGCGCGGTTCATACGCTATCATAACACGCCTGAATTCTTCGGGAGAAATACCGGCACATGCCGACTCAATCTGTCGACGTATTATGGAAAAAGTTTTCCCCGTCGAACGCTCTGCCAACGTTTCTCCGACGCACAGTATCGGTCGTATATTGTTTCGCAAGCACGTTACCAGCTTCTTTGAAACCAGTGCATCTGTTTCACCATGATAGTCCCGCCGCTCACTGTGTCCCACAAGCGCATAGGTCACGCCACAATCGAACAAAGACTTGGGTGATACATCGCCCGTATAGGCGCCACTCTCTTCCGAGGCGACATCCTGCGCACCAAGCACCGTCTGTTTCGGCAATTTTTTGCCAAATTCACCGAGAAATGGAAATGACGGACATATCACGAGACACACATCTTTCTCCTTTCGTCCCTTCAGAGCGTCTGACAGCGCCGAAAGATACCCGAGATTTTCTTCCTTCGATACCAGCTTCATTTTCAAATTGGCAACCAGATATCGCATAGAATTACAATTGTGCTCGCAAATACTCCGCTGCTTTTTCGGGTTCGAGGGAAGAGACTTCTATACCGGTCGAAAGTTCGAATCCCGCCCAGACGGATGTCTTCGGGAGAATCTCGATATGCCAGCCATAGTGTGGATAGTCACAACCATCACAGGGCGCAGTATGAATATAAAAGTTGTATGACGGATCACCAAGTCCGCGATAAATCGAAAAAAGTGCCGCACGAAGCGCCTCCGCGGCAAAAAATTTTTCTTCATCGCCAATTCGTTCGAAATAGGGCGAAGATTTCTTCGGCATTACCCACACCTCAAATGCCGCCCGAGAGGCAAAGGGACAAAACGCAATGAACGCATCATTTTCATAGACGACTCGCGTCTTTGTCTCGCGTTCATATTCCGCCATCACGGAATATACTTTCTTTCGCGTACTTCGATAGTAAAGCTCTGCGCCTTTCAATTCCAATTGCAGGTACGGCGAGATAACCGGTATCGCCATGAGCTGAGAGTGCGGATGCGGAAGCGATGCGCCCGAAGATTTGCCGTGATTATGAAATATCTGAATATAGTTTACGCTCTTTTTCTTCATGAGCGAGAGATATCGATCTTGATAGGCATCGAGCACTTCCGCCACCTGCCACGTTTCCATCGTCGCCAATTGATTGTAGTGATCGCGTGTCACGAAAAGCTCATGATATCCCGATCCCGTCATCGAAAAATACGGCCCCTCGCCGATTTGTCGCGGCACCTTGCCACGCGAAAAAGCCGGATATTTGTTTGGAAATACCCGAAGCGTCCACTGGTCATCTCCCGAAGAGTAGATCAAAACGTCCTTCTCCTGCCCGGTTGCCTCGGGATTCTCGAAGGGGCAGTGTTCGATACCAACATCATTCGACTCGTGGTCATGATGCGCAAATTCATCCGGACGCTTAGCGCGCCCCGTCGCAATAACCACCCAGTCCCCTGTCACAATATCTTGCCGCAATTCCGAAATCGACGGCACCGAAGGAGGCGTGGATTTTACCTCTATTTCTTTTTGAAGTTCCTCGTTCACGATTTTGTTTTACATCTCGTATCCCACTATCTACAACCCTGTCATTTCCTCACACTATCCTTCCTGTACCTTCTCATCCGACACATATTCTCCTATCTTGTATACACCCGTCATAAGTCGCCACTTTGTCTTGAAGAGATCGATAAGCACCTGTATAAAACCGTTTGGGCCGAAGAGTCCACCCACTGTCGACCCTTCTTCATTGAGCCAGCGAACCGGCAATTGTTTCACGGTAAATCCCAGTTTGTGTGCCAAGATAATGAGCTCATAGTCAAAGCCAAATCGGTCGACAACCATACGGCTCGCAATCGCTTCCGCGGCACGCGCCGAGAGTATCTTGAATCCGCACTGCGTATCCGGATACGACCACAACCCCAACACGATACGGATCGCCCAGTTACCCATATCGCCCATGATTTCCCGATACCGCGGCTGATGCACCTGCACAAATGCTCCTTCGATATCGCGCGACCCAATCACCACATCATTCCCCGCCTCAAGTGCCGGCAGAAATGTCTCGAGATGCGTAATCGCCGTCGATCCATCAGCATCCATGAAGAGCCGATATTCCCCCTTCGCCTCAAGCAGTCCCTGGCGAACCACATACCCCTTGCCGTGATTCTCCGGATTGTCGATGACACGAATATTGTCTATATGGAGCGCGTAGTTTCGTGCAATTTCCGCCGTATTGTCCGGCGACCCGTCCACTACGACGAGGATTTCATAGGTGAGATCTTTCTGTTTGAAGTACTTACCGATTTCCAAAAGCGTTGTCCCGATACGGTCACCTTCTTTGTACGCTGGTACAATGACCGAAACAAAAGGCTGTGATTCCATAAAAAATAAAGGGAAGAGAAATTATACCCCTGAACACTTCCAGTGTATCACAATTTCCCCTTCCCCGCGAGGAAGCTCTCGAGGATGATACGAGCGGCTTCGCGGTCGTCTTGGGCGTCGAGGTGTCCACGAACGCCACGGGCGATGAGTTCGGCGCGCGCCATTTTGGTCGTGAACATTTCATTTTCATAGTGAACAGGAAGGTGGAAACGGTCGGCAATTAATTTACCCAGCTTTTCCCCACCATACTCGACTTGCTCGCGATTCACATGAGACGGAATGCCGATGACGACTTCCCGTACCAGGCGCGCCTCGACAATCTCTCCAAGTGCATCGAGGAGTCGGGCATCATTCGGAAGTGTCGCAAGGGCAAATGCCATCCGCGTCTCCGAATCCGCAATTGCTATTCCCACCTTCTTCTCTCCCCAATCAATACCGAGAAAGGAAAATGTCTCCATAAAGATGCTGTGTCATTCTCAATTTTACAACGACTTTCCGTCGAATTTCTTCACCGTCAGAGAGTCGACATCCATATTATCCACGCACCGCACATTGATAGCTACCGTCTCCACACCGTCTGTCCCCAAACCATACGCAAATGATTCAATCCCGCAGGTCTTACAAAAAAGATGTGCGATACTCTTGTCGCCGAAGCGATACTCTGTCAGATTGTCTTCTCCCGAGAGGAGCGTGAATTGCGCCTTGGGGAGAAAGGTCAAAAGCCACCCCGCCTTCTCACATCGCGAACAATTGCACGAGAGCACCTCCTTGATATCCTCCACCTCCATCTCAAACCGCACCACCCCACACTGACACCCACCCGTATATTTTTTCATAAGTTTTTTTGTTAAAATTTTCCCATAAATGCTCTCGCCCACTTATATAGTGTGTTTCATCTTTATTCTTTTTCAATAGCTTTTCGAAGAGACTTCCCAAGCTCTCTAATGACACCAACAACAAGTGCGTTTCCCATAATAAACGCTCGCTTCACATCAGAAACTTCCAGTCCTTCCCCCATAAACCGCGTGTGATTATCAGGAAACATATTGAGCCTCTCAAGTTCTATTGGCATCAATCGGCGGAGTCTCCCAGAGTTTGTTCTAATAACATGCTTAAACCTCGATGCGGAACGTCCTCCTTCACCAGTTACGATTGTACGTGATGGTTTCTCTAATGAGTCAGGGAAAATCATCGACCCTTCCGAATAATGGTATACATGCCCAGTCTTTGTCTCTCGTCGTTCTTTTTTTCCTGCCTTCAAATACTCCCATTCCTTTATCTCATTATCATCTACAAAAAAGACATCTGGAATCTTCTTCTCGTCAGTCTCAATTATATCTCCAAGAATAATCTTATGCTTCGACTGCTTTGGAATCGTCTTCAATGTATAGACTTTTCGATTAATCATCAGCCCGGAATTCTCAAACGGACTTTTCGCTGGACCTCCGACTGAAAAATTCTTTGTCACCTCAGCAAAATCTCCTTCAATAAGAAATTCACGGGCACTATTAGTAGATTTCTCAACAGGAAATGCCTTTGCTATAACGCCATTACTTTGCAACCAATCTGACTTCATTTTCTCAGAATTCACTGTTGTATACAGGTTTGTACCCTTTTTATACCCAAGAATAAAAACGCGTCTTCTCCTCTGCGGAAATCCATATTCTGCCGCATTTATAATCCGCCATTCAACTGCATAACCAAGGTCAGCAAGAGAAGAAAGCATGACTGCGAAATCGCGTCCACGCTGTGATGCTGGCGATTTCAACAACCGATCAACATTCTCCAACATAAGAAATCGAGGAGCTTTTTTCCCCTTCTTCTTCAGAATATCAAATATCGACCACCAAAGAACTCCCTTCTTTCCTTTCAAGCCTTCAGCTCGACTCAATGTCCTTGCAACGGAATAATCCTGACACGGGAAACCTCCAACAAGCAAATCATGGTCTACTATTTCTTCAAATTTTTTCTCGACTACTTGTCGTATATCTTCACATGAGTGACCTTTAGATCCAAACTTGTGAACATAAATACCGGAAGCGTGCTGCATCTTAGCGTCAGGTTCCCACTGGCTACTCCAGACAACCTCATATTTGCAATCTTTTCTACTTGCAGCATCAAGACCAAGACGAAATCCTCCAACTCCAGCAAACAATTCAACAATTCGTATCTTCTTCATACCAAGAAAGGTAGTTAAACGCCACAACAACAATGGTAGCAGAGTACTGAAAATTGATCAACTACGGCTTAGATTAGTCATCCTCTACCACTCTTCGTATATAATTTGCATTCAACCAAAAACATCGCTTTACTTCACGCGTTCCTTGTGGCGTTTCAAGAGTATCCGTCAAATCCTTCCCATGTGGTCTTACGTGCGCAATGGCACTCTCGCTCATTTTTGGTAAATCTCCATAGTGCCCTTCCCTCACACATTCAACAGCTTTCTCCCACACACGCTTTGCTTCAGTCATATCTTTCATTGGGAAATTCCAAAACTTAATTTTTTTAAGAACGATTTCACTACTTCCCACAATCTTCTGGAAGACTATGAAAAGAAATCTCCTTGTTTCAAGTGCCAAATGAAAGTCCGTCATAGTTCCATCCTCTTCATTCTCCCATTCCTGTATGACAAGTTCATTATAATCAAAGGCTGGAAATGATATGGATTCCCTGAGAGAACCCGTGTGTTCAAGAGTTACCACTCTAAGCGTGACATTCGCTTTCTCAAGCTCTTCAATCCTATTTGAAGATACCCCGAGCATCTTATTTACGAGTATCCTTCTATAATTTTTCGCTTTCGTCGCTCCCTTCCAACCAATCTCCTGAATAATCTCCTTGTCAGTCTTTCCGATGTAAGGTCTCAATTTTTCCTTAAAAGCATCATCAACACTTTCAATTCGCCGCGTCTTCTTAAAAATAGAATCCGTCTCAATATCCTTTCCGAGAAGCTCCTTCTGGATAATATAGTTTAAATACTGTTGCTTGAGAGAGAATGCTCGAGGTTTAGCTGGAATTCGATTGTTCGGCTGTTCGCGGACAATCTGGCTATTCGCAGCTTTCGTACACGCTCCGAGATAATACGTATCACCTTCAGATAGAAGATGCGCCTCTCCCCGTCTTATCTTCGCAACTATATACTCCCAATCTTTACGTATCTGAAAGATATCAACATCCGATATATCTTCAAGTAAATTCATCAAGTAAACAAATTTGAATTTATAATCAAGAAGACTCTGCTCCTTCATCCATAAATAGAATAGTATAAGAAGAACTCTATTCTTCTTAAGGAAAGAGCTTGTTTCCCACGTCTCCTGAACAATTTCATCGTAATTAATCAGGGAGAAAACAAGACGCTCCTTTGAGATATACACCTTTGTAGGATGGCTCTTAAGTGGATTTGTTTTTAATTCGACTCCCGCTATCTTGAAATCAGCTTCTGAATTATTGTTTACACTGAGACCAAATACAAACTCTTCAACGAGTCCGCCAAGAAATCCCTTCCGATTTGTACCATAGGAGTTAAGACGCTTTTCAACTGCATCAATATCATCTTTAGACATCAAACTCCGCAGGGATTGATTCAATATCTTCCTCGCTTCATTGATAACTGCCTCCTTCGTTTGGTATTTCTTTTGCATAAGTCAATCAATAGCGATAACTTTCCACCCCGCCGTTGCCACAATTATATGATCAATTACTCGTATATCTAGAACTTTACCCGCCCTGAACAATCGCTTTGTTACCTCAATATCTTCAAATGACGGCTCAAGACTCCCTGATGGATGATTATGAGCGACAATAATTCCCGCAGCAAGACAATCTACAGCTGGCTTAAACACCTCTCTTGGATGAACGAGACTAGCATTTAGCGTTCCTATAGAGATAAGCTCTTTATGCACGAGTTGATTTCGAGCATTCAAATACAATGCAATGAAATGCTCTTTCTTAGCCGTCCGCAACTCCTGGAGCTGAGCAACAGCGTCTCTTGCCGAATCAATTATCGGGAGACTATTATCTTCAACCGCCAAGGCACGTTTCGTCAACTCAAACGCCGCCAACAAGAGACAGGCTTTTGCCTGTCCAATACCTTTCACTTCCGACAATTTCCCATAATCAAGAGCTAGTAGCTTCTTCTTTGGATATCTCGCCAATATTTCTTCAGACACCCTTACAACGTTCTTTCCCGTAATTCCAGTTCCAAGGAGGATAGCCATTAATTCACTATCGCGAAGATTTCCTACCCCCCTTTCAATGAGCTTTTCTCTCGGCTGCTCGTGTTTTGGAAGATTTTTAATTCTCGGCATACTCTTATTATACAGAAAGCTCTACTTTCCCTTAGAAAGAGGGCAATCGATTCACTACATTAACATTTCTCATCTATAGTTTCCTTACATTTTCTTGAATTTACAAGTCTCCGCTTCAGCACTCTCCCTATCCTACTCCCCTTTCCCTCCCCGTTCAAGCCAAAAACCAAATCAAAAACCCACCACCTTCCGGCAATGGGTTTTGTTGAATTGTGAATTGAAAGAACTTTCCAGCGACTACCTGGAAACCGACCACAGGTCATGAACCGTGTTGCTGTCACTGTCCGTTTTGCTATTGATGTCATAGTACAGCTTCACACAGGTTCCATCTGCTTTTGCCGACACGATAGCATCGTACCAAAGAGCGACAGACGTTTCCGTCGGCCAGTCATAATCGGGATTGGCACTGAGCGCATGATTTGAAGCAACTCCCGATACGCCCCAAATCCGCATAACCGAGTGCCCATTTATCTCGATCTGGCTGTAGCTATCCGGGCAATACGACGTTTCAGCCGATAGAGCCGAGTAAGCAATGAGTCCACTGAAGAAAATCAGCAGAACCATTTGCGCTAATGTTAGCTTCACTTTCATCTCCTACTCCTCTCACGCCTGTGTTTGTTGAGTATCATAAGGACTGCCGGATTCACATGTTTGTTTACCGGGTGGCTGCTCTCAATGGTGACGACATCCCCTGAAGTGCAGGTTGTCATCCCTTCGATACACGCCGTCAACACCCATGGACCGAGCTTGGTAAACGAAACGCCCGAAAGCGTCCCAGTGGCATTTCCCCCTTCGGGTACTGCGCCGACTTGGAATGTCCCCAGGGAGATATTCTCTACCCCATGAGGAGCCGATGAAATGAATACTTCGCCAGTCATGGGAGACGAGATGCCTCCGGTATTTCCGATACTGATGGAAATGTCCGGACGCTCGTCGGTGAAGACGTGGCGGGTGCCGTTTGCGAGAACTACTCCGTTTATCGACAAAATCGGAGAAACGGGCGCAGTCACATTGACCAGAAGTATCCTGCAATTGTCCGATTCGTTCGTCTCGACGATATCGTCCGTAAAGTCAGCGCACGCTTTGATTTCGTGGACACCGGCCGTTGCAATACCTCCGTGGATGGGGATTTCTTCCGCTTTGCTCATCCCTCCTTTCATGTTTTCGCGACGGATTTGGTTTTGTCCCACCAGTTCTCCGTCTACGAAATAGCCGATATAGACATAGTCGGGTCCGAAGTTTTCTCCCAGATTGGTTGTGGTTGAAGAAATATTGAAAGGCTGATTGATTACGGGGTTTCCGACAATGCCAGTAAGACTGATTGCCATCGTCGCAAGATTCGGATCACTTACCACGTCAAAACGATATTCGTCATGGCAGTTGTCTCCTTCATCAGATTCCGCAATCTTTTTGTCGCCGTCATTGCCATCCGTATCTGCACAGGCAGTGATATTGAACTTTCCCGGATATTCGAAAGCGGGAATGATTTGATAGACTCGACGGGATTGTCCCGCCGACAAATCAGTCATGCTCTCGTGTCCCAGGTTGTCGGGATCGTGATCACGATAGTTTCCTTTGGACAAGTAGCAGCGATTCGCCCAGGTGCCCCAAGCTCCGGCTTCTCCGGTATTCTTGACCTGGATGTTGCAGTAGCTTCGTTCTCCGATATGGATTTGGGAAAGATGCGGGCTGTCCCTATCGGCTTCTTTCACCAGATACAGTTCGTGAACGATGAGATTGGGGAGGTCGCCCGGGTGTTTGCCTCCGGTGATGGGAGGGGGAATGGAAGTCTCAAGATGATCGGTTGAAATCACTTGCTTAGCGCAGGAACTAATCGTTCCAGTAGCATAGACAGGAGAAATTAAGAAATCCAGGGCTGATGACTGACTGTCATAGCACGACGTCGAACAAATACTCCAATCTGCGGGTTGGCTCATATGAGCCACACTATCTTCAATACCCCATGCGGTCGCATTTTCACAAGAGCGGTCAACACCATTCTTAGTGAGCCAGCAGATATACTGAGTTGCACTCACTTGAGAACATTCAGTGGCAGGGAAACCAAGGTTGGCGTCTTTGGAGTAGATGAAACCGAGAACCGGATAGGATCCGGAGCCGTATACAGAAACGCTCGTCCAGTTTCCTCCAGAGAGGTCTTTGACAGAAACACTTCTATAAATTCTGTCATCCGTCGCTCCGTTTGGCGCCCAGTTTGCATGATTCACAGCGATTTCACTGCTACTCGCAATACTCGCAATAATAGCGACGTGACCAGCGGCACTCTTACCCCACGAATCGAACACTATTACAGCACCAACCATGGGAACATGCCCTGTGGAATAGCCTTTCCCATTGGCGGCACCATACCAATTTTTGGCATATCCTGTACCAAAAAAATCGCTATAGCCATTGTCATAGGCAAAAGCAACGCACTGGCAACCGCCAGGGATGCCCTCATGACAATATTGCGCGTGAGCATTCGTCCATGCAAACATTGCAAATAAGAAAACGATTATGAATCTCGCCTTCATCAAAGTCACCTCATTTTCAGGTTGTTAAAGATCTATCCATACTTGAAATACACTGCGGACAAATTCCTTGTCCGCAAAGAATCTTTTTGTAAAAGATTCTTTGCGAAAACAGAATCTACTGAAATGAGAAAGTATTTATTAGATGCTCAAATGCATTGCTCACAATATTGCTATAGTTTGCATTTTCCTGATAGATAACAAGAACCTTTTCTATATTTTTTAGTGGCACAAAGATCTTTCTCGTGCCAGCAAAGCCATACTCGGTAGTTTTATCACCTATAAACGATAGGGCATTCTTACTACCAAGCGTAGTATTACTCATTGTTCCTCTAGAAGAAACATCTGAGGATATACTCATATCCTTAACATCGAAATCATAGTAACGTTTAGAATCCTGTTCTGATAGAAGATAAAAATCTATTTGTCCACCATTTAACCCTGAGTATATTACACAACCGTCGGAAATAGAGGCGTTTGGAAAACCAACCGAAAACTTGTCTTTTTTATCTTTATATAAGGTAAGCATCTCTTCGAAAGTAATTTTCTTGAACTTTTCTTGAAAAAATCCCGTGTAGGATGACTCCTTTGATGATGAAAATATTCCTTGCTGTTCAAAGTAGGAACTTTTCATTTTTTCATCATAGAAACAACTAGTACTAAGGAATTCTCGCAACTCCCCCTCATTCATTGTCACTTCCCCTGAATTCCGCGTCTCGACAAGCCACTTATCGGGAACCTCGAAAGAAAAGGTCAACTCTCCGTTACTCACCATCACCTTCTTGTACGGTCCTTCGAGGTCTTGGACACCCGTAATCTTGTCGCGTGAAAGCACCTTGTTGTACTTGGCAAAGTCGGCATCAGAAACCTGTTGCATCGCCGCTTGTTTTGCCACTTCCTCTTGGTCTGCTTTTTCCAAAGCCATTCTTTCAAATTTTTCCTTCGCAACCAAAAACACCCCACCGAGAGTGACAATGAGGACGAAAAAGGTGGCAAGAATGAGCGTCTTTTTTGACATAGAAGCATTGAAACAGGTTTATGGCTTAGTGTCAAGTTGCGTATCATTGCACTGTCAACAAGTTCCATGAATCCATGGTACCAGGAGAAACGGTTTGATTCTCTACTCGTTTCCAAACTTTTGAAAACGCGATGAAGAAACAAAAAGAACCTGCTGGTTCGTGTCTTCGCGCTGGTTGTGCTTTTCAATCACAACCGTTGCGGAGAGATTGGGGGCGGAACTGCTTGTTCCTGCCGAGACCAAACTTGGGAGGTTGGACGGTGGAGGAGGTGGAGTGGTGGATTCGGGGTCGGCGGGTGGAAGGGAAACAAGACCATCATACCAGAGAACAACATCTGAAAATCCAATACCGCCAGCAGTAAACGCCCACGCCCTCAAGCCAAGACAAATGGCAACGGTATTATCCCAATCCGTAAGAGATGCTGATACTTCAATCACACCATGTGGCATTGTTGACTTCCAGACATCAATGGCAGTATCCCCAAGAAACGTCACCCCATAGATATATATCTTTTTGGGATCAAACGAACTTCCGGTTATTCTTCGAAAAATCGATACATCGAAGAACATGATTCTGTCATTTGTGTCATTGGGGTCACCGCAAGCCGCTGGACCATTAGGCACAGATATCGCAGTCTTGATCGTCCCGTATACAAGCGGCCTTTCGCCATACCAAACACTTTCCGCCAAAGACGAACTCCTTTCAGAACCAACAGCGTGTTCCATCCAAAGACAGAAAAAACATACAAATAGCAAAACCACAAACTTGACATTCATCACTTTTCCTCCAACTAAAATTCAGATTGTCAATGTGCACTTGGAGCAGAATACTTCGGTGCTCCACACAAATTTTCATGAAAATTTGTGTGGAAAATCGAATGCCTTCTTACAAAACACTATCAAACATTTTTGCTTCTCATGAAAGATATCCCAAGAAAAAATCGAACAATACGAGAAAAAATATAACCAGAAAAAAACGGGATCAAAAAAACAATAATGCTTGAGGTAATCCCAATCAAAATCGAATTTGGAAGAAATGTCCATATATCATCAAAAGAAAAAGACGCAACAACCACAAAAACAAAAAGCAAACAAGACGACCATAGTATAGGGAGAGCATGGCTTATGAATGAAAAACGACCAATGACATACAATCTTTTATCAGAAAAAAATCCGTAAATGGTGCCCCATAAAAACACCAGAGAACATCCAAAATACAAAACAGCTATTATTGTAGCATCACCAACCTCATCATGAACATTGAAAAAGTTCGCATACATGTTCGCAGGTACAACAATGATCGAGTTCAGCAAAAATCCTCGAAGAAAAGCTGACACAAGAGAGTAGTCAGATATAAGTCTAATCGTAAAAACTGGTCGAAATAAAATTGATTTCCATTTGCTTTCCATAAATCAGATTTCTATTTAATTTACTCGAACGTGAGAGTGTCTATGAGACGTTTAAACCCATCTTCGAACTCGCCTTCAGCATAGGCTTCTTTCCATATCCTAAGAACCTTGTTATTGCCAAGATCAATCGTTTCCGCAAACCCATGCATTTCTCCCTTGTCTATGATAACATTCCTGTTTTCGTCTCTTTTCGCCCTCTTTTCGATATTCTCTCTATATTCAAGGTAGTCTTTTTGAAGACACTCCGTGTCATAACAGAAAGAAGTAATGCCCCTAATATACTTATACTGAGAATCCAAAACTTTATCGAGAATGTAAAAATGCACCTGATCCCATCCGGTATCTGTGTACCAAATTTTATTGTCGGGTGTTACAGTTGCATTTGGAAATCCAGGAGAAAATTCACTTTTCGCATCAAGATATCGTTTCTGCATATCCTTATACGAGATGCTTTTAAGCGTATTCCAATCCATACCAGAATAGTCGGAGTACGGTTTCCCACAAAACTTCTCAATCGTCATTTTTCCGTTTGCATCATAAACATCTTCGTTGGTGCAAACCTCTTCTGATCGGATATCCCCGTCATAATTCGTTCCCAAAAACTCCCGCAACTCCCCCTCATTCATTGTCACTTCCCCTGAATTCCGCGTCTCGACAAGCCACTTATCGGGGACCTCGAAAGAAAAGGTCAACTCTCCGTTACTCACCGTCACCTTCTTGTACGGTCCTTCGAGGTCTTGGACACCCGTAATCTTGTCGCGTGAAAGCACCTTGTTGTACTTGGCAAAGTCGGCATCAGAAACCTGAACATCTTGCGGTTTCTCCACCGTTTGCACCGGCTGTTCCGAGGCTACAGATGGCCCTTTCGGAGCATTCCAAACACCCTTCTGACCACGAAACACAAGCCACCCGCCGAAAAGAGCGACGAGCAAAACCATCAAAATAGAGAGAATGAGGGATTTCTGGTTCATGAGGGTTCAAGAGAAGTATACTTGAAAATATACTGTAATTATATTTTTGTCAATATCTGTACCATTGTGAAATCAATGTTTATAATTACCGATCATTACAGAGTCATCTTCGCAAGCAACTCCATCTCCATATCCAATCTCCAAACTTCTTACAAAAAACCGTCTCCGCAGAGACGGTTTGTCACAATGCCGAAAAGAACATATTGCTAGGTGAGAGATTATTTCCCACTTCTTGTTACGACTTCGATGCCTTGGTCAGTAATAATAACCGTGTCCTCGAAATGAGCACTAAGACTGCCATCTTCGGTTGCGAAGACCCAGCCGTCTTTGCCGAGACACACTTCGTATCCGCCGACATTTACCATTGGCTCGAAAGCGACCGCCATGCCAACGCGGAAGATTGCATCCTTCATGCCAACGAAATAATAATTTGGAATCTGCGGAGGTTCATGGAGATCAAAACCAACGCCATGCCCTACCAAATCGCGCACGACCGAAAAGCCATTCTCCTCAACATGCTTTTGTACCGCCTTGGCATAATCAGACAGTCGCCCGCCAATTCGCACGGCGCTAATTCCTCGCAACAGGCTCTCTTCGGTGACACGCACGAGGCGTACCGCCTCATCGGAAACTTCGCCGACGGCAAATGTCCGCGCCATATCGGACACCATCCCATTAAAGCGCAGTCCCATGTCTATTTTTACCAAATCGCCATCCTGAACAAGGCGGTTTTTCCGAGGAATGCCATGCACCACTTCATCATTGATTGAGGTACAAATTGTCGCTGGAAACGGTTTCCCATATTCCTCGCCGTACCCTTTGAAAACTGGTGCGCTTTCGAGTTGATGGATTTTTTGTTCGGCAATTTCATCCAATTCCGCCGTAGAAACGCCCGGGCGAATCGCTGCTGCGACTGCCTGCATTACTTTCTCGAGACGCCTGCCGCTTTCTCGAAGTGCGTCCATTTGCTCGTTGTTTTTGAGTTGCATAGCACGTATACATCTTTAGGCGACATGCTTCCGAAAGGCGTAGCTTTCCAAAATTTTCTTATGAGAATACTCTGAAAAAAACCGTTCTGTCTTTCAATTTCATTGTGTCACAAAAGAGCGAACTAAAGGTTTGACATGATACGTTTTCGTATATCACCAAAAATTGTAATGGGATCTTGCGTGCCATCAACCTCAAGCAGCGTGCCCTCCTTGCGGTAGTGTTCTACAACTGGAAGCGTATTCGAGGAAAATACCTGGAATCGTTTTCGCACACCCTCTTCTGTATCATCCTTTCTCCGTGAAAGTGGCAGAGCACATGAAGGACAGAGAGCGTTTCCTTCCGAGAAATCTACTCCCGACACAAACGACTGATTGCACTGCGAACACATCCATCTGCGAGAAATCCGCCGCACCGATTCTTCTTCCGAGAGAGCAACATACACAGCAAGATTCACTCGTCGTTCGAATGTCTTGAGTATAGCATCGATAATTTCAATCTGTGTTTCACAACGAGGAGCACCATCAACAATCACCAATCGATTCGGAGGCACCGAGGCAAGTGCACCCGAGAGTACTTCTTCGACAATATCATCCGGAACAAGCTCCTTTCGGCGATTCATAATATCTGCAACTCGCGCGCCAAGAGGCGTGTTCATTTCAGCGGTCTTCCGAAGTGCGAGACCGATATCAACATGCACCGCCTCCATCTCTCGCACCAAAAAATCTGCCTGCGTGCTCTTCCCACTTCCCGGAGGTCCTAGCAAAATAGCCGTAAATAATGTGTTCATGTAAAAAGTAAAAAGAAAAGAATCTCAAAATCCCTCATAGCTTCGCATAGCAAGCTGGCTCTGCACATGCTTGACCATCTCAAGTACCACAGATACAACAATAAGAATACTGATACCACCAATTGTGAGCGACTGTACACCAGTCAAACCGCGTACCACAACCGGAAGCACAGCGACCGTCCCCAAGAACACCGCTCCAACCAGCGTCACATGCCCCAAAACTTTTGCCAAATATTCCACGGTTGGCGTCCCTGGGCGTATACCCGGCACATAGCCACCCTGTTTCTGCAGATTCTCGGCAATTTTCGTCGGATCAAAAATAACCGCGGTATAGAAATAGGTGAAGACAACGACAAGTGAGAAATAGAATATCCCGTAGAACCACTGATTCTGAAAGAGGAAATAAGCCTTCGACGCCAGACTCGCCACAGTCGGATTCGTCGCTGTTTTCATGAGATACCCAGCGACGACATTTGGCAAAATAATGAGTGAAACCGCGAAAATTATCGGGATTACCCCTGCTTGATTGACGCGCAACGGAAGATGTGTCGATGTGCCCGCCGCGGCAATGCCCCCCCGAATACGCTTGGCATAGGAAATCGGAATGGTACGCTGTGCCTCATTGACAAACACAATGCCCGCCACCATGAGGAGCGCCACTATTGCAAAGACGATATTATTGAAAAAATCATCAGGACTCTGCCCGAACGTATCGAGAAAACGCGCGAGCACTCCCGGGATGCCCGCCATGATGCCCGCAAAAATCATAATCGAGACACCATTCCCAAGTCCCTTTTCGGTAATCAGCTCGCCAAGCCACATAAGCAGAATCGTACCAGCTGTCGCAATAATCACCATCGCGGTCGTATCGAAGGCAGTGATTTGTCCCAAAACACCCTGCGACCGAAGCAACGATATCATGCTAAAGGTCTGAATAACGGCGAGCGGGATCGTCAGCCATCGCGTCACCATGTTGAATTTCTGTCGCCCAGCTTCGCCCTCCTCCTTGTAAATCCGCTCAAGACGAGGTACGACCGTCGTCAAAAGCTGCATAATAATAGACGCCGTAATATACGGCGCCACTCCCAAGAGCACGATAGAAACACTCGAAATCCCTCCACCAGCAAAGACATTCAAAAGTCCAAGAAACTGATTTTGATCAAAAAACCGCTGGAGCTGCAAAACATCAACACCGGGCAACGGCACAACTGCCGCTATCCGATACACTACCAGCGCTCCAAAAATAAATAGGATTTTGTTTCGTATTTCCTTCTCGGAAAAAATACGAATGAGTGCTGCATACATAACTTTTGTGTTCCGGTTGTTATCGACTCTCCTCTTCTGCGTTGTCCGCTGAAACAGATTTCTTCATCGATACCATTTTCCCGCCGGACTTCTCGATACCGGCGCGGACGCTTTCCGAAAACGAAAGAGCTGAATCAAAAGAAAGATTCTTTGGAACAGTTCCCAAGCCGATAATCTTCACACCGCTCTTCAAGATTTCTGTCGGAGCGAGATTCTTTGCTACCAATGTTTCCGCTGACACGGTCTCTTCGGATGTAAATACCCGGACAATGTCTGAGAGCTTCACAAATGACTTCTTCGCATGTGGCGACTTAAATCCTCGCACTTTCTTGAGACGATCGACAATCGATGTGTGTCCACCTTCAAAAAGCGGGTTCACGTGTGCGCCCGAGCGAGCCTTCTGTCCCTTGTTTCCGCGACCAGAGTATGTGCCGCGCTTCCCGCCGCGCCCTACGCGCTTTCGTCGCAACCGATTTCCTGAAGAAATTTCATGAATCTGCATAGTATTCGTTCGTCGTGTTATACCTGAGTCGTCACTTCTGCAACAGGAGTATCTGTGGCAGCTACCACTTGTTCAGTTTCCGATACGTTCTCATCGTGTCTCATACTCGGCTTTGTTCGGAATCGCGAGAGCGCACGAACCGTCGTACGAGCAACATTGAGAGGATTTGATGCTCCAAGTGACTTGGAAACGATATCTTTGATACCCGCTAAATCCATAACTGCTCGGACAGCGCCACCAGCAATAATACCCTGCCCAGCAATACCCGGCTTTAGAAGAACTATCGAGCTCCCCAATTTCTCGCGGACATCATGTGGTATAGTCGAACCGTCCAGCATCACCGATATCATATTCCGTTTCGCATCGTTAAATGCCTTCTGTATAGAATCTGAGACATCCGAACCCTTTGCAACGCCAACGCCGACCTTGCCTTTCCGATTCCCAATAACCAGCGTCGCACGAAAACGAAATCGCCGTCCGCCTTTTACCACGCGCGTCACGCGAGCAAGGTTCAGAAGTTTCTGATCATACTCCGGTTTCTCTCGACGTTTCGGTTTTCTGTTCTGCTTGGACATAGATTCGTTCACCCAAAGTTACATGGTTTACCGCTAAAATACCAAACCACCCTCTCGAGCTCCCTCCGCGACCGCTTTCACACGACCGTGATACCGATAGCTACTTCGATCAAAGAGAGCGCTCTGAATATTCCCAGCGAGACATTTCTTGGCTATCAACTTTCCCACTTCATGCGCACCGGCAATGGTATTCGACGCCTTCCCATTTTTGATTTCACGAAGATACGCAGAGAAAAGTGTTTTCCCATTCACATCATCAATCGCTTGCACGGAAATTCCTCGAAGGCTTCGAAATACCGAAAGACGAGGACGCTCCACACTCCCGGATATGCGTGCACGAACCCGATTTTTTCGGAGCGTTCGCCCACTTTTTTTTGTCAGTGATCCTTTCATATCCATTCGTCATTAAGCGGCTGATTTCTTGCCTTCCTTCTTCAATACTGTCTCTCCGACATATCTAAATCCCTTTCCCTTGTAAGGCTCAACGGGCTTCAGTTTCTTTATTTCTGCAGTAAACTGCCCCACAGCCTGCTTATCTATACCAGAGATATCCAATACATTGTTCTCTATTTTCGCTGCAATTCCTTCGGGAAGAGCAACTTCAACTGGATGCGAGAAACCAAGTGCAAATACCAATTTCTGCCCCTGCAATACCATGCGATACCCGACACCGTTCAGTTCAAGGCGCTTTGAGAACCCCGCAGTCACACCGACAATCATATTGTGAATCAATCGAGCGGTGGTTCCCCAGAGGGCCGGCGCCATCTTTGAATTCACCCGCTTCTCAATCAAAACCTCAGAACCTTCGATTTTCACAATCACATCGTAGTGGTGCGTCAAAGAAAGGACTCCCTTGGGACCTTTGGCTGTCACCACATTTCCAGAAAGCGTCGCCTCGACACCCGCTGGAATGGCAATGGGTTGTTTTCCAATTCTGCTCATATGCTTCATTGCTAGATAAAATCCTACAGGACTTCCGAGCTTTCGTACAGCCCCAAGGAGAAAACTGCCCAAACCTCTACCACACCTGACAGAGATACTCTCCCCCGAGTCCGGAGTGATACGCTTCTGTCCCCGTCATCACTCCCTTGGAAGTTGATACAATGGCGAGACCGAAACCATTCTTTACCTTCCGGATATCCTCGTGTTTCACATACATTCTCTGTCCTCCGCGACTCACGCGACGAATCTCGCGAATAGCTGGGTCGAGCTCCGTCGGAGAAACACGA
The DNA here is from genome assembly GCA_016699385.1 of Candidatus Moraniibacteriota bacterium. NCBI lineage: Bacteria > Candidatus Moraniibacteriota > Candidatus Moraniibacteriota bacterium. Next base: position 265,030 of record CP064974.1, on the reverse strand, counting down.
CGATACCGAAGTACAATATGAAGACTTTTGGCAGACCCCTTTCCAAGGTCTTCCTCAGTCGCTTTTTCCACAAATCCCTTCCGCTCGAGTATGGATGCAATTGCCAACTTCACTTTGGATGAGGGAAGTGTGACGGAAGCGTGTCCCGCTCGCTGAGCGTTCCGGATTCTCGTTAACATGTTTGCAATAGTATCCATAGAATTACCATGAAGATTTTCGAACACCCGGAATTTCCCCTTTACTCGCTAGCTCACGGAAACAAATTCGACACAAATCAAACTTTCGAAGATAGCCGTGCTTCCGTCCGCAACGCCAGCATCGGCGAACAATTCGAGTAGAGAATTTTGGTTGTTTCCGAGCTCTCGCTACGGTCGATGTCTTCGCCATACAATATATTCTTTTAATTGGTGTCGCGGAGCGGGAATCCGAGGGACTTCGCGAGCGTAAGACCCACATCTCTTGTCTTTGCTGTCGTGACAACCGTCACCTGAAGCCCAAACGAAGTCTGCACTTTCTCGGGGATAATCTCAGGAAATACCGCATGCTCACGAATTCCGACATTGAGATGTCCATTGCTGTCTACAACTGAAGATGATATGCCCTGAAAGTCCCGAACTCGTGGAAAAGCCGTCTTGATAAGACGATCCAAGAAGTCCCACATACGATCCCCTCGCAGTGTCACTTTCACGCCGACCGCTAGTCCTTCACGAATCTTAAATCCAGCAATCGCCTTCTTCGCTTGGGTCAAGACCGGCTTTTGTCCGGTGATATCCGTTATCGAGCGAACAATTTCTTCAACCCGCTGTTCCTCCTTGAGAAACTTCCCGATGCCGGCATTGACAACCACTTTCTGAACACGCGCAACCGCCATAGGATTGGATTTCCCAGAGGCAGCAAGCAGTGCCGGAACCGCGCGGGTCCGATAGATTTCTTTGAGTGGGATGGTGACATCGACATGTTCCATAGAGGTAGAGGAAACGGTTCAACGGTTCTTTCTTGATATATTAGGCAATCGGCTTATTTGCTCGCTTGCTGATGCGAATCTTCTCGCCGCTCTCCATTTGATACCCAATTCTCGTCAGTTTCCCCGTATGAGGACACACGAGCATCGCCTTGGATATTGAGAATGGCGATGATATTTCAACTCGCTCACCTTTCTGACCTTCTTTTCGAGACTTGATGTGTTTCTTTCGCACATTTACCCCCTCAACTACAATCTGTCCAAGAGTTGGCACCGTACGAGACACAGGACCTCGTTTTCCTTTGTCCTTTCCAGTAATAATCTCGACTTCATCTCCTTTCTTGAATTTCATAGGGGTTGTTCAGGGGATATAGATGCCTTACAAAACTTCCGGAGCAAGAGAAACAATTTTCGCAAAGCCACGGTCACGCACTTCTCGAGCAATTGGCCCAAAAACTCGCGATCCTTTTGGCTCTGTTCCTTCGAGAATCACAGCGGCATTTTCATCAAACCGAATACAGGAATTGTCAGCACGACGATAGGTGTCTTTTTGGCGAACAATAACCGCTTTTACCTTATCACCCTTCTTCACCATACCTCTCGGCTGAGACGACTTTACTGACGCAACGATGATATCGCCAAGCGCTGCATATCGACGCTTGCTCCCTCCAAGCACTTTGAAGCATTCGATCACAATCGCTCCGCTATTGTCCGCCACTTTCAGTTGTGTTTCCGCCTGAATCATAGGTCTGATTATTCTTACTCGCCTGTCAAGATTTCAAAATTTAATTACTTCTCCGAGACAATCACTTCGTGCCGCTTGTGCCGACTAACTGGCGGACACTCGCGAAACTCCACCGTATCTCCAACCACATGCTTTTTCTCCGGATCATGTACCTGATATCGTCTCGTTGATCGGTACTTCTTCCGATATTTCGGGTGCGTCTTGAGCGTCTCTACAGAGACAACGATAGTTTTCTCCATTCGATCACTCACGACCGTACCTCGAAATACTGGTGCTTTCGCCGATTGAGAGATTTCAGATTGTAGGGATTTCTTCGTCATACCAACAAGCACAAGAAAATTATATCCGTTCGCTGAGCACGGTCAGCATTCGCGCAATTTCCCGACGGAGTCGTCGGTGTTCCTGATGATTCTTCACTTCACGCTCAGCTATCCCAAATCGAACAACTCGAAGTGCCTCCCGACTTTCCAAGAGTGCCTCCTCGATATCTTTTCGGCTTTTTTCCCGTATTTCAGCGATATTCATAATAGTTCGTAGGAAGTTCTGAGTATACCTTTCTTTCCCAAAAAAATCAACCCCCACTTATTCAGAGACAACAAATTTCGTTTTTACAGAGAGCTTATAGGCAGCAAGCTTCATCGCCTTTTCAGCTACTTCACGAGACACGCCATCTATTTCAAAGAGGACTCGTCCAGCAAGTACTTTGGCAACAAAATGGTCTACCGCTCCTTTTCCCTTTCCCATAGGCGTCTCATCACCCTTCTTCGTCATCGGCTTGTCAGGGAAAATCCGGATCCACACCTTGCCGCCACGCTGAATATAGCGTGTCATCGCGCGGCGTGCAGACTCAATCTGGCGAGCAGATATAAGCCCCGCTTCCGTCGACTTCAACCCATAGGTTCCGAAGCTTACCTGATTGCCAACATACGAAATTCCCTCGACCTTTCCGCCGCGATGAATCTTCCGGTGTTTGACTTTTTTCGGCATCAACATACGATTCTCATGTTCAATACTAATCGCTACTGAATTTCTCTCCTCGATACAACCATACCTTCACGCCAATCGCTCCATAGGTCGTCCGAGCTGTCGCTGAAGCAAAGTCAATGTCAGCTCGAAGCGTATGCAGTGGGAGCGTCCCTCGAGAAAGCCATTCTCTTCGTGACATTTCCGCGCCACCCAATCGTCCGGATATTTCAATCTTTACTCCGCGAATCGCGTGACTCTTCTCCACCTGATCAAGTGTTCCCTTGAGAACACGGCGAAACGGCAAGCGTCTCTCAAGCTGTTCCGCTACCTGTCCAGCAACAAGCACTGCACTTTCCTCAAAATGTTTCACCTCCTGCACGTCGAGCTTCAAGTCAATACGACGACCGGGAAAGAATCGGTGCTTGAGTGTCCGAGTGACATCCTCAATACCTGTCCCTCCGCGACCAATTAAGACACCCGGACGAGCTGTTCGAATGATAAGTCGAATCGTTCCAGACGAGCGTTCAATTTCGACACTGGAAATCCCTGCAGCCTTCCATTCCTTCATGACAAACTCTCGAATGAGGATATCCTCACGAAGGTGCCTTTGATACAGCTTGCCACCGAACCATCGCGACTTCCATGAAGTCGTAATGCCGATTCTCATGCCGATTGGATTTGCTTTATGTCCCATAATGTAAGAGGCTTCAAAACAGAAACTAGACAGCTTTTCGGTGAAAGATAGACCGGGATGATCGCGTGCCAGACGTTTTCTTTATATTTCCAGAACGATGTGAATCGGAAAAAGATTTGGTCTTTGATGCTTTCTCCTGCGCTGGTTCAGACATATCTCTCTTTGCATGAGGCGTCTTCCCTTTAGAAGTAGCAGCTCGCAACTCCGGGTCCACCTCTCTAAGCACGATATGCACTCGAGACATCCGCTTCCAAATCGGTGTCGCACGCCCCTGCGCGCGAGGCATCCACCGCTTTAGCTTTCGCCCCTCCCCGACGGTCACTTTTGACACAATCAAATTCTCGGGAATTGCCTGAAAATTATGCTCGGCATTGGCAATAGCGCTCGTGATCAACTTTTCAAGCGGAAGTGCCGCACGTCGAAGTTCGCGATCAAGCTGAACGATTGCCTCTTGCGCCGGAAGACCCTTGAGCATCTTGGCTACCATGAGAACTTTCCGAGGGGAAATACGCAAATTGTTGAGATGTGCCTCTATGTTCATAACATTATTTCTTCTTTCCACCAGATGAAGCTCCTGCTGCCGCACCAGCATCCTTTTGCTTGGAAGCAGTCTCTATTTCTTTTTGCATCTTTCCGCCGTGGCGTGTGAATTTTCGAGTCAATGAGAATTCCCCCAAACGATGACCCACCATATCTTCCGTCACATACACCTGTGGAAATTCCTTCCCATTGTGAACACCAAAGGTCACACCAATCATTTCAGGAGTAATGACACATGCTCGCGACCAGGTCTTTATAGGACTCGTATCGCCAGGCTTCCGATTTCTCACCTTCTGGAGAACTCGTTCATCGATGTAGGGACCTTTTTTGAGACTTCGAGACATAGAAAACACTCTAAATTATCAGCTTCAATGAAAAATTCTGTATACGCTTATCGCTTCTTTGCTCGACGCTTCACGATATACTGATCACTCAGCCTCCGCTTTCGACGAGTCTTCTTACCAAGTGCTGGCTTACCCCATGGCGTCTTCGGATGCTTGAGACCAATACCCTGGCGACCCTCACCTCCACCATGTGGATGGTCAACCGGATTCATCGCCGAGCCTCGAACAGCCGGACGCTTTCCCTTCCAGCGATTCCTCCCGGCCTTTCCAATTTTCTCAGCACTATGCTCAAAATTGCTCACTCCGCCCACGGTAGCATAACATTCAGCATTCACCAAACGTATTTCCCCAGAAGAAAGTCGAATCCGTGCCATACCACTATCTATCGACATAAGAGAAGCGCTTGATCCGGCACTACGCACCATTTGCCCGCCTTTTCCAGGGAAAAGCTCGATATTTGAAATCGTAGTACTGGCAGGAATATTTTTGAGTGGAAGACTGTTTCCTACTGCAACCGGAGCCTCCGGTCCAGCAAGCAATTTCTGCCCAATGACAACACCAGCTGCTGCCAAAATATACGCTTTGGCACCATTCTCGTAGTGAAGAAGCGCGATAAGAGCAGAGCGATTCGGATCTTTCTCAATCGAAACAACCGTTGCTGAGACACCCTGCTGTGCTACCTGGGCAAAATCAACCAATCGATAGCGTCGCTTGTGTCCGCCTCCCTTGTGACGAACCGAAATCTTTCCGTGTGAACGCCCCGACTTCTTTGTAAGCGAAGTCGTCAGAGACTTCTCGGGACGAACTGTCCCGCGACTTACGTTCTCGGGCTTCACCATGGACATATTCCGTCGTCCTGCCGTATTTTTTCTGTAAACATGAATGGCCATACGAATAGTTTCAGTAGTCCGACACTGCTATACCCCTTTGAATAAATCGATACTTTCTCCCTTTTTGAGGGTCACAACTGCTTTCTTAATGGCAGATTTCCAGCCAACAGATCGACCGAATACCCGGCGCTTCCTTGGCGTACTCACAATATTCACCGCTGTCACCGAAACACCATAAATATTCTCAACAGACTGCTTTACCGACTGCTTCGTCGCCGATGGCGTCACTTGGAAAACATATTTCCCCAAAGAAATCGCAAAATGCGCCTTTTCAGTCATACGAGGACGGAGCAACACTTTGGAAGCAAGGGCACTCGGCATGGATTTTTTGTTCTTGTCCGTGGTCATATTCGTTATGAAACTGTTTCAATACAGCGCTTCTCAAGATCAGCAATAGCAGTCGTGCTCAAAAGAAGAAACTGATGGTCCAAGAGCTCTTTCGTATTCAGCGTATGAATTGGGAACGATGAAACTTTTGAAATATTGTGACTTGCCCGATCAATGCCCACCTCTCCCTGAGAAAATGCAATTACCGCGCTCTTTCCTGACACGGAAAGTGCCGATAGAGCCGCAGCAACGCGCTTTGTCTTCCATTCAGAAAGCAGGAACGAATCAACGATACGGAGAGTGCCGCTACGAACCTTCTCGCTCAATGCAATCTTTATTGCTTTCTGACGAACCTTACGATTTATCTTCTTTGAAAAATTTCGATCTTTCTTCGGTCCAAAAACAACGCCACCCTTCCTCCACAGAGGACTTCGAACGCTTCCTGCGCGTGCGCGACCCGTATGTTTCTGCTTCCACGGCTTCTTCCCTGAACCCTTCCGCTCGCCACGCCCCTTGGTATGCGCATACACCCCTCGCTCATTCGCCGACAAAGAGACATAGACTTCGTGAAGAAGTGCATCATTTTTAGGAAGCGCAAACACGCGTTCATCGAGCTCAATCGAGCTCACCTCTTTCCCTTCAAGATTGTAGACTGGAAGTGTTGTCATAAGATTCACATGCTGCATCAGTTCATTTTCCGTTCAAATCCGATTCATGTTAGTTACTTAGCCGACCGTATTTCAATGACACTCCCCCGACTGCCAGGAACTGCTCCACGGAGTCCTATCAGCCGTTTCTCTGGGTCTACATAGGAGACTGAGAGATTCTTCGTTGTCGATCGAACTCCTCCCATACGCCCTGCCATACGCATTCCCTTGATAACATGCTGTGGGAATGTTGCTCCAATCGATCCATGTGCACGAAGATCGTGTTTATGTCCGTGTGTTTTTGGTGCACCTTTGAATCCATGCCGCTTCACAACACCCTGAAAGCCTTTTGCTTTTGTGATACCAGAAACAGAAACACGTTCTCCGACTGTAAAGATATCCATCGGCAACACGGCACCAATCGGAAATGACTCCACCAAAGCAGATGATTCCGTCTCAGAAAGCTTCTTATCAAGACGAAACTCTCGCTGGGCATTCTTACGTCGTGTCTTCAGCATCTCCACCTGAAGCGCCACATATCCATCACGTTTAATACTGCGCGCCAAAGTTACGGTATTAGTGTCACATTCAATAAGCGTGACATTCCGCGCACCCTTTTCCGGATCATGGATAGTCGTCATGCCGAGTTTTTTCCCCAGAAGAAATTTCATAGAATACAGCAAAGACAGTGAATTTTCGGATGAAGCCTCTCGAATCTCAAGCAACAAAAAAACCGGTCAAAAGCCAGTCCCATACTACAGACATAGAGTCTGTTTCGGTCCCGCTGAGTATCCATTCTCTCCATCCGTTTCTTCCCCGAGAGTCGGACTTGAACGAGTTTTCTATTTTTCGAGAAAGGAGCAGAACATTCGAAAAATAGGTACACGGGAATGCGCCGATTTTTCGAATGCCCTTACTCTTACATTTTTATTTCAATATCCACCCCCGCCGGAAGATCAAGATTCGTCAGATGATCTATGGTTTTTGCCGTTGGCTCGAGGATGTCTACTACCCTTTTATGAACGCGCATTTCATACTGATCTCGCGCATCTTTATGCACAAACGAAGATCGGTTCACTGTCACCCGATGTGTCTCAGTCGGCAAAGGCACTGGACCAGCTACCCGAGCCCCTGTCCGCTCCGCCGTCTCGACGATTTTCCGAGCCGTCTGATCAATCACTTTGTGATCGTATGCCTTAATCTTGATTCTCACTCGATTGAGTGCTCCAACCGGTTCCGACTTCTTCATGTGAGAGGAATACCGAAATTAAATCTTTCCCGAAGAATATCCTGACCATTTTCCAATGTCTTGGAAACGTTTGTTTCGGGAAACAGTGGCAAGCTGGAGAGAATTCTTCAGCTTGCGCTCTTTCTCGAAAATCTACTTGATAATAGAAGTTGCCACACCAGCACCAACCGTTCGTCCACCCTCACGAATAGCGAAGCGCATTCCTTCTTCCATGGCGACTGGAGCAAGAAGCTTCACTTTGAGCTTCACTGTATCACCAGGCATCACCATTTCAGAACCTTCTGGAAGCGTGACATCGCCAGTCACGTCGGTTGTTCGGATATAGAACTGAGGTTTGTAGCCCTTAAAGAAAGGTGTGTGTCGCCCGCCTTCTTCTTTGGTCAGGACATACACTTCGCTCTCAAACTCTGTATGCGGGGTTATGGAGCCTGGCTTTGCCAAAACCTGACCACGTTCGACATCTTCTTTCTTGATACCTCGAAGAAGAATTCCGGCATTGTCGCCAGCGTTTCCGCTATCGAGTGATTTATTGAACATTTCGATACCCGTCACGACAGTCTTCACTGTTGGGCGAATTCCAACGATTTCAACTTCCTCGTTTATCTTGACGGAACCACGTTCGATACGACCAGTGACTACCGTGCCGCGACCTTCAATGGAAAAGATATCTTCGATTGGCATGAGAAGCGCCTTGTCCATATCGCGTGTTGGCGCTGGAATTTTCGAATCAAGTGCTGCAACAAGATCAAGAATCGGCTTTGCATCGGCATCATCAACAGACTTCGACTCGAGTGCTTTGAGCGCGCTTCCGCGAACCACAATAGCATTGTCTCCATCAAATTCATACTTCGAAAGCAATTCCCGGACTTCTGCTTCAACGAGATCAACAAGTTCTGGATCATCCACCATGTCTACCTTATTGAGGAAGACCACAATGGCAGGAACATTAACATAGCGAGCCAAAAGGATGTGCTCACGAGTCTGTGGCATCGGACCATCGGTCGCAGACACCACGAGAATCGCTCCATCCATCTGAGCGGCTCCCGTAATCATGTTCTTGATATAGTCAGCATGTCCCGGACAGTCCACGTGTGCATAGTGACGCGCCTCGGATTCATACTCGCAGTGTGAGGTAGCAATCGTAATACCGCGAGCTTTCTCTTCTGGAGCATTGTCAATTTCATTGACATTTTTCTCTTTTGCAAAACCCTTCAGACTCAGAACATGCAAAAGTGCCGCGGTAAGAGTTGTCTTTCCGTGGTCGACATGACCGATAGTTCCAACATTCACGTGCGGCTTATCCCGCTTGAATTGCTCCGCCATACGATTTGTCCCGGAAAGTTTACGTCCTTTGTATTTCTGTCATCACTTCTCCAGGAGAAGGAAACAGAAAATAACATGACGCGGAAACTTCCTTTACAGGAGAATTAACAGTTTACGCAAACATTACTTTTTTGAGTGTACCACATCCCCTTCAAAAAGAAAGAGAAATACTCGGAACCCCGAGCGCTTTTCAGAGTCTAGCAATTGCATTTTCTTTTGTCAAGCATCGCAAGAATCGTTTCTGCGAAACACTCACCCACACACCAAGGTCGCACTATACCTTGCTGTCATCCTTAGCTTTTTCAGTTATTGCCATTTCTATTTTCTCAGCAATATCGGCATGCTCTTTGAGGAAATTCCGAGCGGCCTCACGACCGACGCCGAGCTTTTCTTCACCAAAAAGAAAGGAATTCCCACTCTTCTTGACAACCTCGTAAAGCAGTCCCGTATCGAGAAGATCGCCCTCTCGAGAGATGCCTTCATTGTACATGATATCGAATTCCGCCTTGCGAAACGGCGGTGCTACTTTGTTCTTGACGATTTTCACATTCACGCGATTGCCAACGATTTCTTCACCCTTCTTGATCTGTGCCGCGCGGCGCACCTCGATACGAACAGATGAATAAAATTTGAGCGCTTGCCCGCCAGTCGTCGTCTCCGGATTCCCAAACATGACGCCGATTTTCATGCGAATCTGATTGATAAACACGACAATCGTATTGGAACGAGAGATAATCGCCGTCAATTTCCGAAGCGCCTGAGACATAAGTCGCGCTTGGCGACCAACATGTTGATCTCCCATCTCGCCCTCGATTTCCGCTTTAGGCACCAACGCTGCCACTGAGTCGACGACAATAATATCAACCGCATTCGACCGTACAAGCGTCTCAACAATATCAAGCGCCTGCTCACCTGTATCCGGCTGAGAAATAAGCAGTTCATCGACATTCACCCCGATCCGCTTGGCATATTCCGGGTCAAGCGCATGCTCAGCATCCACAAAGGCTGCTGAACCGCCCGCCTTCTGGGCATTTGCGACAATATGAAGCGTGAGCGTTGTCTTTCCGGACGACTCTGGTCCGTAGATTTCGACAATGCGCCCCCGTGGCACACCGCCAATACCAAGTGCCAAATCGAGCGACACAGAGCCAGTCGGAATCGCCTGAACATCCACCTTCTTCACATCGCCTAGCTTCATAATCATCCCATCACCGAACTTCTCACGAATCTCCTCCATGACCGCATTCAAATCCTTCTTACCCGCTTTTTCGACGGTTTTCGCTGCCTTCTCCACTTTTTCTTTTCCTTTAAACATATTCGTGCTGATTAATATAAAAACTGCGAGCCTCTCACAACAAGAAAGTCTTCAACGATATCATTCCTGCTTTTCCGGCGCAAGCGAGAAGTCGACGCCGACAATTGTCCCCGACTTCTCTGCTATCGGCTTTGCCTCACCACCATCCCAACTCGCAAGCGTCCCCGAGCCAGATGTCGAGTCTACCGTACAGCCCCGTTCGCATTCAAATTCTTTCGTCTCCCCCGTCAAGAGGTCGCCCTTGTAGAGTTCGCGCCCATCGGAGCGAACCAGTATCGACACGGGCTTCTTCTCATTCGTCGAGAGAACCAGCTTTGGCACTCGAGGTGCCTCAGACCCCTCTGACGATGGCTGATCTGGGCTTTCTGGCACATCATAGTTGGCAATTACCGAAACCGTCTCCACACGCTCTTTTTCAAAGCGATTCACCACTTTCACGGTGACAGTATTCACTCCCGGCTGGAGGCGCACTCGTTCTCGAAATCCCCCTGACTCATCCACAAATACCGGCTGATTATTCAAAAAGAGCTTTGCGTCTTTGTCTGTCTTCCCGACCACGGTGCTCTCATCACTCGAAACCGTCTGCCCATTCGATGGTTCCAAAAGTACCAGATAGGGTTCCGAGACAAATGTGCGGTATTCCTGATAGAGATAGAGCGCAATGCCAAACACACATACAGCAACAACACTCCCAATCATCACCTTTGGCGTGACAACAAAGAACGAAAATTTCCGAGATGGCTTAGCAGTCGCGGAAAGCGCCTTCTCAGGCTCTTTGCCAAGATTCTTAGCAATGCTCCGCTCCCGTTCATAGAGACGAACGAGCGCCTTGGGATCAACCCCGAGAAACCGCGCGTAACTACGCAAAAATCCGCGAATGTACACATCCGCGGGCAATTTGGTATATTCTCCACGCTCAAGATACTCGAGATATTCTCGACGAATACCCGTCTCGCGAACCACATCCGCAAGATTCACTCGATACTCCGCGCGTATTTTTTGAAGTTTCTCGCCGAGCGTGAGCGACCCGACTTTCTTGCGAGTAAATCCATTCCCAAGCATACAAGTAGAACACGAGTCCCGTTCAAAAGCGAGACTGCAAAGACAAAGAGAAGCGTACAATCATTCTCGACGCTCCGCAATGAATTGTCAAATTTCTTTGTTTTTTCAGAAATATTCGCGGTTCTTTTCTCCTCATTTCATCTCTCAGAAGTCATATCCACAGTGCCTCCAAGAATTCTTTTATGCAAAGATTTGTCCAATTTTTTGGAATCTCTTTCTGCAAAGTATCCTGTTCCGTATCTGATTCAAATAGAACATTTCCGGAATTCAAATACGTTACAACATCTGCGTAGCCCAAAGATTCGAAAAGTTTTTTGAGTTTTTTCATCTCAACTTTTCGATTTCCTCCGACATTTATTCCTCTCAGTAATGCGATGTATTTCGTTTTACTTAAACCACTTTTTCGCACTTTCTCTGCGATGCGGACACCCCGGCCAACAACAGGGTCGCTTTTTCCCTTTCAGAATATCCTCTTGCAAACGAACCAGATGTTCTTTACGTGTTTCTTGTTTTTTGACAATGGTCACCCAGCATATCCACTCATTGCGTGCCAATGGGGTGAGTTTGTTCCATTTTTCAAGCACGTCTGAACGAGAAGTCAAGACTTCGTTTAGGTCAGAAGGTATCTTGTGAACAACGCTAGTTTCAATATCGTTTTTACCCATTTTTTTCTCTTTCAGCATAAGACCGAAAATTATCCAGTATTGATTGCCAACCACTTCTTTGTTTTTCTTCAGAATTTTCTTTTTCTGCATCAAAAACGACTACTACCTTGGTTTGACCATCGAGGTTTTCAAAAGAAACATTTACTTCTCTTCCATCTTCCAGAGTGGATGAAAATCTTTCACCCTCGACAACTTCACTGTAGGTTGCTTCAAAATCAAAACCAAAACTTTTGTCCTTTGCTTCCATTCGTGCCTTGTATTTCCCGCCAACCTGTAGATCATTTTCCGCACTCGGACAACACCAGTCTTCTGATGCAAAATTCCAATTTACAATATGCTTAGGATTTGTATAAAGATCCCAAACCTTCTTTTTGTCTGCTGATATCGTTGTTTGAACTGTAATTTTCATAATATCATCATTACCGATGAAAGATTTAAAAACAATTCGTTTTCTGTACCAGAGTGAAAGAAAGCACTCTATTACCTTCCACCGCTCCCTATAGTATACGAAAAATTAAATTTATCCCCTACTGAAAAGCTTATCAAAATTCCTGACTAAAGGAATATTTCAGCTAATGTCAGGATTATGAGAAGTCTGCAAGACTTCGTAACCTCATAATACTTGTTATATTCCCCGAAGGGCTGAAATTTAGTGCAACGTTCCGAAGGAAAATTTCAGAGTTCGGGCTGGCTCGCTACTTCAATGATTCAAAGAAACTATCAATATGAGAAACTGCATCTTCAAAAGTTTCATATCTTGCAATTTTTACGTTTGGATTTCCACTAATCATTGCAGATAATCTTTTATTTTGCTGATTCCTATAAAGACACAACATTTTTATGTTCATATCCTCAGCTTTTCCGATTTCGTATCCAACACCGAGCGATGGTGTGGAAACTTCGGCAATAACAACATCTGATTGGCGAACCCAATCCATATCACGCTCGTAGATATATTCGTCATTGGGGCCGTCTTCACCGATCTCTGTTAGGTTTCCATCGCCGACATGTTCAGTTAAAACTTTACCATGTTTAGCGAGGTGTTGGATTAGCTGAAGATATAAATCTTTATCACCTCTTCCGCCACGAATTGAACCAGCAAAATATATTTTCATAGTCATAATTATAGTAAAAATTGCAAGGATTTAAATGTTTTGCGAGCCAGCCCGAATTGAATATAACGCCTACGGATGATGCGACGTTTTTCTGAAAAGAAATGAAATTCTTGAAAGGAAAATTTCGAATATCTCGCTGTTATACGGAGTTTCGCGAAGCGAAATGGAGGAGAATAGCAAGATTATCATCCGCAGGCTTTATTCGCAATGGAGCAAAGTGAAATTGCGAATAACGTCAGGATTATGAGAAGTTTGCGGAATGTAGCGAAAGAAATTTAGGAGGGATCTCAAGCCGAGCAATTTTTCTTTTATCTCTTGCTGAAGACACGAATGTAGCGTAGCGAAGTAAGAGCGAAGCGTGGTTCGAGCGATAGCGAGAAAGTCAGACAAAGGGGCACTACTTTAAATTATCCTTAATTTTTTCTTTTATCTGAATTAGTGTTTCTTCATCAACTTGAGATTGGCGGAAGGGGTGGGACGAAGTGAGAACGTATGTGCTTCAATTTCCATCATTCCACCAAGTACCCATGATTGTACGATAAATTTTTGGAAACAAAAAGCCTCCTATGTGGAGGCTTCAAGATAAGCACTGTGTGAGAAGCAAAAAAACTACTTTAATGAGGTAAAATTTTTCTGCCCAAAGTCAACAAGAAGTCGACCCTCTGGATTTTCCGTATTTTCGCCAAAACTCAATACGAAAGTATTTGTCTTTTCACCCACTGCAAATAAATACTCAAATTCAACCGAAGCCCCACCCGGAATACTAAAGCTAGCAACATTATAGTTAACTGGGGCTACTTTTATATCATTGACTGATAAAAGAAAATTCGGGTTTATTGACAAACTAGCAGTGTTTTTCTCGTTGCTAACTATTACTCTGACGCCTATTATAGATTTTCCACTTGGGACATCCACTTCTACACTCTTAACAGTCCCGTCTCTCTGTGGTTGGTCGTCAACATAAAAAATTGGTGCGACTCCTGTAGGCGTCGTCAACGTATATTTTTTTACATTTTGAAATGAAAAATTATTTTTTACAGGGGAATCAATGGTTGAGTTTGGCAAAGTGAATTTAACATTTGAAATTGATATGTCTTCGACTTTAAGCTCACGTCCAGACGTATCTCTACCAGCAGCAGAAGAAGAAAGAGTTGCTGGAAGACTTTTCTTTTCAGTTATACTTTGATTTTCTACGGATTTGACCACGGGTTTAACTACTGAATCCAATGTTTGCTGTTTGCTACCCAGCCAAATAAAACCCACAATAACAATAAAAATGACAAGTATTATTCCCACAGCAATCTCTGTTCTTATATTTTTATTCATATTTTTATTTTACCTAATTTTTACATTTTGACATTACCACAAGCAGGCAGGCTATGTCCACGGGATATATTACGCGGGCAATCACGACACTCTCATTTCCAAAGAGTTGTTTGAGAAGGCGCAAGATGTTTTCACAGGAAAAAATCGAAGCCGATACAAAAAGCATTTCTTTCCGCTTCGAGACTTTATGAATTACCACGCGTGCGGATGTCTCATGACCGCCATGGAGAAAAAAGGCTTCACGTATTACTACTGCACCAATGGCAAAGGAAACTGTGAAGCGCGCAAGCGATATTTGCGGAGTGAAGAAGCTGAGAAAATTCCTTATTTCCCCTCATTAAAATAAAGAAAATTTTTCACTCGTTCCTTATTCTAAAAAAGAGACTTGGAAATATGTCACTTAACGTTACGAGTATCCGAAGTTTTTCTGTAGCGTAGCGGAGGAAAAATTTGGATGGAGGCTTTTGTGTAAAAGCCGTAACCGGATACTCGTTGTTAGCTGATGTATTCCTTTTCTTTTTTCCGACTAATGTCGGAATTGTTTTAAAAAATTTTAAAATTTCTTTTTCTGTTTTGGATTTTGGCCAGAGAGGTAGGGGTGCATGCCAAAAATCAAAAACTCCTTTTATTTGTCATGTACAGGAAATTGGTTTCTAATTAAATTTCTTTAAAATAGCCCTTCATTTATAGTTTTGTTTTTACGCCTATATTCTCTAACAAATTTTTGTAAAACATCACCCCATCCATCTCTATGTTCTATGCGATCAAAGTCTTCTCTTGGTCCATTGAGTAATTCTGTCCTGCTTTTTTTACTTAGCTCCGCCCATGAATTATACATTATATATAAGGCGTTTCCATATTTTATATTTTCAAAAACAACAAAATCATCTCCGAACTTTGCCCCAAAATATCTTAAAAAACCATTTGTACCTTTTATATAAACAACGGGCTTTAATTTTGACATAACACCTATTCTTTCTCTCATTATTTTTATTTGATCTGGGGTAATACTTTCTGTTTTTTGGTTCTTTAGCAAAGCTTCTATAATTTCATCAACGGTTCCTGGCGGTAATATTTCCCAATCAATATAAACGGTTTTTGCGTAATCTGCCAAAGTTGCAATACTCGGAAAGACATCTATCATTCCAACGTTTTCTTGTAATAAATTTAAGTTGTACAATAATTCTTTTTCAAAATTCGGAGTATTTCGATTAATTACTTGATCAATTAAAAATTTTATTTTGAAACCATGCTCTCTTTTTTCTATTTGCTCAATTTTCAACTCAACTTCTTTGGGTGGATAAAAATCTTTTCGATATACATCTCGCGAATAAGAAACAACATGCGCACCATTTCCATTCCAATTTGGAGCTTCAGAGCTGAATTCTTTTGATATTTTTGGCAAATCAGTTCTTTTTTTCTCCAAACCTTCCAGGTTTGCCCGAGAAAATTTCCCGGTATTAGGATTTGGGGTTTCCGAAGGTGGGAGAATAAGTTCGCCGTCAATATAGCGTATCCTCAGATGTTTGCATCTATGAATTTCTTCTTTTGGAATATATTTTACACAAGCTACAACAACATCATCCTGACTAAATGTTTTTATCTGATTTCTTATTTTAGCTGGTATTTTTAAAATATTTTTACGTGCCATATAATTATAAATGTGACCTGCAAAAAACTTCTCCTGCAGTTAGTAAATTATTTAAAAGCATTTCCATGCTATCCTCGTTTGATTTGACTATCAATTCATTTAAGGGTTTATTGTTCAATTTCCATTCTGTCGGGAGTGATTCATCCTCTCCTATGTGTAGATAAATCTTTCTTCCCGGCGCTGTTCTATGAATAAGAATATTCCTAGTATTTCTAATATTTTCGAATTCTGAATCGGCAGTTAACTCAATTAATGTTTTAGTGATTTGTTCATCAGGAAATGCCTTTTGAAAAGTTTTTTTTGTTGTTTCTGGAGATATTTTTCGTTGATCAGCTTTGTCGCTTATGGAAAAATATTCTGGATTAATAATAGATCCTATCGCAAAAAATCCATAACACACTGATTCAAAAACTGAAAAGCAAGAACTGAAATGATTAAAAAGAGCTTGTTCTTGTAAATATCTTTTTTCTGGCTGTGGTGCTGTTCCGTATAATTTTATTAATTTGACGAAATCACTTCCATAGTCAATTGCTCCTCTGTATCGATATGCTATAGCATTCCACGCTCCTGAAAAATGTTCGTATTCATTCTTTTCTGCATATCTGCTACTTAAAATAAGGTGAATAGATTCATATTTCTCTTGCGGAAAGCTCTGTATTATTAGACCATTTGTTTTAAGTGGGTTCATATTTATTATTTTTCAAACTAAGCAATTGCATTATGTCCGTTTTTCCCTTATAAGATAAATGTTTTCGTAGCGAAGCGGAGAAAACTCCATATTTCCCCTCTACAATAAAAGAAAAACAAAATCGGATTCTTTCTAAGAGCGGGCGTCAGCGCCGAGCATCGTGAAAGAATGGGGTGAAGCGAAATTTAGAGAACGGTACCGATGTTCGATATGTGCAAGAGCTTTTGGGGCATAGCAATATACGGACGACACAAATCTATACACAGGTAACAAATCCCAAGCTAAAAAACATAAAGATCCCATTGTGACGCCTCTGTTTACAAAGCAGCGGAAACGCGAGGCGCGCATTGCTTACTTTTTTACTTTTGTCCGAAATAACAAGAGCGAGCGCACCACGAAGCAACACTCCACGTTCTACCGTTTCGAACAAAAATGAAAATTGGCGGAAGGGGTGGGACGAAGTGAGAACGTATTTAGTGTATCAAAGCCATTTCTCAAATCAGCTAACTGTAGCATAAAAAAGACCGATACGCACAGGGCATATCGGTCAAGATGTCTTCGTGTTCTCGAGGTTATTGCGCCATTCTGTGTGGACAGTTGTGTTCGAGATAGGAAAAGTTGTTGTCCGTCAAATACGGTCATCAACCCCATCAAAAATAGCCTTTCCCTTTTTCAGGAGTGGTTTCCAGATGGTATCAGGCAGTTCTTTGATGTAAGTGTATTTCAAACAGCGCGGACATTGAGTCGCCGGATAGTGATGCTTGAAGTGAGTGCCATACCACTTCATCAAGACTACATCGTCCTTAGTAACTTTAAGTATGGCACCACATCCTTTACTTTCATCGCTACCGCTACCAATACATTTAATCTGCGTAGACCACTCTTCCGGTGAAGGAACGCTACCTTCTGTAATGACTTGTGCCATGACGATACCTCGAAATTAAAGTACTCTTCACGTGGCCGACGTGATACGGGTTTTCGTTTCCGATAACTGTGGAGTATATAATATTCTCTTTTATTAGTCAATACCCACTCACGAAAATACAGTAAAAATGCTTCATAAAGCCTCATTCTTTGCATCTTCACTTTGACACCAACCTCAAAATACCCTATAACTTCACTGACCTAGAAAATACCTTCCCTATGCCTCCCAAATTCACCTTCGAAGAAAAAATTCTCCAAGGAGTCTCCCTTTTGATGACGGACGACGACTTCATGGCAGACATACGCGTATTGCAGGAAAAATACCATTTTCCCGCCCCTCCCGAACAAAGAGAAAAAGATGGTACGCCGAAACACCTCTTGGACGTACTCGAACCTTTGAAAAAAGACGTGAAAGCGTTGAGAGAAAAATACATACTCTCGGAGTCATACCAATTGGCAATCCTGTATCTTGTTCAAGAAGGAAACATGAATAATTGCAAGTTACGTTCAGAAATGTGGCACCTCAACCCATATTTTACAACCACGGAAACACGAGGAGTTATCCCATTAAAAATATACCCCGAAACGTCGTGGGGCGACATGAAAGCCAATTGGCCAAGAATCAAAAGGGCTCAACAAGAAATCTTGGCGCAAAGAAAACTCGGGAGAAAAAACAGACGGAAAAACTTGGAAAGAGACATGGAAATATTCAGCCTTTACAAAGCAGGAATGAAAACACAAGACATTGCGTCGAAGATAAACGAAAAGTACAAAATACCACGACTCAACTATGAGGATATTCTAAACATCATCACAAGGCTTAAAAAAGGCGCAAACTGCATATCACCCAAGAAAACCTAGCGCGCCTTATACCGTCCCCTCAAAACTCTCTACCCTAAAGACCGTAAATCAATACGGTCTTTTTTTGTGTCCTACTCCTTCACCCAAAACCTCCGAGACAAGCTTATCGAGTACTTCCTCCGCGTCCACGGAGAAACGATAAACCATGAAGAAGCCGACTTGTACCTTGCTTCGATGGCGACTTTGTATTCAGCGTTTTCTTATGGCACCCGTTCCCCTGTGGCTTCCGGTGAAACAAGGTTTCCGAAGGAAACCTATGAGGGTACCCGCATTTCCCGAGTGCGGGTCAAGGTGGAGGCGCCGAAGGCGCACGACCTTGACGCGCCAGCGAGGGAAATGCAAGCACCCAGTGTTCCTCTCTTAACTTGATTCTATGAACACATCTACGGGAAGGTATACCGAGAGAATTTATGAAAAAGTGGTGGTTTCTGGTTTTGAATGCGAACAATACCAGTACAAAGACCGACCCGTCCTTCGCAACTACAAACGCAGGAAACGAGAAAAAAATGAGAACGACAAGAAAGAAGAAAAAGGTCAGACGGAAAAAGCGGAATCCTCCGTTCGACGTACTCGCCGAGAAATTCGACGGACTGTAAACTCAAACCCACAACTCACAAAGTTTTTGACACTCACCTCGAAGATAACCGACGGAAAAAAATCGAATCACTGTTTTAATCTCTTCACCCAGCGCATGAAAGACCGCTTTCCCGAGTTTCAGTACTTTGCCGTCTTGGAATTTCAGAAAGACGTGGATTTTTTCGGAAACGTGAAACCCGAGGGCGGCGCGGCGCATTACCACCTGCTTTGCAACTTGCGGTATGTAAGAAGCAAGGAAATCGAGAAAATTTGGGGCAATGGGTTTATCAAAATCAAGCGAGTACGGCATGTTTCCAACTTGGGACGATACCTGTCAAAGTACCTGCAGAAAGATATGTTCGACAAAAGAATGCTTGGCAAGAAGAAGAAGTTTTTTTGTTCACAGGATTTGGAAAGACCAGTTGAAATCGTCAACGACGACGCCCGAGTTTTCATGCAAGAGAATGCTGGAAATATGGAAAATGGGTGGGAAACGACATTTACCAGCAATTACCTCGGAGAAATTTTCTACGCGATTTTTCGTCTCAATGCTTCGTCTGCTTGATTTTATCCTTTGTTTTCGGTAGCTTATGGACACTATGAAATACCTCCTCTACGTCCGAAAATCTTCCGAAGACAAGAATCGGCAAGCCCTCTCCCTTGAATCGCAAATCAGCAACATGCAAAGACGGGCAAGTGAATTGGGCTTGAATATCATCAAAGTCTTCGCCGAATCCAAGTCCGCCAAGAAACCCTACAATCGCCCGATGTTTACGGAAATGATACGAATGATTGAAGACGGCGAAGCAGACGGCATTGTCTGCTGGGCATTAGACCGCCTTTCGAGAAACCCGATAGACAGCGGAAAAATCCTGTGGCTTTTGCAGGAAGGAATCATCAAGGAAATTCAGACGATGGAGAAATGCTATCTGCCAAGCGATGACGCCGTACTTTTCAGTGTTAAAACCGGAGAAGCAAATCAGGAAATCCGCACCTTGAGTACACGAGTAAAGCGAGGCATGGCGTCGAAACTGGAAAATGGCGGCTACCCCAATTATGCCAAAATTGGATACCTCAACGACCGACTCAACAAAACGATACTCGTTGATACCGAACGCGCCCCCTTTATCAAGAGGGCTTTTGAATTGTACGCTTCGGGAAGTTATAGCCTCAAAAAAATATCCGACCTGCTTTTTCAAGAAGGCTTCCGTTCTCGAAGCGGGTACAAATATCGCAAAGGAAGAATTCAGAAAATTCTCAAAGACCCTTTCTATCACGGCATCATGTATGTCCACGGCATATATTATTCGGGCAATCACGAAACCATCATATCCAAAGAATTGTTTGAGAAGACACAGGATGTTTTCACGGGAAAAAACAGAAGCCGATACAAGAAACATTTTTTCCCTTTGCGAGGCTTTATGACCTGTCATTCGTGCGGGTGTCTCATGACCGCCATGGAGAAGAAAGGCTTCACGTATTACTACTGCACCAATGGGAAAGGAAACTGTGAAGCGCACAAGCAGTATATGCGAAGTGAAGAAGCCGAGAAAATACTTGCCTCAATCTTCAAGAAAATTCACTTTGACGAAGAATTCATCGAGTTGTGCTACGAAGCCGACCGAGAGAAAAACAAAAAAGACGGGAGTTTCTTTGAAACCATGAAGTCAAACCTCGAAAAACGGCGCGAGACACTCGCACAACAAGAGATGAGGCTTCTTGATATCCAACTGGCGGGAAAGTATGCGGGAGAGACCGTAGACGCGAAGCTGGAAGCCTTCAACAAAGAAACCGCCGAGATACAACAGCGACTCAAGGAATTGGAGAGGCACAATCCCGAAACCATGACTCGCACTTTAGAACAGGTGAAAAAAGTCTTTTTGTCCGCTTCTGGTGCGGAAAAGGATTTTATCGAGGGCGATGATGTGAAAAAGAGGAAGGTACTGGAAACGGTACTTTTGAACGCGACGATTGTAAATGGCGAGATGGCTTCGTATACACTAAAACAGCCGTACCGCATACTTGAAAAAGCAGGGGGTACGGCGGATATTGAACAAATGCGGAAGGGGTGGGATTCGAACCCACGGTACCGTTTCCGGTACAACAGTTTTCGAGACTGTCCTATTCGACCACTCTAGCACCCTTCCGTAAAACTTTTTGTCAATCTCTTCTTCAGGTCTTTTTTTCCATCACTTGTTTTCAAATATTTTTCTCTCCCCAGGGCTTCCTCTTTGAAAGAGTAGGCTTCATAACAAAGCAATTCAAGTGGTCGCCGATTCCTTGTCGATTCGACATTTCCTTGAGAATGCTCTTCTATTCCCAAGATCGCACCATGCCCTTGCATCTTCCAAGTCACTTACACTTCTCCTCCCTCAATTTCTTCATCGTCTTGTTTTCTTTCGTGCGAACTCCCTCCTTGTTCAATTCGAATCCTTGCCGCCTTTAATCTCGGGTAAAGAGCTCTGATTGCCTGCTCCACATTGAATGCCTCACGAGGATGAAGGAGCCTCCGAATACCAGAAAGCGCCAAAGTCAGCTCATTCAGTTTATCCTCCAGCTGTTTAAGCTTTCTCAAGTCTTCCTGACATTCTCTTTCCACAACTCCATCGGGAGTATTCCACTGTGTCAGTATTCTCTCTTGCATAGATACCAATTTATGGAAGATTATTGAGAAATTTACCTACCATATCCTTCTATCGAATGTTCCCGTAAAATCGCGCCTCTATCTTTGTGATTTTCCTTGCAAGCGCCTCTGGAACATTCACCTCGAGCGAAGCGGCGAGTATGAGTGTTGTGATAAGCACATCGGCAATCTCATCCCCAAGACCTTCAGCGCGTTTTTCTTCAAGCTTCTCCTTCCGCTGATCACCTTGTGAAGCGAGCACTTCATCAGCAAGCTCCCCAACTTCTTCGGTCAGCTTTACCATACGAGCAAACGCTCGCTCTGTCGATGTCGAGTTTGGCGTCCTTTTGGAAAGCTCACTTGCCACCCGTTCCGTAAACTCAAGCAATTCACGCATTTCCATGGCAACTTATAAAAGAATGGTTACCCAATCTCTCGTACGCCGACGAGCTGGAGCTGGTCGCTCTTGCGGTGGCGGCCGAGGCAGAGGACGGCGCGCTCGCCTTTTTTGACCTTGCCTTCGGCGAGAAGCTTCTCAATGAGTCGATCGATGATGCCGTCAAGTTGAGTATTATCCGCAAAAAGCGTCGCGTCAACTCCCCAGAAGAGTGCCATCCGATTCCATGCATTTTGATTATTCGTCGCCACGAAGAGTCGCGAATCCGGTCGGAAATGCGACATGAGTCGCGCCGTAAAACCGCTCTCGCTCATAAGGAGGATAATTTCGGCATCATAGCTCTTTGCAAGCTCGTAGACACTCCGCACCATGGTCGCATATTCGGAACGAAGATTCATGCCGATAGTTTGATATACATTGTCGAAGGGCGACTCTTCGGTACTGGCAATGATTTCACTCATCGTGCGAATCGTCTCGACGGGATACTTCCCCATTGCCGACTCTTCCGAGAGCATCACGGCGTCCGCATGATCGATGACGGCATTGGTGACATCACTCACTTCGGCACGCGTCGGACGAGGATTCTCAGTCATAGACTTCATCATCTGTGTTGCCACGATAACCGGTCGCACAGCAGAGAGACTCGCCGCAATGATTTCTTTCTGCAAAATAGCGACGCGCGTCTCGGGAAGCTCGATGCCGAGGTCGCCGCGCGCCACCATCACCGCATCCGCTTCATGCACGATTTCACTGAGATTCTTGACCGCTTCTTTTCGCTCAATCTTTGCCACAATCTTGGGCAGTGCCGATTCCGCAAGACCGCCCTCCGCCATCACTGTGCGTGCCAAGCGGATATCATCGGCATTCCCGACAAACGAGAGCCCGACATAGTCAACACCATGCTCCACAACGAAATGAAGATCTCGCGTATCCTTCTCAGTAATAACCGGGAGCTGAAGTTTTGAGTCGGGAAGATTTACACCTTTGTGATTTTTCACTTCACCATCATTCACCGCCTCAAGTTCGAGAACATTCCCCTCCTTCTTCATGACGCGAAACTGCAAGAGACCGTCTTCCACCAAAATGAGATCGTCGACATTGATATCGTGAACAATATTCGGCTGGTCAAGAAAGAACCAATGCCCGCGCGTCTTTGGAAATTCCGCCTCATTTGAAATATCTCCCACAAAGACTGCATCCCCCTTTGCAACGTGAAACGGTTCGTCTATCTGAGTCCGAATACGCGGACCCTGAATATCCGCAAGAATAGCAATCGGACGCTTCAATTCTTCAGACACCTCACGCACGCGATTGATTACCATCTCATGCCAAGCATACTCGCCATGAGAAAAATTAAGTCGCACCACATTCATGCCCGCCTCTGCCATCTCGCGCAATTTCTCCTTCGACTCCGATGCCGGACCAATCGTCGCCACGATCTTGGTATTCTTTTTCATACAGGTTTTATTGAGAGATAGAACGCACTAAAAATTTCATTCGAAATGCCACCCGGAGTATCCTATCAGGAAAATCGGCAAGAGGCAAAAGAAAAAAGGCTTCACACCTTTTTCCTTCCCCGAGCAAGCAAAAATTCTCGCAGAAACCCATGTCTCACAACGCGCGAAGACGGATCCTAGATGTTGATTTTCTTTGCAAGGTCTCCAATAAGCGGTATATCCCACTTCTCCCCGGCAAGAGTCTTTATTAAAGCCATAATATTGAGCACCGCAACTGCGATTGCGATCGCCCACCCAAATATCGGGAACCAAAAGACAAACTTCCCGACTATCCAGACAATGAAAAGCGCCAACCCTTGTTTTGCATGAAACTGACAAAACGGGCTCTCACGTTTGAGAAAAAGCGGAATGAAAAAGAGGGGTCCGAGATAACTCAGCGCCGCGACAACCTTGTTCTCCTCAACATCCTTATCCACCTTCGGTGCCTCAGCACCCTCATGTACGGTTTCCCATGCTTTTGCATTCTCTTCCTTTTTCTCAGATGTTTCTTCTGACATATCGTGTGTCTAAAAAATTTATGAAGGTCTCACCTTAGAAGTATACACCACCTCGCAATACGCGCTAGAGTTTCATCCCACGAAGTGCCGCAATCCGCTCTTCCATCGGCGGATGTGTCATGAAAAGATTCATCATCTTCTTACCCTTAAAAGGGTTGGCAATATAGAGATGAGCTGTCGCGCGATTCGCGGCTTCGAGTGGCTCCGTGTCGCCCGAAATCTTCAAAAGGGCACTCGCAAGTCCTTCTGGATAACGAGTCAGAAGCGCACCTGACGCATCTGCCAAGAATTCCCTCTTTCGCGAAATGGCGAGCTGCATAAGCACGGCAGCAATCGGCGCGAGAATAGAGAGTACGATGGCGAGAATCATAAAAACAAATTGCAATTGCCCGCTCTCACGATCATCGCTTCGCCGACCGAAAAACGCCCAGTTACGAAACCAATCCGCGAGAAGTGTCACAAATCCCACCATCACCACAACCACCGTCGAGAGCAAAATATCACGATTCCCGATATGCGACAATTCATGTGCAATCACTCCCTCAAGCTCTATTTTCTCAAGCCGGTTGATAATACCTGTTGTGAGACAAATCACGCCGTGCTTCGCATCGCGTCCTGTCGCAAAAGCGTTCATCGCAGAATCTTCGATAATATAAATCTTGGGCGTCGGCAACCCCGCTGTGATGCAGAGGTTTTCAACGAGACGATAAATCTCGCGACCATTCTCATGCGTCACTTCCTTGGCGCCGCTCATCGCGAGCACGATCTTGTCACTCCACCAATAGGAGCCAAAGCTCATAATGATTGAGAAAATCACCGCCCCGTAGAGAATCGCACTCGACTGCATCGCGCCCGCAAACACATACCCCACCCCAATCACAAACACCAAAAACCCCGTGATATAAGCCCAGGTCAATCGAGTGTTCTTGTCATAACTCGTATACAGAGTTGCCATACAGAAATACTAAAATTCCACTTTCACCGGTTGCTTTGCTGCTTCTTCTTCGAGTTCGAAGAATTCGCGCTTGGTAAAGGTGAACATGTTAGCAATGATATTTGTCGGAACGGTTTCTATCTTCGTGTTGTACTCCATCACGACACCATTGTAGAAGCGACGTGATGCCTGAATCTTGTTTTCCGTATCGGAGAGCTCGCGCTGAAGCTCGAGGAAATTCTGATTCGCTTTGAGATCGGGGTACGCTTCTGCAACCGCAAAGAGACTCTTCAGGGCACCCGAGAGCATATTCTCCGCCTGCGCTTTCTCCACTGTGCCACCTGCTTGCATTGCCTGACTCCGCGCCTCGGTCACCTTCTGGAAAACACCGGACTCATGTGCAGCATAGCCTTTCACTGTACTTACCAGATTTGGGATGAGATCATAGCGACGTTTGAGCTGAACATCGATATCGCTCCACGCTTCTCCAGCGCGATTCTTGAACATAACCAAGCCATTGTATGCCGCTACTCCCCACACCACAAGAACGACCACTATTCCAAGCAAAATATAAATCGCCATAGACGTGCGAGCCGACCACCTCCGGAAATTCCGAAGAAAATCGTCTTCGTTAAAGCAAAATACTTATTCCCAACACCTCAACACTAACACAAAAATCCCCCAATGAAAAGCAGTATAATATCAAAAAAAGAACAAGCGTTGTATAATTAGTATAATCAACAAACAAGAAGAATATGTTTATTGATTGGTACTTAAAAAGAGGTAATTCTATGAATCGATTCGAAAACCCGACACCACCAAAGGAGAGCAGAGAAGAAAACACGCTACCACAAGAAGTATCTAAAGAAAAAAGTCCAGAAAAATTCAGTCATCAGCTTGCCGAGCATATAACCGGGCTAAAACTGAATGATCCGACTTTTTTAGATCGCCTTATTCAAGATCAAAATATTATTCGATCCAAATACCGTTTACCGCAAAGGGATATGCGGTTTGATCAGCCAAGTGAATATGAAAAAATGCTCCGAGAAATGGCAAAAAATTCCAACGTTGCCATACGATCCAAAAGCGAATGTGGAAAATTTTTCGCTGAAAACCATGCGGCAGGTGGAGTCTTTCTTCCAGAGTCAAACAAAATTGGTATAGATATCAACAGAAACGACCTCGAGACCTATTCAAAGAACTTAGGTACATTTGAACATGAACTCATCCATGCCTTTCAAGAAAATCAGAGTTCAGGAATGCCTATAGAGCTAATGGAATACGAAGCATACATAGCCGGATTTAACTTGCAATTCCTCAATGGAAAGCGAAAAGAAGGTGGGAATGTAGAAGAATATCTCGATACAATGTTCAATATGATTGGCGGATCAGTAGGAATTTGGTACAAATCGCAAAGCAAAGGACGAGATACTCCTTTGGAACCGAAGTGGTATAAGAAAGACTGATTACTTAATTATTTTTCATTCTTTATTTTTCTTCTTATGATTCGAAACGAAATTATGCTCTTCCTAATTCCGATTCTCGTCGGCATCATCACTGAGGGTATCAAGTTTGCCAATTACTGTCGCAAACACGGCTGGGATCTGCGCTACTCGATAGCCTATGGACACATGCCGAGCGCGCACACGGCGTTCGTCTCTTCCCTCGTGACAACCGTCGCCCTCATCGATGGCTTCACCAAGACATCATTTGCCATCGCGCTCACGCTCGCCATCATCGTTGTCTTCGACGCACTTCGTCTGCGCGTCTACATGGGCGAGCATGCACGCTATCTCAACAATCTCACCAAAGAGCTCAAACTCGACGAATCAAATTTCCCTCGCCTCAAAGAGCGTGTCGGACACAAACCCGAAGAAGTCGCTGTCGGCGCCCTAGTCGGAATCCTGCTCACCCTCCTCTTCTTCGCCGTTTGGGGGATATAATTTCGAAATATTCAGATCGCCGGCAGCACAACACTATCGGCATAACTTTTGAAACTCTCGAGAAAAAAGACGGCTGTTCAAAGATAGAACAGCCGTCATGTTTTTATTCCCCACGTTTCAATCTTCTTGAGAACCCCAGATACGATCTGTACATTCGCGTACAAGTATCGTCATGTTCCTGCCAGCTGGGGTGATTTGAATCATCTTGCGTCGGCGTCCTGTCGGCTTTTTCAACCGCCTCCCAGAGTATTCTTGCATGGATTCAAGCCGCGTCTTCACTAAACTTTTCATTTCCAACCGCGCAAGTGTCGAATGCACCGAGCCAATCGTGGCGCGTATACCCATCGTGTCTTGAAGATGCTTCGATATTCGTCCTACATTCACCCATTCACCAACTCCCCTACTCAACAACATCACGAGTATTGCTTCTTCCAATCTACCGACATATCTCTGTACGTTCATCACGATTTTTTCCGCATTCATCTCATTCCCCTCTTGTTACACTACCGTCGAAGTCCGACTCTGGAGCATACGCGCGCCTTTACTTCTTTTCAAGTCCTTCTAATTCCTGTATCTCGTCGCGCAAGAGAGCGGCGGTTTCGAAGTCGAGAACTTTCACGGCTTCATTCATCTCGCTCTTCTTTCGGCGAATGAGTTTCTTTTTGTCATTACCAAATACTTTTTCATCGAGCGCGAGATCGGCGCGGACGGCGCGATCGTGATCACTTTCCATCTTATCGGTAATGTCGTGAATTTCCTTGCGGATAGTGATCGGCGTAATGTTGTGCTTGACATTGTACGCGAGCTGAATATCACGACGGCGATTCGTCTCGTCGATTGCGCGCTTGAGTGAACCAGTCACTCTATCCGCATAGAGTGCGACGCGCCCCGAAACATTTCGCGCCGCGCGTCCGATTGTCTGAATAAGCGCGGTTTCCGATCGCAAGAATCCTTCTTTGTCCGCGTCCAAAATGCCGATAAATGTCACCTCGGGAAGATCAAGCCCTTCGCGCAGCAAGTTCACACCAACAAGACAGTCGAAATTTCCCTTGCGAAAATTAGTGAGAATGCGAATCCGATCGATTGTCTTCACATCGCTGTGCAAATATTCTGCCTTGATGTTCTTCTCCTTGAGAAATGTCGAGAGGTCTTCCGCCATCTTCTTGGTCAGTGTCGTTGCAATAACTCTGCCATCTTTGGCGATTTCTTTCTCCGCTTCGGCGATGAAATTTTGGATCTGTCCGGCATATTCTCCATCAGCGCGAACGGGCTGAATTATCAGCAGAGGATCGACGAGTCCCGTCGGGCGTATCACTTGCTCGACGATATTCTTGCTCGTTCGCCGTTCTTCATCGCCCGGCGTCGCGGACGTAAAAAGAGTCTGCCCGACACGCGCCTCAAATTCTTCGCCACGAAGCGGACGATTGTCGAGCGCGGACGGAAGTCGAAAGCCGTGCTCGACAAGCGTCTTCTTGCGTGACTGGTCACCCGCATACATGCCACGAATTTGTGGAAGTGTGACGTGCGATTCATCAATAATAGTGAGGAAGTCCGACTGCCCATCAGGAGTCTTCGGGAAATACGAGAGCAGCGTCTCAGGCGGCTCGCCGGGCGCCTTCCCCGAAAGGTGCCGCGAATAATTCTCAATACCATTGGTATAGCCGATTTCCTCAATCATCGAGAGGTCATAGTTTGTCCGGCGTTTGAGTCGATCTGCTTCAAGAAGTTTCCCGGCGTCCGTCATTTTTTTGAGCTGTTCCTCCAGCTCAGTCCGAATGGAAACGAGTGATTTTTTCTGCTCTTCTTCTGTCGTCACGAAATGCTTTGCCGGGAAAAGAAAAAAATTGCTTGGCTCTTCGAGAATGGTTTGCGACACGGGGTCTATTTTCCGAATTCGCCCGATTGCATTTCCCGAGAGCTCGATTTCGAAGATGGCTTTCTCTTGCACCGGCATCACCTCGATTCGATTTCCCATCGCACGAAATGTGCCTGGCGAGAGATCGACATTCGTCCGCTCGAAATGCCGACCGATAAGCGCCCGAAGAAATTCCGCACGCGAACACGGCATGCCGAGTTCGACCCGCATATTCTCGCGTTCGTATTCTTCCGGCGACCCCAAGCCATAGATGCACGACACCGACGCGACGATAATCGTGTCGCGACGCGTGAGGAGCGCCTGCGTCGACGCATGCCGCAACCGCTCGATCTCCACATTGATTGCGGCGTCTTTCTCAATATACGTATCGCTTGCGGGAATATATGCCTCCGGCTGATAGAAGTCGTAGTACGAGACGAAATAGTGCACCGCCGCATCGGGGAAAAACCCCTGATATTCCTGAGCAAGCTGTGCAGCAAGCGTCTTGTTGTGTGCGATGACCAGAGCCGGCTTCCCTATCTGCTGAATCACATTTGCCATCGTGAAGGTCTTCCCTGATCCCGTCACCCCCAAGAGGGTCTGCCGATTCATTCCCGCTCGCAACCCCGAAACAAGCGACGCTATCGCCTTCGGCTGATCCCCTGCCGGAACATACGGCGCCACGAGACGAAAGGTATTGTTTTCTCTTGACATAAAGTAAGTTTCTCGCTACTGTAGCAGGAAATCAATTCTTTCACAACCCAGTCCAAAACCATGCAAATAGGAGAGCTGAAGTGTCCAAGAGAATACCCCTCATATACCACATAAGTTCTTCGGTCACAAAGACGATAGAGCTCTCAGCAGGCGATCATAGAATTCTTCCGATGGCGCTCACCCTGCTCCAACAACACATCTCGGAGCATGTTCTTACCAAAAGTAATATCGGCATAGGATATCTCGGCGCATTGGGAGATATCGAGGAAAAAATAAAAAATCGTGATCCAGCAATCCTTTCTCTCCTTAAAGCAAAAGAGGCGGAAGCGCTAAATACAGAGGACTACTGGCCTCCTCGAGCCGCAGAAAGAAACACTCACATTGTCCGCTGTATAGCCAACAGCATTATCAGGTTGGCCAATCAAGATACGGTCGTTCCAAGCTAGTGTCGCGACCACCGCTCAAGAACCTGAACAAAAATTCGAAAACTATGGTTTTCGGACAAACCACTCCAACCACCGGTCTCATTCGCATATGCAGACCGGTTTTTCTTTTCTTTTTTTCTTGCTACAGTGTGGACAGCAATAGTTCTCGGGCTAACAGCTGACAGTTAACAAAACCCTTTATGCGCCTCTCCTACTCATCTCTCGGCACGTATCAGACGTGCCCGCTGAAGTACAAATTCAAGGAAATCAACCGGCTGAGAGAGCCGAAGTCGAAAGAAGCAGTCTTTGGAACACTCGTTCATTCAACGCTGAAATTTTTCCATGAGCCAGCACTTCTCCCGCCTTCGCTCGAAGACGCGCTCAATCATTTCTCCAAAAACTGGAATGACGCGGTCTATGATAACCCAGATGAGGAGCGCGCCGCTTTCTCCGCTGGCGTCGATATAATCCGACGCTACGCCGAACACAATGACCCAAAAGACTTCGCCATCATCGCGCTCGAAAGTCCGTTTCAAATAGAGATTGCCGACTCAACTGGCACGACACATACCATAAAGGGCATCATCGATCGCATCGACAAGACACCGACCGGTTACGAAATCATCGACTACAAAACCGGACGCAAGATGCCCTCCCAAGCGGACGTCGATCACAATCTCCAACTCTCCGTCTATGCCAAAGCATTCCTCGCCCGCTATCCAAAAGAGGCTGAGCATCTGGAAAGTCTCACGGTAAGCCTCTATTTTCTCAAGCACGGCGTAAAACTTTCCTCAACAAGAACCGCAGGAGACCTCCAAAAAGTTGACGATATTTTCTTGGAGACAATCCAAGAAATAGAAGCCGGGCACTTTGAGCCGCGTGTAAATCCCCTTTGCGATTGGTGCGGCTTTCAGAAGATCTGCCCCATGTGGAAACACAAATTCCGTGAGCTCCGCACCGCAACCACCGAGGAAAAAGAACAAGCCGTCAATGACTACCTCGCCACCAAACGTGCGATTGAGCTCGACAAACAAAAGCTCATGAAACTCCAGGCGACCATACTGGAATATATGGACGCCGAAGATGTTGAACGGCTTTTCGGTGATGCCGGAATCATCGAGCGAGCACGAACGCAGAAATATGACTACGATGCCAACAAACTTCGCGATTACCTCGAGCCGCTTGGCAAGTGGGAAAGCGTCCTTGCTGTCAATCAGACACTCGTCAAGAAAACACTCGCCTCACTTCCACTCGAAACACGCACGGCAATAGAGTCTGAAGCGAAAACAATCGGAAAAGAAACCACCACACTCCGTGTCAAGAAAACCCTTGCCGAGGATACGGATGAATAGTGTTTATTCATCGTTTCTGCCAACACACTCGCGAGCACGATTCTCTCGCAACCCGAGAAGCCAGTATGCAGCTACAAAGAGGAGATACGACAGCCCGATAAATATCGCAAAAAAACACGAAAGCGTGACGGCACGACCAAACCATACCGGATCGCCATAGTGCGAAACGGTATCACGAAGCATCTCGAGAGGATTGAGAAATGCATCCCAACTGTTCCACCGAAGAAACCGCCCAAGATACATCCCTACGCCCGAAAGAAAAATCACCGAGACTATCATGAAACCTGCCCACATATCACCAATCATCCGCCGAAGCACACGATGCACCCGAAAGAGTGCCCCCATTCCCAAGAGCAATCCCGTCACCGCAAACACAGCAATGAGTGAAAAATCGTAGATAAAATTCCGTGACCACATATATTCCCATGGCAAATGCACGAAATCCGTCACGATATATGGCGCGTTTGGAAAGAAAAAGAGCCAGAGAAAAAACACGACCCACGCACTCCACGTCATGGAAACACTCTTCCGAGCAATTCGTTCAAATGCTACAGCGAACGCATATGGTATCACCGCCAAGAACAAATTCCAGAGAAGAAAAAAGTAACCATCCGTCATCGCCACAAACATCCGTGCTGCGAGCATTGAAAACGACCCCGCAAGCAGAAGATTGAGCACCGCCAAAAAGCAGTTTTTTCGAGACATACTCAAAGAATCCTGAACAATAAAGTACCGAGAAATATACCACAGAAAACCCATCTCGTCGATATCGGCGAATCTTGAGAGAAATCTCATTTTCCCCTACAATGGAAGCAAAATCCCCGAAGAATCCTATGAAAAAAATAGTCCTCTCCGCAATTCTCTTCATTGCTACACTCACGCTCTCCGGATGCTCGCAAGAGCCAGCAGCAGAAACGCTGCAGAGCAAAAAAGCGGGCGATTACACGTATCTCTCGCGAGCTTTCGGCGAAAGTTCCGGAGCTGCTGCTACAGGAGCAACTCCACAGTCAACGCAGAAGCGACCCGCTCAGGCAATGCCACAAACAGCACCCTCGCCGCAAGTCGCCGACGATCAGACATCGGCAGATTCGCCAGATTCAACTCAAAGCAATCCAGCGTCAACCAATGTGAAACCAACAACAGAAAGCCCTGCTGTCAAAGAAGATACCTCTCAAAAAGACGCCGATTTGAAATTCCTCAAGAAATACGATGGCGCTATTATCAAAACAAGCAAAGGAAATATTACGGTGCACTTCTACAATGACGACGCGCCAAAAACCGTGAATAACTTTCTCAAACTCGCCAGCGAGAATTTCTATGACGGCATCCGATTCCATCGCGTCATCAAGGGTTTCATCATCCAAGCAGGCGACCCCAATTCTAAAGATGAGAATTGGTCGGACGACGGACAAGGCGGACCCGGCTACGCTTTCGACGACGAGATAAACTCACACAAACTCATCGAAGGCTCCGTCGCCATGGCAAACTCCGGACCAAACACAAATGGTTCACAATTCTTCATCGTCACCGCCAAATCGACACCGCTCTTGGACGGCAAATACACCAACTTCGGCGAAGTGACGGATGGCATGGACGTCGTCAACAAAATAGAAAAAGTCGACACCAACAAAAACGACCACCCCAAAGAAAACATCACCATCGACAGCATAGAGTTCATGAAGAAATAGACAAGCTCTCACGCTTACCTTGACTCACAATGACAGTCGACCATCGACAATGAGAGCATGTGTGCTCTCTGAAGACTGCGGATAGACGATAATTGGGTTGATGTCGAGTTCGTGGATAGCGGGGAAATCAGCGAGAAGTTGCGAGAGGCGACCGACGCATTCAACGACGGAAGCAACATCGTATTTCGTGCCACCGCGCGCACCATCGAGCAGCGGGAAGATTCGGAGTTTCCGAAGCATTTCTTCGGCACGATTCCGAGAAACCGGAGCGAGACCAAACGCCGCGTCTTTCAAAATTTCGACATAGATACCGCCACTCCCGAGCATAATAGTCTGTCCCAAGTTTGGATCGCGGAAGCTGCCCGCAATGAGTTCAATACCACCCCTTGCTGCCATTTCCATAAATAATACGCCCTCTATCTTCGCCTCGGGAGAAGAAGCTCTCACACGGTCTATAATCGCCTGAAACGACGCTCCGGCATTTTCCGGCGAGATATTGAGAAGGACACCGCCTGCGTCGCTCTTGTGTGTGATGTCTTCCGACAGAATTTTCAGCGCACAAGGTGTGCCAATCTCACGTGCCACTCGACTCGCCTCTTCGGCAGTCGTTGCAACAGCATATCGAGGCAGAGAGAGTCCATACGCCGAAAACACCTCGAGCGTCTCCACTGCCGACAACGCCTTCCGTCCAGATACTTCTATTTCATGGAAAATCGCTTCGACTCGCGACCGGTCAATCGTTCCCGATGCTTCGAATCCTGAGAAATCTCCCGCATCAACCCGCATCTCTTC
Organism: Candidatus Moraniibacteriota bacterium; assembly: GCA_016699385.1. NCBI lineage: Bacteria > Candidatus Moraniibacteriota > Candidatus Moraniibacteriota bacterium. Next base: position 231,424 of record CP064974.1, on the reverse strand, counting down.
TCGCATTTCGCGAAAGTGCGCGAGTGCGGCGAGCATATGTATGCCATCTTCCGGAAACCCGACTACAGGGACCTTTTTTCGCAGAAGCACTTTGATGCCACCAGCAACCAGCTTCCCTCCCATGAAGGCAGCAACCATTGGCACAGTAGCCACTTTGGCACGCTCCGCGATTACTTCTGCTATTGCTTCAACATCCGTCATAGACTGTGGCGTGAGCACCACCATCACCATATGAACGGACGTATCGAGAAGAATCGTGTCGAGCGCACGAGCATAGCGGTCACTTTTTGCATCGCCCAAGATATCAACTGGATTTTTCACACCCGAAGCTAGTGGCAAAAACGAACGCAATTCGGTCATCGTCGCCTCAGAAAGCGGCGCAAGCGAAAGTCCTGACTCAAGCGCCGCATCCGCAGAGAGCACACCCGGACCGCCGGCATTGGTGAGTACGGCAATATTTTTCCCCAGAGGAAGCGGGAGAAGCGAGAAACCTCGCGCCAGCAAAAAGAGCTCTTCCGCTGTCTCGGCACGAAGAATCCCCGCCTCCTCAAAGAGCGCCTCATAACTCGCATCATTTCCCGCAAGAGACCCGGTGTGCGATGAAAGCGCCTGTGCACCTGCCGATGTTTTCCCTGATTTGAGTATGATGATTGGTTTCGACTTCTTTGCCAGTGCCATCGCGCGCGCCACATTCTTAATTGCCGTAGGATTTCGAAGATCCTCGGCGTATATAGCAATCACCTTCGTCTTCCTATCATTTGCAAAATATTCAAGCAGTGCCGACTCATCAAGAAGCGCTTTATTCCCAAGACTCACAAATTTCGAGAAACCCACACCGATATTTGCTGCCATATCGAGCACGGCTGTTCCGAGTGCGCCGCTTTGTGATAAAAATGCGATATTGCCCTTCTTCGGAAGCGTCCGCGCAAAAGAGGCATTCATGGAGAGATGCGGATTGACTACACCGAGACAATTCGGACCAAGAAGCGCCATATCACCCGAACGTGCAATATCGGAGATTTCCCGCTCGAGTTCGGCATTCCCTGCTTCGTGAAACCCGGCGGAAATAACCACCGCGCTTTTCACTTGCTTTGCCACTGCCTCTCGCAAAACAGTTGACACAATTGGCGCTGGGACCGCGATAATAGCGCAATCAACCTCTCCCTCAATCGCCGCAAGATGTGGGTAACAGCGTCGATCATAGAGTGAATCAGTCTTTGGATTGACTGGGTATATTTCGCCCTGATATTTTTGCTCGACCAAATTCTTCACGATGTCGTTTCCGACACTCCCAACCTTCGTCGATGCTCCCACAATAGCGATTGATTTCGGCTCAAACAAAGACTGAATGTTCATACGGCAGAAAATGATGGATTATTTCTTCTTCAAATGATGCGCTGCATTTGGTGGAAATTCTTCTTTTGTGGCTTTCAGAGCATGCATAGACAAGTAAAAAAGAATTTCTGCCGAATACTTCCGCGAGACAGTGCTCTTCAAAGTATACCATTTTTCTTTCCACCAAAGGAAACTTTACGAGTTAGAAACTTTGGAAGATAATGAGGAGGCGCACAACGGAAACGCGCACTCCGTGGGGGAGGTCTTGATGTCCACGGTTTTTCTTTTCTCCAAAATCGAATATTCTAGACAAAAACCGTATGAAACAAAGAAAGAAAACAGAGAAAGTATCCATCGAATCCGTACGAAGAAGAAGTGGACGAACCACATCGTTCAATCCGTACAAGATTATTAATGCCATCGAGAAAGCGCTCTTTGCAACCACGGAAGGAAGTGAAAAAGACGCCGCACGCGTCGGCAAGAAAGTCCTCTCCCTCCTCGAAAAGAAAGCTCGACACTACGCAAAGCAAAACCTCGGTCCCTTCATTCCAAAAATAGAAGAGATTCAGGACCTCGTCGAAACCGTCCTCATGTCCGAAGGCTTTCATGACACCGCCAAAGCCTATATCCTCTACCGACAGCAACACGCGGAAGTCCGCGAAACGGAAGAATCTCTCGTCAAAGCCGTGCACCTCGTCGACAAATACATCGGCAATCTCGACTGGCTTGTGAAGGAAAATGCAAACATGGCGTATTCTCTCCAAGGGCTCAACAACTATGTCTCGAGTGCTATCAGCACCAAGTACTGGATGAACAAAATCTATTCCAAAGAAGTGCGTGATGCCCACGAATCCGGCGATCTCCATATTCACGATCTCCAACTCATCTCTGCCTACTGTTGTGGCTGGGATCTCGAAGACCTCTTGCGACAAGGCTTCACCGGCGTCCCTGGCAAAGTTTCTTGCAAACCTGCCAAGCACCTGGGATCAATCTTGGGACAAATGGTTAATTTTATCTACACCCTCCAGGGCGAAGTCGCCGGCGCGCAGGCATTCTCCAACTTTGACACACTCCTTGCTCCCTTCGTTCGAAAAGACAAACTTTCTTATGCACAGGTAAAACAGGAAATCCAATCTTTCGTCTTCAACATGAATGTCTCGACGCGCGTCGGATTCCAAACGCCGTTTTCGAACATCACGATGGACATCATCCCGCCCAAGATTCTCGCAAAGAACCACGTCATCATCGGCGGCGAGCCACAGAAAGAAACCTATGGCGACTTCGCCACGGAGATGGCAATGATCAACCGCGCCTTTGCCGAAGTAATGTGCGAAGGAGATGCTTCGGGACGTATCTTCACTTTCCCTATCCCGACCTACAACATCACCAAGAATTTCGACTGGGAAAATCCCGCCTATGCTCCGCTCTGGGAAATGACCGCCAAATATGGCATCCCCTACTTCGCCAACTTCGTCAATTCCGACATGAGTCCGGACGACGCGCGCAGTATGTGCTGTCGCCTACGCCTCGACAATCGCGAACTTCGGAAGCGCGGCGGCGGACTCTTCGGCGCCAATCCCCTAACCGGCTCAATCGGCGTCGTCACTATCAATCTCCCTCGAATCGGCTACCTTTCCAAGAATGAAAAGGATTTCTTCAAGCGTCTTGATCGCCTCATGGACATCGCTCAAGAAAGCCTCGAAGTCAAACGGAAAATCGTCGAGCAACTCACCGAAAAGGGCCTCTACCCCTATACAAAATTCTACCTCGGAAATATCAAGAAGCGATTCCATCAATACTGGAAGAATCATTTCTCCACCATTGGACTCGTCGGCACCAATGAAGCCATTCAAAATCTCATCCATACCGATATCACCACCGAAAAAGGTCAGGCATTTGCCAAGAGAATTCTGACACACATGCGCGAGCATATCGGAAACTACCAAGAAAAGACCAATAATCTCTACAATCTCGAAGCGACTCCCGCCGAAGGCACCGCCTATCGCCTCGCGCTCCTCGACAAGAAACACTATCCTGATATCATCGTTGCCAATCAGAAAGAAGTGCAGACTCGACACGCCGAACCCTACTACACCAATTCTTCGCATCTTCCTGTTGGCTTTACCGACGATATCTTCGAAGCCCTCGACCTCCAGGATAACCTGCAGACGCAGTACACGGGCGGCACCGTCCTCCACGGATTCTTGGGCGAACGCATCAATGACCCCGATATGGCACGCACTCTCGTCCGCCGTATCGCCGAGAAATACCATCTCCCCTATTTCACACTCTCTCCCACTTTCAGCGTCTGTCCCACCCACGGTTACCTCCCCGGCGAACACAAGACGTGCCCACAATGCATCACTATTTCAACCACAAAGGAATATCAAAAAGTCTGAGAGCCTGCTAAAAAAGTATCAAAAAGGCGTACTTCTCGCACTGTTTTTCAGAAAAAATTGTTTTTTTGCGGCTTTCGGAGCAAGCGTAGACAAGTAAAAAAACAATTTTTTCTGAAAAACAGCCCTTCTCAACAGACTCTAAACAAATAATTTGTTAGGAAAAAAGTTATGCAAAAGATAACCTGTCATGATTGTGGGAAGGCGCTCGAGAGAGGGGCAGAGTATATGCCCTACGAAGTGAACGGGAAAACAATGGCGAAGTGTCGCGCGTGCCATGAGGCAAAACCGGAACTCTCCGACTTCCAGAAAACCGAAACCTACACGCGCGTCGTCGGCTATATCCGCCCCGTCGAGCAATGGAACAAGGGCAAGCAACAAGAATACGCCGACCGCTTGGAGTACACCCCATCCGTCGCCTAGGGATATCTGCATATTTCTCAATACTACCAAGGCTTGCAATTTTGAGTTTATTTCGAGGCGCAAATGAGAAGCAGAATAAGCTGTATGGAGTCATACCGTGTCGAGTATCGGAATTTGCGACGAAGAAATACGTCAAAATTGCAAGCCCATCGCATTATGTATATCGCCGGCTACCAACCACTCACACTCCTCGACTACCCCGGCAAACTCGCCGCGACGGTGTTTACGCTCGGCTGTGTCTTGCGATGCCCTTTCTGCCACAACCCCGAGCTCATAGAGCCGAGCAAAGAGTACCTTGCGAAAACGGGTGGCGACAAGACCGATGAATTTCTGAATTTTCTCAAGAAACGAGGAGGCAAACTCGACGGTATCTGTATCACGGGTGGCGAACCGACACTCCACGCTGATCTTCTCGATTTCATTCGAAAGATAAAAAATATGGGCTTTTTGGTGAAGCTCGACACCAATGGTGTTTTCCCGAATATTGTCCGGAAAATCGCCGAGACCAAGCTCGTAGACTTTTGGGCGATGGATATCAAACACACGCCGGAGAAATATCCACTCGCCTCCGGCAATACCGATATCGATATCAGTCGCTTCCAAGAGAGCGTTCGCATTATCATGGAGAGTGGCGCCGACTATGAATTCCGCACCACGGTCGTTCCGGGCATACACACCGAAGATGACTTCCAAGAAATCGGCAAATGGATTCGCGGTGCACGACACTTCGCGCTCCAGGAATTCCGAGATATAAAACTCTACGATCCGACACTTGCAAAAAGCGCACGAAACAAATCTGTAGACCTCAATAGTGCCCGAGCCAGACTCCTCCCCTTCATTGAACACGTCGATATTCGTCGATGACGCAAAGAACCCTTTGAAATTCAGGACACCAAAACATCAATGCTCCCGAGCATTGATGTTTTTCAAGAACCAAAAAATATCACTTCTACTGCCTATTGACAAACAAAGAAATGATAAACGCAAAGAGCATAATGAGCACGATAGTCCCTCCCGTTGCGAGATTGAGATAAAACGAGGCAATGATACCCGTAAGTACTGAGAGTATCGATATAATTTCTGCAATAATGATTGTCCCCGTAAATCCCCGCTTCCACTGCAGTGCCGCAATGACCGGAATCACCATGAGCGCCGCAATGAGGAGCACGCCCACAATAGGAATAGCCACAGAAACGGTGAGTGCCGTGAGCAATATGAGTGTGAGATTGAGGAATCGCGTCGGCATACCACTCACTTGTGCCGCTTCTTCATCGAAGGTGACATAGAGCAATGGTTTGAAGAGCGCGAACAATACAATAATAACAAATGCTGAGACGACACCGATGACAAGCACATCATTCTCTGTCACGGTCACAATGCTCCCAAAGAGATAGTTAAAAAGACTCGAGTTGAAGCCATTTGCAAGACTCAGAAGCACGACTGCTAAGGCAAGACTTCCCGAGAGAAAGAGAGCAAGCGCCGACTCACCATAGACTCGTTTCGAATTTCGCAAACGCTCAATACCAAGTGACGCCACTGTCGTCGCACCAAGCGCCATCAAAAGCGGATTCACCTTCAGAAGCAGTCCGAGAGCAATACCCGCAAGGGACACATGAGACAGCGTATCGGCAATCAGAGAATATCGTCGCAATACGAGAAATGTACCAATAAGCGGCGCAACACAAGCGACGATAATGCCCGCTTCGAGACCGCGGAGGATAAAGCTATATTGGAAGATATTTTCTATCATAATCAGGCGTAGTGATGGCGATGTGGCTCTACCTTGATATCACGTTCAAAGATGTCTGCCGATGCACTTTCTGCACGATACTCTTCGGGTGAGAGATACCGAATAAGTGATCGGTCGATGCAGGCAATATGCATCACCTCCTGCGTGATGCGATCGATATCGTGAGACACAAGCACGAGCGTGATGCCAAATTCGCTATTGAGCCTCTTGAGCAATGTATAGAAACTCTCTTGCGTCTTCTTGTCGACGCCGGTCGTTGGCTCATCAAGGAAGAGTATTTCCGGCTGATTCACGAGCGCGCGAGCAATGAAGACTCTCTGCTGTTGCCCGCCAGAGAGATCCCCAATAAGCCGATCTTGATATTCCAGCATACCCACTTTGGAAAGCGCCTCCTGCACTGCCTCGCGATCGGATGCATTCATTTGCTGAAAAAGCCGCCGATTCTTGTATCGACCCATCAATACCACTTCGTACACACTCGCAGGAAAATGCACATCGAAACGCACCGCCGTCTGTGGCACATACCCAACTTTGTTCCACTCTGAGAATTCATGAATATCTTTCCCAAAAAGTCGCACCGTGCCACTCTCCGCAGAGAGGAGATGAAGCATGATTTTGAGAAGTGTCGTCTTCCCGGCACCATTGGGACCCACGAGCCCGACATAATCCCCACGATGAATCGCGAGCGTGATACCCTGAAGAACATTTTCTTTCCCGTCATACGAGAAAGAAATGTTCTCAACTTCAAAAATGTTGTCCGCGTGATCTATTGAGTACATTGCAGTGCTGTTTGCAAATTTTTGAGGTTATCATACATAACCGAGAAATAATCTTTGCCTTTTGATATCTCATCATCGCTCAACCCCTCAATCGGATTGAGCACGAGCGTCTGCGCGCCGACTTCAGTCGCGATTGTTTGCGAAAGCTTTGGACTCGCGAGGCTCTCAAAGAAAATATACCTGACATTGTTCACTTTGGCGAATTGTACAGTGTCGGCAAGCTGCGAGGGCGATGGTTCGGCATCGGGCGACAAACCTGCGATCGACACCTGATTGAATCCATACTCCGCTGCAAGATAGCCAAATGCATCATGAGATGTGATAATATTTTTCTCCGCACACTTTTGAAGACCACTTCGATACGCGATATCCACATCTTTCAATTTCTCGAGGAGTTGGTTGGCGTTTTCACGAAAATAGATCGCATTTTCCTGATCAGCAGCCTCGAACCCGCGAGTAATATTCTCTACCATTTTCCCAGCGAACACCGGGTCAAGCCACACATGCGGATCTGTCGTAAGCTGGTCCTCTCGCGTCATCTCTCGCGTCGTCAAGCCTTCTCCTGTAACAACAATAATAGTCTTGGCTGTATTGATATTTTTTCCAATACTATCGCCCCATGATTCAAGTCCGCTTCCGTTTAAAATGATGAGTCCACTCTTTTCCATCCGTGCCATATCTTGCGCAGTCGGTTCATAATCATGTGGCTCCGCTCCCGCTGGCACAATATTCGTCACACTCGCCTTGTCGCCACCAATTTGCTGAGAGAAAAAATACAACGGGTAGAAACTCGCCACGACTTGAAGCTTCCCTGGCTGATGAAGAGTAGACGACGACTCCTTCCCCAAGTTCCAAAATACAGCATATGCGCCTCCACAAACAAAGATCGCGAGAACAAAAAAATATACCAGCTTTTTCATACGTGTTTTCTTATAATCCTAAAAACTTACTGACACTCCTTACACTTGCCAAAAAATTCAAGTGAATGATCGAGAATGATAAAATGTTCACGACGTTCCAATTTTCTTTCTTCACACTCGAGAGATTCTTCAAGGTGTACATCTCGAACGTCACCACATGAGGTGCAAACAAGATGATGGTGATGTTCCCCAACAAGCTCGTAAAGCGCCGTATCGTTTCGAAAGAAAACTTCTTTCACATACCCTTCTTTTTTCAGAACTTCCATCTCGCGATAGAGCGTCGTCTTATTGAACACCCTCTTTTTTCTGGAAAGTATATCAAGAATTTCAAATACCGAAACCGGTTTCGAAGCGCTTACGAGCACAGAAAGAATTTCCTCTCGCGCGAGAGATCGGCGAAATCCCTTTTCCGGAGATTATTCAAAATAGTGTTCGCTTTTTCCATACTTACACGATAACGCAACTAAGTTGCGTGTGTCAAGTACGTGATTAAAAACAGAAAAAACGCTTCAATTTAGAGCGTTTTTGACAATAAGAATAAGATAGACCGCCCACCTACTAACTGGCAAACTTTCTTGGAAAACATCGATTCGTATTCTCTTCCGTCGCGCGCTCGACTTCTTTAAAAGAAACTTTTTTTACTTCCGCAATCTTTCGAGCAACTTCCATAACATACGCTGGTTCATTCCGAGTTCCGCGATATGCTTGTGGCGCGAGATACGGGCAATCGGTTTCAGTGAGCATTCGCTCAATTGGTATGAGTCGTATGCTCTCGAGAATATCGCCTTTCGTCCCTACAAGTGACTTTTTCACCGGATACGTAATATTCCCCGCAAAGGAAAACAAAACGCGTTCGTCAAGATTGAGAAACTCTTCTGTCACCTCAGTATTGCCTTGATAACAGTGAAGCACGACAAAAGGAATATCGCCGACATACTCGCGCGCGATTTCAAGTACGTCCCTATACGACTCGCGCGCATGAATAACGACTGGCTTCCCAATGCGCTTTGCAAGCTCGAGATGATCACGAAATCCGATTTTCTGACTTTCCTTTTGTTTCTCCGTCACCGCAACAGTGTTAAACGCATGATAATCGAGACCGCATTCCCCGATTGCCACCACTTTCGAATCCATCGCCAATTTTCCAAGACACTTCATCCACAAATTCCTCGTTTCTTCATCAGGAAGCTTAGAATATTCCTCTGGATGAACCGCAACCGTTGCGAAAATATTGTCGTACTTTTTCGCCGCAGCAAGAGCATCTTCGCTTTCCGAAATACTGGTACCAATCGTGATAATTCGTTTCACGCCGCTGTCAAACGCTCGAAGGAGCATCTCTTCTCGATCGACATCAAACATCTCATCATGAATATGCGCATGCGTATCAATCATAGCATTTCAGATTCGCTGAAAGAGAATTCCACCTTTCCGATTAGCAAGCATTGATTGAATATTCTCTGAAGTCTCCGGAAGGAATGGCGCAAGGAGAGTCGCAATACGCTCCAAATCTCTCAAGAGCTTCTGCATCACCAATGCAAACTTTTCTAGATTCGTCTTGGCAAGTTCCCATGGCTTCTCTTTCTCAATATATTTATTGCTCTCGCGCACAATGCTCCAAATATATTCCAATCCCTCACTTAGATGATAACTCTCAAGCAACTTCCCAAACTCATCTGGAAATCCTTCATTACTTCCTTCCATCTTCCAGCTTCCATCTTCCAATTTTTCTCCTAATTTCAAAACACGCGACACTAAATTCCCCAACCCGTTCGCCAGATCGGCGTTGTATTTCTCAGTGAGTTTTTCCCATGACACATCGCCGTCATTGGAGAATGGGAGTGTTGAGAGAAGAAGATACCTTGCACCATCAATGCCATACTTCGCAACCAAGTCCACCGGATCAATAATATTCCCGAGCGACTTCGACATCTTCTGTCCATCCACAGTGAGATATTCATGCGCATAAATCGTTGTCGGAATTGGAAGATTGGCTGAAAGTAGCATTGCCGGCCAATACACCGCATGAAATCGCAGTATCCCCTTCCCAATCACATGAGCACGCTCACCATCGCTCGCCCAGAACTTTTCATAGAGTACGCCGCCACTTGCATAATCAAGAGCCGTAATATAGTTTGACAAAGCATCAACCCACACATACATGATTTGCGAAGGATCTCCCGGCACCGGCACACCCCAATCCTTCGCGCGCGAGACCGATCGCGAGATGGAAAAGTCCTCCAGTCCCATCGAAATAAACGACAACACTTCATTCCTCCGAAAGTCCGGCACAATGTGTAACTCGCCGCTCTCTATTTTTTGCTTCAAAATATCAGCATACGCTGAAAGTCGAAAAAAGTAGTTTTCTTCCTCCACAAGTTCCGGTTCTTTTTGGTGATCCGGGCATTTCCCATCAATCAAATCTTTCGGCAATTTGAATTCTTCACACCCGACACAGTAGAGTCCGGAATACTTTTTGGTATACACGTCTTCAGCCTTGAATGAACGCCAGAGTTTCTGCGCTCCATCGAAGTGTCGCTTCTCGGTTGTTCGAATGAAATCATCAAAGGAGAGATTCAGGAGCTTTCCCAAATCGCGGAACGACTCCGCATTCTCTGCGACAAATTCTCCAACTGGCTTCCCCGCTTTCTCTGCTCCCTGCACATTCTTCAAACTATTCTCGTCAGATCCAGTAAGAAAGTAAACCTCTTCCCCACACGCGCGATGAAACCGCGCCATTGTATCCGTAAGCACCTTCTCGAGCGCATGCCCCACATGTGGCTTCGCATTCACGTAATCGATAGCGGTAGTAATATAGAATCTTGACATAATATTTTATTTATTGCAGTATGTAATCGATTTCGTAAAATTTTCTTTACCAATTCATCCGAGGAGAAAGCACCATGATTATACAAAGAAGCAACTTTCAACAAATAGGAGGGCATCCTCATCCTCCTCATTGCTTATCCCCAAAAAATCGCCCGAGGAAGCATTCAAACCTACTCTTATTCATAGCAATTCCCCTTCTTTTGGTTGCATCGTATATCTATTTCGTCGGAAAAAGCGATGACTACCGACAAGAACAAGCTCGGGAAATTGCTACTCAGCAGGGATGTGCCGTGCAGTTTTCTCGAAGCGTCAGCAATGGATTTGTTGACCGTAACGGAAGGGCAGTAAATTACGAAGTGCGATGCACAAATGGAACAACATTGTACCTCACCATCTCCCTCTTCTCATCGCACTAGATGCACAAGAAACACAAAGGTGCCACGCTTTCCAAGCAAATTCCCCATAGGGACGCGAGATAATTTCTTCCGTCCCTCATTTTTATATACACAACATCCTGGAAAAATGCGCATTCCACTCTACATCACCATCACCACAAACTCTCCCTTCACTTTTCCTGGATTCTTTTGGTAATATTCTAGCACTTCTCCAACACTTCCTCTTTGAATTTCCTCAAACATCTTGGTAAGCTCGCGTCCGATAATCACATTTCTTTCTGATGCAAGCGATGCAAGGAGTTCCAAATTTTTGACAACGCGATAGGGCGATTCGTAGTAGACGACCGGAACTTTTGACTGAGCAATAGCACGAAAAAATGTTTCTCTTCCCTTCTTGTGTGGTGGAAATCCTTTGAAGAGAAATTCCTGCGTATTCACTCCAGCGACCGAGAGAAGCGCTGCAAGCGCCGACGGACCCGGTACAGGTGAAACGCAGAAGCCCGCCGCAATCACCTTTTCCACGACCTCGTTCCCCGGATCGGAAACACCCGGTGTGCCAGCATCAGTCGTCAGCGCCACATTCTTTCCAGTTCGAAGAACATCAAGCACACGACGAATTTTCTCATCTGCTGCTCGCTGCGGAATAGCAAGGAGTGGCTTTGACACATTGTGTCTAAAGAAAAGCTTCTTGGCGACTCGCGTGTCTTCACAAATTATCAAATCGCATTCATTCAAAATGCGAAGCGCGCGGAGCGTAATATCTTCCATATTCCCAATCGGCGTCGCCACGACAAAGAGCATTCCAGTTTCGGATTTTTCTTCCGTGTCGATTTGAATTTCTTCTTCAAAATTATCCATATTCTTCATATTCCATTCTCTCCTCTATTCTTCAATCTGCGCGGGTTTCCGAGTTCCCAAGAACTCATCCGTAAACACCGAGAGTGCTGCTGCCGAAGGAACCGCGAGCAATATTCCCGCAATCCCCGCAAGCTTTGCGCCAATCAAGAGCGCGAGAATAACCGCCACAGGATTGAGCCCTACCGTACGTCGCATGACCTGCGGTACAACAATGTGATTCTGTATTTGTTGGATAACGAAATAGAGAAGAACAACCGCCGCACCCAACCAGGGCGAAACAAGAAGTCCCAAAGCAATTGCCGGAAGAGCTGCCACGGTTGGACCGGCATAGGGTACCATCTCCAGCAAACCACCAAGAAGCGCCAAGAGAAGCGCATAGGGAATGCCGAGTGCGGTAAGCCCGATGAAATAAAACGTAAACACAATCGCCATGAGAAGCAATTGCCCAAACATCCACTGCCCGATTTTCTCCTGAATTTTCCGAGAGAAATAGAGTACGCGCTCCTCATATTCAGCGGGTGTCACCGTTCGGAGAACCTTGTCGATACCGCGCCGTTCAAACGACATATAGAGCGAGAGGAAAAAAATCACCACCACTGAAAAAATCGCATGAAAGACACTTACCGTTGTCGAGAAAATTCCCGAAACCGTCCCCGATGATTCGCCGCTACTCGACATCGCCGCTCCATCAAGAGGCACATCGTGGATACGAAAAAATGAATCGATGCCATTTACAAAAAGCGAGATTCTCTCAAGGTAGCGCGGAACATTTGCTGAGAATTCCACCATCTGACTTGAGAATATTGGCACGATAAGCGAAATAATGGTGACGAGAACACCAACAATAAGCGCGTAGACGCCGAGCACACTCAGCATGCGCGGGATCCGAAACATCTCCAGTCGCTCAATAGCCGGCGCAACCGATGCTGTAATAATAATCGCCACAAAGAACACGATGATAATATCGCGAATGAAATACAGGAAAAAAAGCGTTATCGCTGCAACAACGCCATGCAACAAGATCTTCGTCCACGCCTCAATGTATTGTTCTTTGGTCATAAAAGAAATTCCACAAGGCATACATCAATCAACACCCCACGTTCTTGCACGTATTCTTACAAAGTAAGCATTTTCTCCAATTTCTTGGCTGATTTCTGCGGACCGATAATAGCCAGATTGAGTCGATCGGAACGGAAAATCATTTCCGCAACTCGACGCACATCCGCACTGGTCACGGCGTCAATTTTTGCATAGCGATTCTCCGGAAGGACGATTTCACCCTTCAGCACCTCCTGATCGACGAGATAACCCACGATATCATCGGAAGATTCGAGATGCATTGCCATACTTCCCTTGATATGTTCCTTGGCTTTCAGAAGTTCTTTTTCTGGAACCGCTTCCGTTGCAATTCGCTTGTATTCCTCAAGAATAACCGCGATTGTTTTCTCAAGATTGCCATGCTCGACACCGCATTGCGTCGAGAGATACCCCGCATCGTGATATGCGTCCGTCCCCGTGTGCACACTATAGGCGAGACCGCGCCGCTCGCGAACCGCCATAAAGAGCCGACTCGACATGCCACCACCAAGTATCGTCGAAAGAACCGCAAGCGTATATCGATCCGCATGAAAGAAATCAAATGTCCGCACACCGAGGATGAAGTGCGTCTGGTCAGTCTTCTTACTCTGCAAGAGCACAGCAGGAGCTTTCTGCTTCTCAGTAATTTTCTTTCGCTCGGGATTCTTCCCTGTTCGCATATCCGCAAAACTCCGCTCGATTATCTTCTTTGCCCAAGCGGCATCGAAGTTTCCCGCAATGCCAACAACGACATTTGAGGCAACATAGGCGCGATTGAGATAGCGGATAAATTCCGAGCGTTTGAAGCTCTTGATATTCTCTCGCGTCCCAATGATGTCTCGTCCAAGCGGATGCTCTCCGTAGAGGAGCATTTCAAATACATCACCTACATGTCGCACTGGCGTGTCCTCATACATATTGAGCTCCTGCAAAATCGGTCCCCGCTCGCGATCAATCTCCTCTGCCGGAAGCGTCGAGTTGAGGAAAATATCGCTCACGATATCAAGCGCCATCTCAGCATGCTTCTTGTCAACTTTGGCATAGTAAGCAGTTCGATCCTTCGATGTGAAGGCATTGTATTCCCCGCCAACCGCATCGAGTTCTTCACTAATCGAAAGAGCCGTTGGGCGTTTCTTCGTCCCCTTGAAAAACATGTGCTCCAAGAAATGCGAAAGCCCACCCTCTTTCTTCGTTTCATATCGCGACCCCGTCGCCGTCGTGATAAGCACCGTCACCGTTTCCGCCTCTTTCATCGGCGCCAAAATTACCCGCAATCCATTCGACAAAACAATTTTTTCGTAGTGCATAACGACAGACATTCAAGAATAAAATCGCCTCCTCCCAAAAAATTCTTTACCGAAGATGTTCCCACAAATAATTCCCGAGGTCGGCGAGCGACTGTCGCTCTTGTTTCATCGTGTCGCGGTCGCGCACCGTCACCGTGCCATCATCAAGAGTCTGAAAGTCAATCGTCACGCAGTACGGCGTCCCGATCTCGTCCTGACGTCGATATCGCTTCCCAACATTGCCGTTGTCATCAAATTCGCAGACGACATCTTTCTTGAGAATATCAAATACCTCACGCGCCTTCGCAACAAGCTCGGGTTTATTTTTCATGAGCGGGAATATGGCAACCTTCACTGGAGCAATCGATTTTGCCAAGCGAAGCACGATGCGTGTCTCACCGCCTTCCAGCATCTCCTCATCATAGGCGGAAAGAAGAATCGCGAGAAGCCCGCGATCAAGTCCAAATGTTGGCTCAATCACAAATGGCGTAATCTTTTCTTTCGTCTCAGGATCCTGCCATGTCATATCCCGACCAGAGAACTTCGCGTGACGCGAAAGGTCATAGTCCGTCCGACAGGCAAGTCCGAAGAGCTCTTTTCGTCCGAAGGGATAGTCGAATTCGAAGTCCACCGTACGCGCCGAATAGTGTGCTCGTTCATTCTCGGCTATCTCCGTCGGGTGTACTCGATCCATATCCATGCCAACCGATTGCATCCATCCTTCCATCTCTCCCTGCCAATAACCAAATACGTCATTCCACTCTCGTTTCTTGGAGTCAAAAAAATATTCTATTTCCATTTGCTCAAACTCCCGCGTACGAAAGATGAAATTCCCTGGCGTTATTTCATTGCGAAATGCCTTTCCGATTTGAGCAATACCAAACGGCAAGCGTTTTCTTGACACACCGGCGACCAGTGGAAAATCCACAAACATCGCCTGCGCCGTCTCCGGACGAAGATAGGCAATGTTGGCGCTCTCTTCGGCAGGACCTATGAAAGTCTTGAACATGAGATTGAAGAGTGTCGGATGCGACCAATCGCGCTTCCCACAATGCGGACACGCAATGGTTCGCAAAGCACCAAAGAGCTTCTCGGCAAGCTTCTCAATATCATGTTCGTATTTCTCTACTGTTGCCTGATCTGGAGACGCTTCTTTCTTGAGCTTCTCAATCTCCATTTTCTTGAATGTCATTTCCGAGAATGACAACATGAATTCGTTTTGATTCACCGCATCGAGATGCTGATCCGGTCGTAGTCGCTCATGGCATTCCTTGCACTCAACTAGGAAGTCATTGAAACCAGAAATATGCCCGCTCGCTTCCCATACCTTTGGATTCATAACAATAGCGGCATCGAGCCCAACCATATCATCACGACTCTCGACAAAGGTCTTCCACCAATGATCTTTGATGTTCTTCTTGAGCTGCGCGCCGTATGGACCGTAGTCCCACGAATTCGCAAGCCCCCCGTAAATATCACTCCCCGGAAAAACAAAGCCGCGTCGCTTTGCGAGCGAGACAATCTTGTCCATGGTTATTTCCGCCGTATTCATAGGGATTTTCCAAGAATTTATCTGCCTCTATCCTATCGTTTCAGCCCCAAAGTGTCAAAAAAGAAAACGCCCGAGCAAAGCTCTGAGCGTTCCAATAAATTTAAGTTCAGCTACCTACCTCTGTCATATTCCATCATTGTCCTGCCGACGCTGCCATTCAGCGTGGGCGTGAGCTGAAGAGAATGAAACTTTCGACGATATACTGCCGGCGTACTTTTTTGCGAAATACCCTTGCTGCAAGCCACTCTTCACGGCAACATCTCTCGGTGCATGCTCGCGTTTCCCCTTTCCTTTCCTAGACTTACACTGCGTCGCCATCGTATTCTCCTCTGTTGAAATGAACGAATAACAAGGATTCTTTTTCATAGCCACTATCACCTCTTTCAACAAAGAGGAGTATTTCTCCTGTTCCTGAAAAATCCGAGTAGTACCTTTGTGCACATTCCAATGCACGAGCAACACTCGGAACGAGAAATGAACTCCGATCACTTCCTTCCTTTCTATGTACAACCACATCAACCCAAAAACTTTTTCTTTCCGGAAAATCTGCAAGACACATTGAGAAAATACCTCTCTTGTAGTTGTCAAAATAACTTCCTTATACTAAACAAATAATTTATATTTGTCAATAGTAAGTTCCTGAATTCTATTACAACTGAAACAATCTCAAATGTTACTGCCCCTCAAGAACGCTTAAATCGCTTCCACACACCCGCGACCGTCTCTGCGATACGGCGAGAGGAATAGCCATCCGGCAACTCCGATTCAACTTTTATATCAGTGATGTCGCTCGGCAAAAGTTTATGTTCCAAAAGAAGCCCGTCAATCACTGGCAAAATTTTCTCCAACAACTCCCGATTGGGCTCGATGCGTACCCGCCCGATTTCCTCCGCGCCACGAAACAAAACGACATGTGTCGCCACTTCCTCAACATGAAAAAGAAACCTGCACTCTTGTTGCTTCTGCATAAAAATCCAAATACCGAAAGACGCAAAATCTTGCGTCTCTACAAAATTTTTCCACCTATCTTTTTCCAATCAAATCCCCACGGATCAGTCTTTCTTCCCGGCGCGATATCACTGTGTCCCACGATATGTTTGATGCTATTTCGACTCTTGATATCGGCAAGAAGTTTTTTGAGCGAGACATACTGCGCATCACTCGGGCTGCCGTTATCCTTCCCAATTACTTCGATGCCAATCGAAAACGCATTCACATTCGTCCGACCGTCGGGCATCTCGGAATCCCCTGCATGGTAGGCAATATTCTTTTCTTCAACCATGCGATACACCGCGCCATCTCGCGCGACCAGATAATGCGGCGACACACCATAGCTCTTGTAGATATCAATAATTTTCGAAACCGAGAATGGGTCGCCACCCGTCGCATTGTAGGTCGAGTGAACGACCACCGTATCAATTGTCCGCCCGCTCGCCTTGGTAAATCCCCATGATACGAGTCGATTCTCTATCGAGAATTTTCCGCCCGAATCCTGTTTCGACACAGCTACCTCCTGCTCCTGTGAAGGCGCTGCCACTTCCGGCGATGATGTTGGTACTTCCATTGCTGAAGCTGGCGACGAAGCAGATTCTTGTTCATTTGGCATTGCTTGATTAGATGCGCTAGCCGCATTATCACCACTCTCCGCTTCTCTCGGCATCGCATTTCCCGCTTCGAGCTTCTCGACAATACCCGCGGAGTCCTCTTGTGAAAGCACCTCACTTGTCGCGTTCGCCGACGTATCTCGCATTTCGTTCTCAACCACTCTTGCTGAATCTCCCCGAAACAAGAAGATGCCCACACCCCCCGAAACCAACACAAACAGAACGAGAAGCCACGTCCACGGATTTTTGAAAAATTCATTCATGTCCTCATAATAACAAAAACCCTCTCCGAAGAGAAGGTTCGTGTCAAATCCATGATAACGAGAGAACTATTTCTTCCTCCCGGTGAAGAAGCCGACAATGGCTCCTATGGCAGCGCCAACACCGAGGGCTATGCCGGTTGATTTAACAGGATTTTCCTTGACATACTCCCGCGCATCATCCGCTGTTTCGGCGATTTTCTCCCGCGCTTGTCCCGCCTTCTCGACGACGGTGTCTCGCATCTCACCAGCTTTCTCCGACGCTTTTCCAACTTCTTTCTTTGCTCGATCCATAAAATCATTCATAGGATAGTGATATTAACATTAATACTTCTGTGAAGAATAGAACCTGCCACGCGCATTCTTGTGCTACCACCTTTACCGTCGGGAAAACATCAAGAGAAGTGCGCCCGTTGCAACGAAGAGCGTCCCCACAACGAGCGGTCCTGCCGATGGTCCGAGACGAAACACCTCGACCAATGCCATTCCGAGACCAAACACAACAAACCCAAATCCGATCAAGAGAAACACCATGCCCAGCACAATCTCTCGGATAAACCGCATAATGAATGCGCGAATATCCCCTTCGACTGTGCCGGCAATCGCAAGTGCTCCGCCGACAACTTCCTTGGCGTGTCGTGAGACCATATCAAGCAACAACGAAACCCACGATGGCTTCGCATCTTTCTGAGTTCCTCCAGCTGATTCTTGTGTTGTCTCAGTCATACGCGTATATAAAAAGTCTCTTTCAACCTCCTAGGGGAAGTATACCAGAATATTGACAAAACAAGAACAGTTGCTACTATGTCCAGAAAATTCGAAATACTGAAGATACACTCACTGCTTTCCTGAAACGACTCTTCTAACCTATGACTGCTCGCACAGCATTCTCCGCCTATATAAAACAGAGCGCCCTTCTCGCGATATCGCTCGGAAGCGCTTTTTTTGTTCTCACTGAAATCGCCGAAGCACAAGAAAACTCTTGGAATGTCTTTATACGAACCGTCCAGACTTCAGGCGACACCACTTCCGAAGACTTCATAGAAATACGAAACGATGAAGACTGTGCGCTCGACCTCTCCGGCTGGAAACTCCGAAAACGAATCGGGAGTGGCAGTGAGTCATCCGTCAAAGTATTCGGCGACACATCGAACACGTTGCCACCTGGTGCGACACTCCTCTGGGCAAATTCCGCAAACAGTTTTGCGAGTACCCTGCACGCAACAGAATCAAGCACGGCAACGCTCACAGACAACAACTCTCTCGCCCTCCTCGATACAGATGACGCAATCGTCGATTCCCTCTCATGGGGCATCGTGAACAAACCATTCCGAAGCGACGAACCGAATGTTCGAAATCCCGAAGCTCACGAGATGATTGTCCGAATATCTAAAACAAATGCGCCAAGCATTGAAAAAGCTTTTCTGCCAACCAGGCAAACCTCCTCCCACACATCTGTCGATTTTTGTGGCGCATCCAAAGACCATGTGGGTGATGCGCATATTGTCCTCTCCGAGATTCTCGCCAATCCAAAAGGAGACGAATCAAAAAACGAATTCATCGAACTCGAAAACCGAAGCAGTAAAACCGTCGATCTCTCCAAGTGGACGCTTCGCGACGCCTCCAAAACCGGGAAATACACTTTCCCCACCAAAAGTGCCATCGAGCCAAACGCTTTCCTTACCATCTTCCGCCCCGACTTCATCTTTGCGCTCAACAATAGCCATGAAACCGTCACGCTCGAAGATGCAACCGGCACCAAATCCGACAGCATTTCTTGGGACACAACTCACGAAAACATCTCACTCGCCCGAGACGGTAGTGCCTGGCGCAATACCAAATTCCTCACCCCCGGCGAAGCAAACCGATTTGGCAACGACCCCTCCGCCAAAACATCCGTTCCGAAGGAAGGCTTCGCAAAAATCTCTCTGGAATTCACCGCAAAGATTCGCGATAAAGACCGCGACAAAACCAAAGTCGTATGGGATTTCGGTGACGGACACAAGAGCTACAAGAAAGACACAATGCATACTTTTGCCAAGACCGGACGATACACCGTGAAGCTCACCTACACCGACGGCATCGCCGACAAAACGAAAACATTCCACGTCAAAATTGAGAAATATGTCGCGCCAAAAGTCCGCATTGTTTCTCTCATGCCAAACCCCCAAGGCGCCGATACCAACCGAGAGTCGATTCTCGTCCAAAACAAATCAAAGAAAAATGTCAACCTGAAGAAGTGGAGCATTTCCACCAAATCCAAACGCACCACAAAGAATTTCACAAACCACGTTATACACGAAGACTTTCTTCTCAAACCCGGCGAGTCGAAAACACTCACCCATCAAGAATCTGCCTTCACCCTTGGCAATACGAGGCAATATATAGAACTGCGCGACCCGCAAGGAAAGACCCTGCAACACATCCACTACAAACTCGACAAAAGCGCCCCCGACAATGCCGAATTTTTCAAAATTCCCAACCACCCCTGGCAGTGGCGCCTCCCCATACCACTTGACGCCACAGAAAATGTACAGTAGAAAGGTAGTATTAAATCTTTAACAACCTAGGCTTCTACACGTCTTTGTGTTCTCTTTAAGTGCTGTCCAGAGATTACAAAGGCAACAGAAGAACCCCAGACAAACCCTATCTGGGGTGAAGTTCCCTGCAAGGAACAACCCATCCTTGCAGTTCTCCGGGCGGCGCGGGAATACATGCAAAGTAGCGACGAGCGAAATGCGTCCGTGTCCGCCCGACCAATTCCGGAATCCTGACAATGTTCAGGATTTCAAACCAATCTTTCACGCAGCCAATGCCTTCTCCCAAGCGTGAAGATCTTCTCCCGATGTGATTCCCATGGCATTCCCAATCGCTGCCACTCCCACAAATCACATCGGGAGCTTTTTATTTCTCCCCGTGAACAATTTTGGCAAGTACACTCATATCATCGTCCGCTGCGAGGCGGTTCTTTTTTTCGTATCCACAAGAGAGACAGTGGTGCTGTACCTGCCACTCGCCATGCTCGAGGAATGCTGAAACGGGTTCCATAAGCTCGCCACATCTCGACAGCCTATCACCGGGATGGATGTCGACATGCCGACTCCACAGGCAATGCGGGCAGTGATTGGTATAGCCATCCCCCGATACAGCAGCAGCGCAATGCCCGCACGAGAAATCCTCAACGCGTTTTTGAAAAAATTTCGAAGACATATTCCACTGCTATACCAAAAAAATCTCTTTTCGTCAAACATATCCGCCCTCATAAAAAGGCGCCCCATCTTGACAAAGTAGATTATTTCGAGGATAATGGGCAGATTGTTCAAAGAATATTTATTTGTTTTTAAGCCGAAACTCCTATGCCGTTTCCAATGCCACAATCGCGACGATCAACTCTCTGGATCTTTACAATACTCCTCATTATCATCGGCAGTGTCTGGGTCTTTCTCTCACAAAAGAATACTTCAAAAAGCCAAGAAGAAACCTTGAAAACCGATGAAATAACTCCTCTTCAGGTCACCGCCAAAAAAGCGCGCGATCTCAAAAGCACCACTACCGAAGACCATCTTCCCGGTGTCATTGTCCCCGAAAATGAAACCACTCTCCTTGCTACTACTTCCGGTACTATTTCCTCTGCCCCATTCGAGGTTGGTAGCACTGTCGCACTCGGATCGATGCTCTTCCGCATCGACACGCCCTTTGGGTCTGCCGTTTCAAAAGACGGCTTACTATCAGAGACTATCCGACAGGCAGAAATTGCCGTGTCCCTTGCCAATAAAGCCTACAAGGATGCCGCTCGCCTCACTGAAAAGGACAGCACAAAGAGCACTGCCAATACACTCGCACGAAACCTCGCAAAGCTTCGTCTCGAAAGCGCAACCATAGCACTCGACAACGCTCGCAACAGTGCCCTTGTCCGAGCAACACTCTCCGGCATCATTTCAGAGAAAAATGTTGCTGTTGGGAGCACAGTCTCACCTGGCACCACACTTGCAACCATCGCTTCCGGCACGGCGCCCAAGATACGATTCCAGGTGTCTACCGACACACGACACGCACTTGCGCTTAGCGACACGATTACAGTGACCTCGGGAAATGTTTCATCCGAAGCACGTATCATTTCTCTCGGCGCCATCGCTGATTCCAGTACTGGGAAATTCCCCATCGAAGCGAAACTCTCAGACAAAAGTCTCCGTGCAGGATCCATAGCAACAGTGACCCTCAAAACAGAGCGTGCTTTGACCAACGTTTCCACATTTTCCCTTCCGCTTTCCGCCATCACGACCGGACAAGATGGATCGTTTTTCTTTATCGAAGAAGAGGGCAAAGCAAAAAAAGTTATCGCCACTTCTGTGACCGTCTCTGGTGAAACAGGCATTGTCTCGGCAGACATCTCGGACGACACAAACATCATCATTGAAAGCGGAAGAATTCTCGAAGAAGGGGTCTCCGTAAGTACCGAGGAATAGGAGCGTGTTGAAACAACCCAGACACGAGATATTTCGTACAGATTTCATTCTTCATCTTCATGACGGTCCACGCTATGTCCAAAAATACTTCACACGATACCTCTTCCGATTCGGAATACCTGAGAAAACTCGAGTTTGATCCGGCACTCCGAAAAAGCGCTTTCAATTTCTTCGTCACGCGCCCTCGGGTCATTCTCCTCCTCATTACCGCCATCACCATCTGGGGACTTTGGTCATTCTTCCAGCTTCCGCGCGAATCCAATCCGGAAATAAAAATTCCGGTCGGCATCGTCATTACGCCGTTCCCAGGCGCTTCGCCGTCGGATGTCGAAGAACTCGTCACCAAAAAGATAGAGACAAAGATTAGTGGGCTCTCCGGTATCAAAAAGATTACTTCGAATTCCGCAAATTCCCTCTCATTGGTCACGGTTGAATATGAAGCAAACGAACCGATTGACGATGCTATTCGCAATCTTCGCGATGCGGTCTCTGAAGTAAAGAGTGATCTCCCTGACGACGCCAATGACCCTTCCGTTAAGGAAGTCTCTTTTGATGATCAGCCAATACTCACTATCGCCCTCTCCGGTCCAATCGACGGGCTCGCTCTTCGATCACTCGCCGACACCGCAAGTGATGAACTCAAGAAAATCCCCGGCGTCCGAGAAGTAAAAGTCTCCGGCGGTGATGAACGCGAATTCTCCGTCGCCTACGATCCGGCAAAACTCTCCGCACTTGGCATCTCCCCCGACGAAGCCAATCGCGCTATCGCTCTTACCAATCGCGCCGTTCCCGCCGGTACTTTCGACGGGTCGCGATTCTCCTACCCCGTGCGAACCGATGCGCGATTCTTCAACGCAGACACCCTCGGAAATATTCCCATTCGATTTTCAGCAAATGGCGGTGCAGTACTCCTCAAGGATATCGCTACCGTAGAAGAACGTGCCATAAAACGAACCGTTCTCTCGCGACTCTCTATCAGTGGATCAATCCCGGCAAGCGCGGTCACATTGGATATCACAAAACGAACCGGCGGATCTATCATTGAAACTGTCGATGAAGCAGAGAAGACCATGAGTCAATTATCTGCGAGTTTCCCCGGAGGCGTAGAATGGACGACGACCGTCGACCTCGCCAAAGAAATTCGCAAAAACTTTGACGAACTGACTCGCGACTTTTTCCTCACGGTCGGGCTCGTTGTTGGCACGCTTATTCTCATCGTTGGACTGAAAGAAGCGCTCATTGCCGGACTCACTATTCCACTTGTTTTCTTTATCACTTTCGGCACGATGCTTCTCTCTGGTATATCCCTCAACTTTCTCTCGCTCTTCTCCCTTCTCTTGTCCATGGGACTCCTGGTCGATGACGCCATCGTCGTCGTATCGGCAACCAAACAATACCTCCGAACCGGAAAATTCACCCCAGAAGAAGCCGTACTCCTGGTGCTTCGCGATTTCAAAGTCGTCCTCACGACCACGACGCTCACAACGATGTGGGCATTCTTGCCGCTCCTCCTTGCAACCGGTCTTATTGGACAATTCATCAAGTCTATTCCGGTCACCGTTTCTGTCACACTGACAGCATCTCTCGGTATCGCTCTCATGATCAATCACCCACTTGCCGCCGCACTTGAGCGCATTCGATTTACCAAAAATTGGTTTATCATTGCAACGATTTTTCTCCTTGGACTCGGCACATACGGTCTTTCCTTCAGAAACTTCTGGGGATTTGCCATTGCAGGAGTGTCATTCATTATCGCGATACGACTCCTACTCTGGTATTTCCTCCGCAAAGGAAAGATTCTTCTTGCAAATAATTCCGCACTCGTCGACGCGGAATGGGCTGACGAAAACCTCATAAAAACTCGTCTCAAAGAAGCAGGAAATCGCGAAAACGGCACCCTCAAGGACCGATTCATCCATGGCATCATCCATTTCGATCGCATTATTCCGCCCTATGAGAGATTGCTTCGAAGCGTCCTTTCGAGCACTCGGCGCAAATGGACTGTCCTCATCGGAACCGGTGCCATCTTCATAAGCGCCGTCTTATTGCCCGTACTTGGCATCGTGCCCGTCGAATTCTTCCCCGCATCTGATGAAGATCTCATCTTTGTCAATGTCGAAGCTCCCACAGGACTCAAACTCGATGAGACGAACACTATCGTGCAACAGGTTGAACACAAGCTTCTTGCCTATCCCGAAATTGTGAATTTCTCTACTGTCGTCGGAAATGCCGGCGTTTCCCAAGATGGCACCGGAAGCACGAGTGGAAATTCCTCACACCTCGCCGGTATCGTCATCAAACTCTCCGACAAGCATGACCGGAGTCGCACATCTTCTGCGATTGCCGACGCATTGCGCACTGACGTCTCTGACATCAAAGATGCCGATATCCGCATCGCAAGCCAGCAGGGTGGTCCTCCATCAGGAGCCGCCTTCGAAGCACGAATATCGGGTGACGATTTGAAAACCATCGACGAAATCGCACGCGACCTCAAGGGCATTCTCGCGACTATCCCAGGCACGACTAATATTAATAGCTCACTCAAGAATGCTCCTGCCGACTATACCTTTACACTCAATCATGACCGTCTCGCCTACTACGGACTCGACGCAACCAGTGTTGGGAGCACGCTTCGCATGGCAATTTCCGGCATCGAAGTCACTACTGTCCTGCGCGACAACAAAGAAATCAGCGTCAATGCCCGATTCGCCGAACGCTCAATACCTTCACTCGATGATGTGCGAAATATCGAATTTCGAAATGCCTCCGGCAATATGATTCGCCTCAGTGATCTCGCTACCATCGAACTCAAACCCTCCGTCGATTCCATCACTCGCATCGATCAGAAGCGGACAGCTCTCCTCTCTGCCGGCGTCAATACCGATGTCCGCCCCGCTGAAATCCTCACTGCCTTTCAGAAAAAAGTGAAGGAGAGCTATCATCTCCCTGATGGCTATTCCCTCTCCTATGGCGGTGAAAACGAACAGAATCAAGAGTCGGTCGCTTCTATCCTGCGCGCGCTCGTCATTGCCATCGCACTTATCGTTGCCACCCTTATCATTCAATTCAACTCTGTAAAGCAAGCTGCTATCGTCCTTACAACACTCCCACTTGCTATGATTGGTGTCTTTGTTGGCATGGCGATATTCCACGTCCCCCTCTCCTTCCCGGGGCTCATCGGCATTCTCGCGCTCTTTGGCATCGTCGTAAAAAACGCCATCATACTCATAGACAAGATGAATCTCAATTGGGCAAGCGGTCTCGAACATACCGAAGCGATTATCGATGCCGGGAAGTCTCGAATCGAAGCGATATTCATCACTTCATTCGCCACCATATTAGGACTCATTCCTATCACCCTCTCTGATGCCCTATGGCGAGCACTCGGTACTGCCATCATCTTCGGGCTTGCCGTTTCATCTTTCTTCACCCTCCTCATCGTCCCCGTTCTCTCGTCGATGTTGGTCAAGAAGAATCCCATCAAATCAGCATCACGCTAAATTCAAAAAGAAGTCTCTCTAGAAGACTTCTTTTTGTTTCTTATGACGAAGTGACTACCATCACTTTCGTTCCTCGAGCGTCACATCAACATCTCTCGTATCGCCCTTGTGCCATACTTTGAGCGTCACCGTATCGCCCGCATGCTTCGAAGCAATCACGTCAGCAAGTTGAGCATCGGTATCAATTTTTGTTCCATCAATCTCGAGAACAATATCATTTTCGACGATATCCGCCTTGTCCGCCGGAGAACCAGGCACGACGGCGAGATCGGTAATGTTCTGCCCGCGAACTATAAGCGCTCCATATGCAAACGGAAGATTATTCGCCTTCTGAATTTCCGGCGTAATCGCAACCGAGCGGACACCAAGAAAGGGCGCCGAGATTTTCCCCGTATTTCGTACCTCGTCAAGCGCATGCTTGATGCTATTGACCGGTATTGCGAAGCCAATATTCTGCGCCCCCTGTGCCATGGCAACATTGATGCCAATCACATTTCCCGAAAGGTCCAAGAGTGGTCCGCCCGAATTCCCCGGATTGATAGCAGCATCCGTCTGAATAATGCCTGAGAGACGCTCGGAAGCGCCCATTCCCGATCCCGCAACAAGACTCCGCTGCAGTCCGGATATAATGCCACGACTCACCGTATTGGAAAATTCCCCGAGCGAATTTCCGATAGCCACCGCTGTTTGTCCAACGCGCAGATTCTCCGAATCACCCAAATCAAGTGCTGGGAAACCATCTCCGTCGATTTTCAGGATAGCGATATCTTGCACCGGATCACGAGCGAGCACACGAGCCACGTGTTCTTTTTTGTCGCTCGTTATCACTGTGTAATCCGCCTGCAAATCCTCGACAACATGTTTATTGGTCACAATAGTACCGTCGGAAGACACAAAGAATCCCGACCCTTCACCAATAGTTTGCTTTTCGGTTTCTCCTTGATTCGAATTTGCATCACCGCCAAATGGACGCCCAAAGAAAAATGATGGGAAGCTTGGATCATCAAAAAAACTGCGATATTTTGGAACGTCTTTTGAGATGACAACACTTACCACACCTGAAGTACTCTTCTCGACCAGAGAAACGAGAAGCGACTCTTCCGACGACACTGATGGCGGCAGTGTTGCTGACATATCCTTACTGCCGATATTCCCCGCATTCTTTGTCATTTCCAGAAAAGCTGGCGACATGGGGAGTTTCAAATCATGTGCCACGCGTGGCCCAACCCACCACCCAAGAATACCGCCGAATACGCCGAGGAAAAAACTCATTAACAAGAGCGAGGCGCCGCCATGGCGACAAACCTTTCGACGAGAAATATCCGATCGTTCCGTCGTTGGAACGACACTATCTGTTGTTTCCATACGAAGAAGTAAAAAGAATTATGAATTGTAAAGAAGATTTCGAGGGACATTAGAAGACAAGCGAGGGATCTCCTTCAGATTGTTGAAGCGCCGTCTTCTCAAAAGCACGCAACGCTTCGTCACGAAATATGACACTCCCACTTTCCGCATCCCAGAGATAGCGACGAGGAAGAATAAAAATTACTGCCTCACGCTTCTTCTCAGCAAGCCAGTCCGGAAATGATGGCTTTCGCGTAAATATTTGCCGCATTCGAACCAGCTCTTTTCCGGATTCTGTTTTCCGATCCAAGACGACCACAATATGGAATCCAAGCGTACTCTCAAGTATCGACCCAACCGCATTAATAGACTGTGTTCGCGCCGCATCCTGCAGTTCCGGAACCAATGCCTCAATATCTGTCCAGCCGAGATCGCCGCCATCTTTCTTGGAGTCACCATCCGAAAACGTCTCTGCAACAGTTTCGAACGCCGTCCCATTACTAAGCTCTGAAGCCGCTTTCTCAATTGCCGACTTTGCCGCTGTCACGTCACGCTCTTTCATGAAAGACGCCTCAAGTGCTTCCCGATAAAGCGATGGAACAACAATCTTCTCTTTAAACTCCGAAAGGTTCCATCCATAGAAACGCGCGAGTTGATTCTCAAGATTTTCTTGACTGCCACCCTGCTCTTGTATCGCCTCTTTAACCTTTGCCATCGCTTCTCCATCGGAGAATCGAATGCCCTTTCCCTGTGCCAAGAAAAGAATGATGCGATCTTCCACAAGCTTGTTTAAAATATCCTTCTCTCGAAGAAGCAATCGTTTCTTTCCATCTGGCGTGTTGAAATCCACACGAAATCCCCGCTGTTCCAAATCATCCGACTGCGATTCGTAAAAACGGCGAAGAGACTCTCGATTCTTATCGAGTTCGCCATATGAGATGAAAGCACCATCGGCAATGGCAACCGGAAACGGAAGGACGCGACGCATAACCACGCCAACGGATGCATCCGGAGCAAATGCCACAAGCAAGGATAGCCCCAGCATAGCCAAAATACCCGTAAGGAGCAGTCCAAAAAGCACCGTCCGAACACGAACAACTCCGTGTTTCTTCGCATTTTCTTTAGCAATCTCAGATTGTGTATCGTATTGAGACATAACGAATATCAGAGAGAAGAAAACTAAAAACCATTCTCAGACAACTCAAATCCTGCTCAAGGCACTAGGAAAACATGCTTATTGTTTCTCAGAAAAACTCTCGCCACCATTTGAGGGGATTTGGTTCCGTATCAGTTGATACTCCAAGCACAAATGGCTCATCTTGAGATGAATCCTCCGAAGAATCCTTTGGCATGCCGGCACGTTCTCGAATGAAAACTACTTTTTCTCCCGATTTCTGATATTCAAGAACCCGCTTTGCTTCCCGCTCACGAAACGTGTCCGACTGGAGGTATTCTATACGATCACTCAATTTCCGATTCTCTTGATCAACTCGATTCGCTTCATCTTGGAGTGATTGAATTTCTTCCGCAATAGCCTTGTTTCGCTCAGATTCCTGATACGCACGATATCCCATCACTATACTCCCGACAACGCCAAACAAAACCACGGCACCAGACACAAAAGTAAGCGCGATTCTCTTCATACATCAGAGTCTCCACACAGGCGATTTATCGATACGTAAAGATAGGAGCAATCAGGAAGAATATCATCGATATGACCGCGAGAATCGACACAACGACCCAAGCGGCATAGATTCGTCGATAGCGTTTTTTGAATGATGTCATACGCGTTTCATCAAACAGTAAATACAAGAAATCAACGGCATCAGACAGTATAGCAAAAAATTCACAGAGAGAAAATTGCCAGAAGCCCTCAACGTACATGTCAATTCCTAGAGCCTATCTCAAAAATAGCTTTCGACGCTTTTTAGGAAATTTGAATGGAAAATCATGAAAAACGAGGAGGTATATCGAGATATTTCAACGAATTTTGAATGATTTCCCGTCAAAATTTACAGAAAGTAAAGCAAAGATTATTTTTGAGATAGGCTCTAGTCAATCTTCGAATCGACATCTGGCATTCGCTCGGACGAAAGAATCTTTCGCACTTCGCTCAGATCCACCGTTTCTTTCACCCGCTTGAAAGGTTTTGGGGCGATATGTTGCATTTGCCCCAAAGAAATCGGCGCGTCTTTTGGAGTATATGCCTTGGGAATGAAGGAATTCTGTTCACGTGGCAGTCTCGGCGACATACGATCGTCACGCCTTGCAAGATTCGGCTCAAAATTTCTCGGCATACCACTGCTCTGAACAGCATCTGAACGCGAATCCAATGACGGAAGAGCTGTGGAAGTATCCACCCGAGTCCGAGCAACAGTTTTCTGGAAATTCTTGAAATGCTCACGACAAAATGTCGGGCGCTTCCCATCGGGTTTGAAAGGAACGTCTATCTCAACACCGCACACGGCACACACAGACTTGTACAAGGGGCGATTGTTGAAAGACGGCGCGTCATTTCCCGATAACGCTTCTTGTCTCTGACTCGGACGAACATCCGAACGTGATGAAGAAAAAGACACATTCGATTCATACCGTGGAGTGGAAGAAACTGTGAGTTCATTGGGAGCGGAAAATTCTTTTCGTGGAGACGGTTGCTGCAAATGCGACGGAAACTCCCGAGAAACCGCTCTTTCAGAAGAGTACCGACTTTCTCGATGCTGCCCAAGCGAAGCCTCTCGATTCGAAGGTGAAGCAGAAGGCGCTGGAACTGAAACATTCATTTCCTGAGAAGTTCGTTTGGTGAGCGTCGTCTCAACACGCATTCGCATGCGTTCTTCGAAGCTCTGGCGCTCTTCTTCCGTGAGAATGCCCGTCCAACGACGAATCTTGTCTTCAACATCCTGTTTCTTTGCCGCATATCGCTCGCGAGAAATGCGGATTACTTTGTCAGCGTTGTCAGCGCTTTCTGGAAGATCAATGGGCGGAAGCGTTGTCGCACTGAAGGCATCGCCAGAGATGCCATCAATCATGAGCTTCAGATAGATGTGATATTTCTCCAGATTCACGATATCCGTCGCCAAGAAAATCGGTGAGAATTCCTTTTCGAGAAATTCAGCGTCCGTTGACCCGACACGAAAACTGATAATGGTTCCTGCATTGCCAAAAATGGCATCCCGCACGGGTTCCTCAATCTGCAAGATGTATTGATTGGCGAGGACGAGGTTAAGGCGGTATTTTCGCGCTTCGGAAAGAATATTCCCAAATGATTCCGTTGCAAAGTTCTGGAATTCGTCGACATAGAGATAGAAATCCCGCCGTTCGTCCTCGGGAATATCTACGCGTCCCATAGCAGCGAGCTGAATCTTCGTAATCATCATCGCGCCAATAAGCGCACTATTATCCTCACCGATACGTCCCTTCGAAAGATTCATGATGAGAATCTTTCGATTGTCCATAATATCGCGGACATCGAATGACGAAACCGTCTGCCCGACAATATTGCGGATAAGCGAGCTCGAGAGAAATTGCCCAACCTTGTTCTGAATTGGCGCAATTACTTCCTGCAACACTCGGTCATTCCACTTGGTATATTCATCCACCCAAAACGACTTCACCACCGGATCCGTCACTTTGTCGACCACGCGCTTGCGATATTCTTTGTCGACCAAGATGCGCATCACGCCAAGGAGCGTACTCCCCGGATATTCAAGGAGTGCGAGAATCGCATTTCGCAAAATATATTCGAGACGCGGTCCCCAAGAATCCGCCCAGATCTTCTTGAATACACCCACCAAACCAGAAGCAACCAAATGTCGGTATTCTGCCGACACATGTTCCATCACATTGAAGGCGACCGGGAAATCTTGATCCGACGGATTGAAATAAATCACATCATTGACGCGTGACGGCGGAATGGCGCGTATGAGTTTCTCTGCCGTATCGCCGTGTGGATCGATAAAGGCAACGCCATGTCCGTGCTGAATATCTTGAATGACAAGGTTTTCGAGCATATTCGTCTTCCCCATGCCTGTCTTTCCGATGACATACATGTGTCGTCGGCGATCATCGGCCTTGATGCCGAAGACGCGATCTTCGTTCCGAAAATTCGTTTTTGCAAAATAGGTGATATCAGACATAGGCAAGAAACTCAAAAGAAACAGAAATCCAACACAAAACCAACTCAAACTATTGAATCGGCAAATTCTGTGGTGCAGAACCTCGCTTCGCGGAGATGCGTGGCAGGGAAGGTGCAACAACGTTCATGTCAGGAATGTGGAAGAGCGTCGCAAGCTCCGCAGTACTGAGCGCGAGCATCGGAACCGGAGAGTCGGGATCGCGAAATTTGTAACGACGCAAAATTTTCCGCTGTCGATAGCGAAGGCGCATATCGGTCAGGAGATAGTTCGCATAGGTTTTCGACGCGTCATTCGGCTTGAAGCCATTGAGATTGAAGTCGTTGAACTGCTTGAGTCCTCCAAAAAATGTCGACACAAATGATTTGTCGAAGCCCTTTCTCTTGCCGATATAGATCATACGAAGACGAGACCCGAACACATTGCGCCCGATATTCGACTCGAGCGCCTTCACTACTTCTTTTTCGACCGGCGTCAATTGATATTCAAGAAAGTCTTTTTTATCCGGCTTTTCTGGTGTTGCTGGAGCGAATTCGACTGGCCCGAAGAACGCTTTGGGAACAGCCGTCGCTATTTCTCCAATACCCGCTGCCAGATTGCCAAGCGCCGAAGACGGCTTCACCTTGACCGCACGCCCAATAATTTCATCAAGGAGCGCCTTCCCGGTATTGTAATAATCCGGCTTGAGTGGCGTAATGATCATTTGAAACCAGAGCTTCTGACCCGGCGGCAATTTCCCAAAGCTCTCGAAAAGCCCTGCGAGCGGATCAATCATTTTCCCTGTCACTTCTTCCTCATAGTAGTGATACGTCTTGATCGGATAGGCATCAGGCTTGGTAAATTCAATATCAACTCCAAACAGATCCCAGTCTCGATTCGGCGCACCTTTTGGAATTTCATCGACATAGTCAGCTACCTCAACGATTTCGACATTGGGATATTGCGCGTAAAAATATGCCTCAATAAGATTCCTAAAAACCACCGGCGTCCGCACATAGAGATGCGTGCCCTCGACACCATCGCCCGTCATCTCAAGACTAATGAGTGGCGGGAGATACCCTTGTACATAAGTCTCGACTGTCGTTGGACCTTTATCAACCCCTGCAATACCATCGAAAATCGTCTCCATCACCTTGGGACTCCTCTCGATATCGCGTGGCGAAATAATCTCGAGAAGCACGTTCTTGGTATTTCCGATGTACTGATTCTGGATGTGATCCATCCAGAGAAATTTGAAAACAAAGTAGAGTGCTGGTGGGAGCACCAAAAACCACACTTCTCCCATAACGCTCCAGATAGACAAGAGCGCCTCCGACATGCCTCTAAAATTCTGCAATAAAATAGTGCCCATGGGATAGTTCGTTGAAAATCCCTCACGCATTCTGTTGATTAAGAGTCTGCCAAAGAAACACTCAAAAGGTATACTTCCGCACTGTCTTTTCAGGAACAATTGTTCTTCTTAGCAGACTCTAAAGAGCGTACTTCCCTCCTATTTCGCTCGCTTCTTCGACTCCTTCAAGCTATAGGTACCCTCTGGAGTACGAGCAAAAAAGGCATTGAGATTGATAACCACCGTAGATGCCTTCACATCGCGAACTTTGAGCACCTCAGACACAAGCTCATCACGCTTCACGGGCACGCCTCGCTCACGCAGTATTTCCTCAACAACTTCGCGGACAGTTCCTCGTCGGAATCCCCACTCCACGAGCGCATAGGTACCACGCCCTACCAACACAAATCGCTTATCTTTGATCAATTCATTGTGCACGGTCTGGGGATGCGTCACCTTCCCTGGCTTCTGCAATCCGGACTGGTCTATTTTCGCTGCTATCTCACGGAAGTGCAGTGGCTTTCCTTCGGCGCGAACAACGAGATAGGCACGCTCTCGTGTTCCTCGCGGACAAATATCACTCCATTCAGGAAGTCCCCACTGACCAAAAGGATTCTTGCGACAGTCTTCCGACACCGCGAGAAAATCCAATATCGTCTTCTGAGAAACCGCTTTGAGTGAAGGGTGTTTGGCGATTCGTTTCAAAAATTCTGCTTCGAGGAGTGATTCGCCGTTTTCGACAAGTAGTGTTTTTGCTGCCGTGTTTACTGCCTCCCATGAGGCATCAGCAAACGAAGCCACAGCAATAGAAGGTGTCATCGAATTGCTTTCGAGCATTCGAAAACGCTCCGACAAAACAGCCAAGAAAAACCGAGCGGCGCCCTGTTCTTTTGTGTCTGTTCCAGCAATCGCTTCAAAAAATACTTGCCTCTTCATGATACCACTTTTGCCCATGAGCGTCGACTCCATGCGCTTCGATACTTCCTCGAGTGATGCCGGGTAACGACGTGCGCGAACATTCCCGAGGAGTACCGAGATAATCTGACGAATTCGCTCACGCGTAATGCCATAGGTCTTCCCGATTTCTTCGAGCGTCATCGGTTCCTTCCCGCCTGCGCCGTAGCGCGCCGAGACAATAGCAACTGCCCGTGGCGATATCGAGTGCAAGAAACGGTGAAATGCCGTACCATAAAACCCTCGGGAGGAGGCATCCTTTCGAGATATCTTCCCTGTTTTCTCCATCTTCGCCGTCTTCTGAATCTGACGCGTTCTGTGCTTGAGTTTTCCCTCCGCTCTCGTGTCTGGGGCTGTCATAATGATGCGTTCTTCGGATAAAATTGAGTGAAATAATATTAACGCATAATACAATGTTTTGTCAAGACCACAAAGCGTTCTCCTCTCACGAAGGGTTAGAAGACCCCTGCTACGCCCGATTACACCTCTTTCATCCGCGCACCTCGACTTCTTTACTCTTTTTTCGTACAATAAGGGGCAGAAAGAATAATCTGATTATACTGCGCTATGAAAGAAGGTGAGAAAAAAAATACAACCGTTGGTATTGTCGGATTGGGATATGTGGGATTGCCACTTGCTGTACGTGCAAAAGAACGAGGATACGATGTTGTCGGATTTGATCTCGACGAAAAAAAGAACGCCCTCATCAGCCGAGGAAAAAGCCCTATCGAAGATCAGTACCTCGAAGAGAACCTTCCAAAATATCCTTTCTCCACTTCTTCCGATCCACATACACTCAAACGCGCGGATATCATCCTCGTCTGCGTCCCGACACCCGTCGATGAAATGTACGCGCCCGATCTGACACCCGTCATTGGTGCCATGGAGACTATCGCTGGGAATCTCAAGAAGGGCGCGCTCGTCGTACTCGAGTCAACCGTCAATCCCGGCGTTTCCGAAGAAGTTGTTGTTCCCCTTTTTGAAAAAGCGGGACACATCATCAACAAAGATGTCTTCATTGCTCACTGTCCCGAGCGCATCAATCCGGGAGACGAGGTATGGAATGTCACCAATATCCCTCGCGTCGTCGGTTCACTCGATGCCATCGGACTCAAACGCGCCCTTGATTTCTATCAGTCTATAATTGACGGTGAAATCCGCCCTATGAAGTCCATCCGCGAAGCCGAAGCGGTCAAGGTGGTTGAAAATTCCTTTCGAGATATAAATATCGCCTTCGTCAATGAGCTTGCCCGATCCTTCGACCGACTCGGTATTGATGTCACTGACGTTATCCGCGGTGCTGCAACCAAGCCATTCTCTTTCCTTGCACACTTCCCTTCCTGTGGCGTCGGCGGTCACTGCATTCCAGTCGATCCCTACTATTTGATAGAGCGCGCCAAGAAAGCCGGATTCGATCACAAATTCCTGCGTCTTGCCCGAGAAATCAACAATGACATGCCAGATTATACGGTCGAGCTCCTCCAAGATGCGCTCAACACGGTTAAGCTCCCTCTCAATGGCACCACTATTGGCGTTCTCGGCATCGCCTACAAAGCGAATATCGACGACGTGCGCGAATCACCATCCGTGCGCATCATCGAGCATCTCAAGAAACACCAAGCAAAAGTAGAAACTTTCGATCCGCATATTCTCGATCGCTCAAGCCTGAAGTCTCTCGACGCCATACTCAAGAAATCCACCGCGCTCATCCTCGCAACCGATCATGCGGAATTCAAAGAAGCAATTACCCCCACTCTTCTCAAGAAACACAAGATTAAAGTTTTCATCGATGGCAAGAACGCGTTTGATAAAAATTTGTTCCGAAAGTCCGGAATCGTCTACAAAGGTATCGGGCGATAGCACAGAACACACTGCTAATAACACGTATGTTTCATCTTCTTCGTCTCGCTATTTGGATAGTTGGCGCAATCGTCGTCGGGAGTTTCCTTTTGAATTTCTTCCACTACCAAATAGACTGGTTGTATATCCGAGAGAGCCAGAGTCGCTGCTTCGGCGTCGCACTCGAATGCCAGCAAGATATCGTAAAGAACGGAACCGAAAACGCCCGCTGCAAAGTCGCCTGTTTTGAATTTTCAAAACTCATAAAGAAAAAATGATATGAAACTTGTTATCAATATTCCCGCGTTCAACGAGGCGGAAAAGATCGGTGAAACGATACGGAGAATTCCCCGATCATTCGAGGGCATCGACAAGGTGGTCGTGCATGTTGTCGATGATGGATCAAACGACAATACCGGCTCAATCGCTCGAGAAGCAGGCGCCGACCGCGTGATCATACACTCACGCAACCGGGGACTCGGAAGAGCCTTTCGCACCTCGGTCGAGACAGCGCTCGAATCAGATACGGACATCATGGTAAACATCGACGCCGATGGACAGTTCGATCCCAACGATATTGGTACACTCATTGCGCCCATACTCTCAGGAGAGGCGGACATCGTAAGTGCCGACCGTTTCGGCGAACACGCCGCACAAAATATTCCCCTCGTCAAAGATCGCCTCAACCGTCTCGCTGCAAGCCTTATATCCAGATTTCTCAAAACACCAATACAAGATCTCACTTGCGGCTTCCGCGCCTACAGTCGTGAGTCGCTCTTGCGTCTCAATCTCCTCGAGAATTTCACCTACACACAAGAAGTTATCATCGACGCAATTGGCAAAGGACTCAAGATTATCTGGATTCCTGTTCCCGTCACCTATTTCGCTGGACGGAAATCCAAAATGACGAAGAGCATCGTAAACTATATCCGACAAAGCTCACGCATCATCGTAAAAGCCGTGCGAGACGTTCGCCCGATGAAGTTCTTCGGCATCCCCGGCTTCACCCTCATCGGCATCGCGTTTCTCCTGTTTTGCACCTT
Source organism: Candidatus Moraniibacteriota bacterium (assembly GCA_016699385.1). Taxonomy (NCBI): domain Bacteria; phylum Candidatus Moraniibacteriota; species Candidatus Moraniibacteriota bacterium. The sequence goes on along the minus strand of CP064974.1, from coordinate 195,354 downwards.
CTTTGTTTTCTATATTCAAGACTTCAAAATTTCCCCCTATCGAAACTACCTCTTTTTTTCCGCACTCTTCTTTATCATCGGACTCCAGTTCGTCGTTTTCGCTCTCCTTGCCGATATGGTCAAATCCAACCGTCGCCTCATCGAAGAACAGCTCTATCTCACAAAGAAAAAAACATACAAAAAATGAGTGGATCCCACTCTTCACCGAGAGCATTCTCTGTCATGAGTTTCTCTTTGAAATAATGTATCATTTGAAATTCCGTCCCGCTATGCCTCTTCGTATTCTCTTTATTTCTCGTGCGTATCCACCGATTGTTGGTGGCATCGAAAATCAAAATGCCGCGCTCTCTCTCTGGCTCAAAGAACACGCTGAGATTACCACGATAGCCAATCGATTCGGCAAGAAATTCCTGCCGATTTTCTTGCCCTATGCCCTCTGCCGAGCGCTTTTTCTGTCGCGAAAATATGACGCCGTGCTCCTTGGCGACGGCGTTCTCTCCGTAGTTGGCTGGGCGGTAAAGATTTGCTTTCCAAAAAAAGCCGTACTCTCCGTTATTCACGGACTCGACATCACCTATCCACTCTTTATCTATCAGGCACTCTGGGTTCGCATCTTCATCCCGAAGCTCGACCGACTCATCGCTGTCGGCAATGAAACCATCATGCTCGGCGTCCATCATGGAATAGCCAAGGAAAAATTCGAATTCGTCCCCAACGGTATCGACCCGCAAAAACACTACAACCCAAACTTCACCCGCAAGGACCTTGAAGGCATCATCGGTGATGTGCGCAAAGATGCAACGGTCATCCTTACATCAGGGAGACTCGCTCGTCGCAAAGGTGTCGCCTGGTTTATCCGAAATGTCTTCCCAACACTCCCAAGAGAAACCGTCTATATCGTCGCCGGAGACGGTGCCGACCGCGACAATATCCGAAATGCCATCGAAGAAACCAAAACATTCGAGCGCGTGAAACTCCTCGGGTATGTGAGCGACCGCGCACGAGACATCCTCATGAATACCTGTGATATATTCGTCCAACCGAATATCCACATACCAGGCGATGTCGAAGGCTTTGGCATCACCCCGATAGAAGCAGCATCCTGCGGCATTCCCGTCATTGTCTCGCGTCTCGAAGGACTCAAGGATGCCTTCACGGATCATCAAAACGGTATCCTCGCCGAACCGGAAGACGCCACAGATTGGAAGGAAAAAATCGAGCACTTCATCGTCAACAAAGAAGAACGAGAGATCTTTGGTGAACGAGCCAGACACTACACTGTCAAGCACTTCAATTGGAAAACGATTGCCACATGCTATGCCGGCATTATCAAAGACACGATTGTGCAAATAACCGGCGAACGCGAACTCCACCTATGAGCACATTCTCCAGTCAATTCGCCTTCCTCCTCACAATCACCGGACTCTTTTTCGTTCCCGGAACACTCATCATATCCGCATTTCTCCGAAAGCGACTCCCCACACTTTCCCTGTTTGAATACACACTTCTTTCATTCGCGATGAGTCTTTCTTTGCTCGACTTTGGCTTGCTCCTTCTCTCGCGCATACACATCCCGATAACCGCACTTTCAATTATCGGACTCGAAAGTATCTTCATACTTCTTCCACTTGCATTCCTCATTCCAAGATTCCGAAAAGGCAAAGCGAAAGAAAAAAATTCCCCAACAAAAAATCAATCAACTTCAGGAATAGCATTCTCACACAAAGAAGGCTGGCTCTTCATTGGACTTATTGTGCTTACAATTTTCATCAAATCTCTCTATCTCTGGGATACGATTCTCCCTACGTCGACCGACCTCGGACATCATATGTTTTGGGCAAAGAAAATAGCCCTTACTGGCGCTGTTCCTTCCTATGAAAAAGTTAACATCGACTTCGAGGGAACCGAAAGTGCCGGAGACACCCTCACCGATCCACAACCGATTGATGACTTTATTGTAGGCGAACATCTCCCCTTTGCAGCAACCGCGCTCGTCGCTCACATCGACTTTGTTTCGGCTTTCCCGTCACTCATACTTCTCCTCGTCAACATTCTCACCATCCTCGCACTTTCCCTTCTTAGCTACCGCCTCTTCGAGGATACACTCCCATCAAAACTCCTCGCCCGACGTGGCATGATCGCCGTCCTCCTCTCCGTGGGACCACTCTGGGCACTCTCTTCTCCTGAAGCAAAATATGTGAGCGGTGGCGTCGTCGGCAATCTCTTTGGAAATCTCCTCATTCCGATTATCATACTTTGCTTCTTCCGCGCGCTCCGAGAGAAGAACTCCATATTCCTCGGACTCGCCATACTCTTCATGGGCACACTTGCCTTCACTCATCACCTCTCGACATTCGTCTTTCTCTTTATTGCACTTTTCATCCTCGCAATATTCTTCCTCTCAACTTTCTTCTCGAAAAATTCCGATACAACACGATTCTCCGAACTCCGAGAGTGGCTCGCTCTTTTCCGCTCGCCCTTCCCGATACTCATTGCTTTGTCTCTTCTTGCATTTACGGCATTTGTCTACACGCCGACCTATCTCCACGCGAGTGCCATCGACACCGCTGTCGGCACGCCCTCAAAAGCAACGCGCGAAGGACTTTCTTTTGACCAACTCGCCCAAAGTGTCGGCGGATCCCGATTTGGACTCGAGATTATCGGCATCACGATTCTTCTCCTCTCTCCCAGGCGCAAGCAGCTCGGAAGCATCGTGATGATTGCCTGGAGCGCCGGTCTCATCGTCATGACTCTTTTCCCAAATCTCCTCTTCATCGACATCCCCTCCAATCGCATTGGCACCTACAATACCTTCCCGGCTGCACTCCTTACTGGATTCGCTTTCGTCTCACTCTTCATGCAAGGGCAAAGCAGCAAGAAAACACTCAAAGAAAAATCTCCCGACGAACATCGCTTCCTCCGCTATGCATTTGGGCTCTTCCTCGTCGCTGTTATTGTTGGCGGGTTCTTTGACAATGCCGGGACAATCTCGACAAAAAGCACTGTGCGTGAAGCCGTGCAAACCTATACCGTCTCCTCATGGCTTGCAAAAAATACCCGCTCGGACGAATGGGTACTCAAGGATCACAATTACATCATCGCCGACTCGTGGATGAAACTCTTCTTCATGAGAGACTACTCCTACCCCCTCTCTCGCGGACTCTTCCAACGCTACACTGACGAGACCAAAACGCGTGAACAATGTACCCTCCTCATGATCTCTGCCCCCAATACACCCAAAGGACAAGATTGTTTCAAGGGAACCGGCGTCGACACGGTTGTCGTCAATCCCCACGTCGACAGCCTCCAGTTCACCAAAGCCAAAGACATGTCCCTTCTCTATCTGTCGGACGATATTGCGGTGTATAAGCGAGCAGAAAAATAATATGAAAGAAAAAAATATACTCCTCATTACCGCACTCGCTCTTTCAATCGTTTTCATCATGCTTTCTTTTCGTGAAGCCTTTCTCTCCGACCCAACGAATTCCGACTGGTGGTCATTGTCATTTGCTTCACAGCAAGAAACCGATGCAAGTTTCACTGTTTCAAATTTCGGTCCGACACGCGTCTTCTTCTACGAGATACATGAGAGCGACACAGTCACTGAATCTGCGTCATTCACTCTCAGTGGCACGAGTGGACAAACCATACTCGCCAAGAATCCCGACAAACAACCAATCACCGTACGTGTCTGGACCGAAAGCGATGTAAATAAGGAGAGTAAAGAGCTCAGCAAAAAGAAAGAAATTTATAAAAGATAACGTATGTCGCTTCCCAAAAAGAAAACGCGCATTCTCCTGGCTACACGCCCCTTAGTGCCGCCGTGGGATGAAGCATCGAAAAACTTCGCCTATTTCCTTGCCAAAAGCATCCAAAATCCACACGTCGAATTTCACCTCCTCACTTCCGATGAAACACTCGAGGGATTGGGGGAAAATTGCATACAACACCCGATTTTTACGGACGGACATTTTGATTTCAAAGCGAAAGCGCGCCTCGCGCTGTTTCTTTTTACGCAAAGCCACCACTTCGACATCGTCCACTATCTATTCACGCCAACCCCATTCAATTCGTTTCTCCTTAAGAACTTCACATGGAAACGCCCGCGAACGATTCAAACAATTGCCACACTGCGCGAAGAGCGTTGGGGTGAGCGAGAATGGAGAGACATGTTCTTTGCCGACCGACTGGTCACCTACACAGATCTTTCAAAAACAAAACTCGAAAAGATAGGGTTCTCAAATGTGGAAAGAATATATCCGGGAATAGACCTTGAAAGATTTTCTCCGAGACCAAAAGACACAGAAACTCTCAAAAAACTCGACCTCTCTCCCGACGATTTCATCATCTCCTATGTCGGCGAATACGCCCGCCTCGGTGCGACCGATATGATTGTCGACATGATTGTTCGTCATTCCCGCGAAGGCGAGAATCTAAAATTCCTCTTCGCTCTTCGCATCAAGAATGAAGCCGACCGAAAGAAGAAGGAAGAGATTCAGGAAAAACTCGAGCGTGCTGGCGTCCTCGAATACGTCCGATTCAGCGACACGGTTTTCGATGTTGCCAAACTCTACAATGTTGCCGATATCATCACGTTCCCCGTCACCAATATGCACGGAAAATTCGACGTGCCGCTCGTTATCCTCGAAGCCTATGCCTGTGGGAAGCCGGTCATCCTCTCCGACCTTCCTCTTTTCCAAGAGTTCTCAAATCCGAGATTTTCTGCTACCATTCCTCGTGACAATGGCAATGCCCTCTGGAGCGCTATTCAGGCGTTGCAAGCCAATCCAGAGAAAAGAAAAGCCCTCAGCACGAGTGCGAGGGCGTTTGTGGAGAGGTACTTTGACCTCAAGGAAACAGCAGGGAAATATCAGAGACTATACAAATCCTGACAAATATCCTCCTCAATTGTTTGAAATGTCCGAAATATGACACTACCGTTAACAAAAAAGTATGAGCACGGGCATCAAAAAGCGCAGTCTAGGACAATTTTTTACAAAGAACAACTCCTGGATTAAAGCCCACATTTTGGAGTTTATTAAATCTACAGGAACAACTATTGCATTCGATCCATTCGCTGGAGCTGGAGACCTTTTGCGGATGGCCCAGCAAATTGGCTTTAGCAATACCAAGGGTTTTGATATAGATAAAGGTCTGGGGTGGGAAGTGAATGATAGTCTTCTCCACATCCCAAAGATAAAGAATTCGTTAATTATTACCAATCCACCGTATCTAACGAATTATAGCGCTAAGAGAAAAAAAATATATGAAAACGTACACAAATATTTTGATATTTGTAGTTACGACGATATCTATCAACTAGCTATTGAGAAATGCATGGGGAACGATTTTGGTATCATGATTGTGCCAGAAACATTTATCAACTCAAATGTCCCAAAGAACAGACTGGTAAGTATAACAATAATCGAAGATCCCTTGTTTGATGATACAGAGAATCCCATTTGTATCATCTGTTTTGACAATACTTACAAATCGCATGAGCACATCTCTGTCTATAAGAACGATGAATACATTGGTAGTCTTGGGTATTTCGAAAAATTTCGACGAACACCTCACAAGAATATTCCCATAAAATTTAACGCCCCAAAGGGTCGGATTGCACTAAGAGCTGTTGATACAACAAATCCACAAAAGCCAATCTCCTTTATGAAGCCTGAAGAAATAGACTACGATTTAGCCGACATAAAATATAGTTCAAGATTGATAACCGTCATTGAAGTCGGCGTGGAGAATAACGCTATCGTTGAAAAAATAATCGAGCACAGTAATATTGCACTTCTCGACTTTAGAAGAAAAACTCGCGATGTCCTTCTATCCCCGTTCAAAGGGAACAAAAAAAATGGGGAAAGAAGGAGACGTCTTGATTATCTCACAGCAAGAGCATTCTTAGAAGATGCTTATGAGATTGCCTGTCCAAATTTAAAATCAAGACTGTTTTAAATAAATATATGGGTTACATCGGCAATAGGGAGATTTTTGAATTTTCGCTCGTTCATCCAGAGCCAATCGTGGACGAATTCTATCTGAAAAATGGGAGTCTTATCATATCAGAAGATGCAAAGATCCCAACAGATGCGATGAGAAAAAATTTAGATCTAATCGAAAGTATCTCGACATATAGTTTTGCAAGAAAACACCAGGAAGACTTTATAGCTGAAAAAGCGCTCGAAAAAATATCGGCTATCATACAATGCAAAAGTATAAATTATTCCGAGTTTGTCTCTTTTTGGCCAGTTGCAGATGTTTCTTACAGCCTTTTCAAGAAGATGGACACAGAAGAACAGTATGACATTCTAAAAAGTATTATTGAAAAATACATAGAGTTAAGACACTCGCTTTATTCGTCATATGGCTACACTCCAGTCACATTACAAGCGAGTAAAGATGCAAAAGCTCACAAGGAAAGTGGGGGTCTTGGCATTCGTAAGGTATCAAGAATTCTAAGCACGGCTGGCTACAAAAAATCAGATGATGAAACACTCGAAGAGTTCACTTCTCAGGGTAGCAAAAAGTATATTGAAGCAGATAAAAAAGGGAAAAAACTTTTTAAAAGATTTCTCCAGCATCATGGAATAAGATTCCTATGGAGCAAAAAGAAAGATCAAAAGATGCCAGATTTCCTTATAAAAGACGGGGATGATATTTTCATAGTGGAGCACAAACATATGAAAGAAGGTGGTGGTGGTCAGGATAAACAAATAAACGAGATAATATCTCTCATTGGCTTCAGTGAAAACAATGTGAAAATTCATTATGTTTCATTTTTGGATGGAATGTATTTTAATTTATTTACTAACGAAAAACATTCAAAGAATGGAAAACTCTCGAATCAGTTAAGGAATATAAAGGCGAATCTCACTCGAAATAAGCAAAATTATTTCGTCAATACAGCTGGATTCAAAAAGCTGTTTAACATACAACAATAACGCAGACCATGGAATCCTTCTCAAATATCTTTCCATTATTTTATGTCTCTTCTCTACAAAATTAAGAAACACTCCCCCTACAAGCGCGAGATGAAGACGGGCAAGATGAAAGTGCCAGTGGTATTTCACGTACAGGAGAGCCTCATGCCGAGCGAATCAACACTTGAGCAACTCGAGAGTGTCGCGTCAAACGACGCGTGTTTCCATCACATCGCGGCGATGGCAGACGTGCATTCCAAACCAGGACGCAAGAATGCAACCGGCACCACTGTCGCCTCCGAAAAATATATCTTGCCGCAAGTGAACGACTCCGACCCCGCCTGTGGCATGCGGCTTGTTCGCACCAACCTCAACGAATCGAATTTCTCACCGAAAGACATCGACACCCTCTTCGAAGCACTCGTGTCAAAAGTGCCGACCAAAGCCTATCTCGGTACATTCCTCCCCTTCCATATCATCACCGACATCTGCCGGCAAGGCATCAAGCCACTCATCAAGCACCTCGGTATCAAGACAGTCCACGAAGCCGAAAACTCTCTCGACCGAGGCAATTTCTTCGACCGCGAGCTCTCCCGACAAGATATCTACCATATTATTCCGAAATTCTTCCTCTTCCTCGCGCAGTTTCGCTCCGGTGTCCTCGGCGCCGCCGGCAATCACTTCCTCGATCTTATGAAAGTGACTGGCATTGAAGACAGTGACAAGGCAGCGAAGCTCGGTATCAAAAATGGCGACTATCTCTTCATGGTGCATTGCGGTTCGGGCATCTTGGGACAATATACTATGTATATGTACACCGCGAAGAAACGCGAGCATCTCTCGACGGCAATTATGATGAATATCGGGCGATTTTTCTGGAACACGCCGCACCGGAAAGCGATAGATGAAATCGCTCGGAAAATTCGCGAGTCCGACTTCGGCAAGAAAGAACCTCTCATTACCTTTGATGGCGACGGCGAAGATGGCAAAACCTACCTGGCAGCACGCAATGCCTGCTCCAATTTCGCCCACGCCAATCGTGCGGTCATCACACACAATATTTCACAAACAATTAAGAGTGTTCTCAATCGCAATCCGGAATTCGACCTCCTCTACGACATGCCACATATCCTCGTCTCTCGCGAAGAGCACTTCGGTAAAAATATCTGGGTCCACCGAAATGGCACGAGTCGCGCCTATGGACCATCGCGCATGAGCGATCACCCGGTATTCCGCGAGACCGGTGAACCTGCTTTCATGCCGACATCTATGTCAACCGAGGCCTATCTCGGCGTCGGTACAGACGAAAATGAATCCAGTTTTTTTTCCGCTAATCACGGCGCCGGAAAATCCAAAGACAAAACCGACACAGTTGTACCAAAAAACAAAACCGAGCTCGACCAAAAGCTCGCGACCAAAGGTGTCCGACTCTACAATGGACGCTCATCAAAGGTTATCGAGCAAGACTCCGCACACTACAAGCAAGCCGACGATGTCGTCGCAAGTGTCCGCGAAAACGGCATCGCCATCCCCGTCGCCCGCCTCCAGCCTGTTGCCGTTATCATGTACTAAGCTCACCATGAAATTCATCACTTTCACTGGCATAGACGGATCGGGCAAGTCCACGCAACTTGCTCTCCTCAAAGAACACCTTGAGTCCGAAGGGCACTCTGTCGCCGTGTTCCACGCCATCGAATTCTCCTTGGCAAACAAAATAAGCAGATTCCTCAAAGGCGAAAAAACATTTATCCCCGGGAAAGAATCCGCCATCACGAAGGTTTCTTTTTTCTCACTCTTCCTCCGCAAAATATTTCTTCTCATCGATATCTTTCGTTTCCGATTCTTCCAAAAGAAGCTCGAGAAAAATAGGATTGATTTCCTCCTTTCCGACCGCTATTTCTACGATTCGATTATCAACCTCGAATATTTGAGCAACGAAAAGTCTCCACAAAAATACTTCACCTCACTTGCTACGCTTATTCCTCATCCCAACATCGCCTTCTCCCTCCGTATCACTCCCGAAGAAGTCATGAAACGCGATCGCGTCCCAGAACAAGGCAGAGAATATCTCCAAAAAAAATTCGCCCTCCTCGAAGAGAAAAAAACAAGCTGGCATCTTATTGAAATTGATGCCAGCCAAAACAAAGACTCTGTTTCCCAGGATATTTATTGCCAAGTCTATCCTTAAATTTCAGAGCTCGAAAGATTGATTATGCGTCTCCGAATCCATTCCTCCCCGCCCCAGAAAGGAGCAATTAATAACCACAGAGGAAGCAGAATCAGCAGCAACCCAATGATTGCCACAATCCAGAAGCCAAAAAATGACAACAGGGAAATCAGTAAAAAGAATATTGATTTCATTTCAGCTCCTCGCGTTGGACATCAGATGTTAGTTCTCACTGATCGAGACGTTTCTGCTTTGACGGATTTGCAGAATGAGAACAGAAGTTGCGACAAGCAAAAAAGAAAGTGCGGTGCAAACAATAGAAATCAAGACATTTCTAGTAAGAAAACTCACAAACAGAAGAGACATCACTGACACCAACAAAATATCTCTCAGTCTCTCGAGATTTTCCTTGTTCCGAGAAACGAAGCTCCACACTCTCTCAATACTTTCTCTCGTCATGATATTCCTCCTGTAGAATAGTTGGATAGGTTTAAATAACTACCAGAAAGCTACAATAAAATGATATCTATGTCAACCTCTCTCTCGAAATCACTCATCTGGCTCACGATTGCTGAAGTGCTCTTTAATATTTCTGGCTATGTGATTCACGCGGTCGCCGGGCGTATTTTGGGACCCGCGGACTACGGGCGATACGCCCTCGTTGTTACTCTCACGACCACCGTCATCATCCTCATCGGAAACGGCATCCCAACTGCCATGTCGCGCTATTTGAGTGAGTACTTCGAAAAGTCGCCCCGCATGATTGGCATCATCAAACAAACAGGCGCGCGACTCCAGTTTTTTCTTATTGGAGGCGTCACTATTGTCTTCTTCCTCATCTCGCCACTCATTGCGCGCCTCTTGGGAGATTCCTCACTCACGCCACTCTTTGCATTTTCAGCGCTCATCATTCCCGCATTCGCCGCCTCATCATTCTATTTCTACTACTTCACCGGCATTCACCGCTTCCGCACCCAGGCCACTCTCAAAATGACGCGCGCACTACTCCGCATCATACTCATTGTCTCCCTTGTTTTTGCCTTTGGCATATATGGCGCTCTTGCTGGGTATATACTCGTCCCGCTCTGCACCTTTCTCCTCGGACTCTATCTCGACAAAAAGTCATCCGACTCATTCAAAGAAATTGGAAACGATGCACCGGAGCAAACATTTCCCTGGCGACTCCTCCTCTCCTCCGCCTGGCCCATTACGCTCTTTCTGCTTTTCTACGAAATTTTCATCTCTATCGATCTCTACCTCGTGAAGGCGCTCCTCCATGACGACGTGCAAACCGGTCTCTACAATGCCGCACTCACCCTTGGGCGACTCCCCTACTACCTCTTCTACGCGCTCTCTATCGTTCTCCTCCCTGCACTCGCCAAACTCAAAAGCGATGGCAATCCAGAAAAAGTGTCTCGCCTCATGTCGCAATCACTCCGCTATGCGAGCATCATACTCATCCCACTCTTCATCCTCCTCTTTGCCTATGCCGAGCCGACCCTCACCCTTTTCTTTGGCACGAAATATACGGGAGCAATAGACGCCTTCCGTATTCTCGTTGGCGGACTCTCATTCCTCACCGTCTTCTATATCGTCTCCTCCGGACTCATGGGACTCGGACATACCCGGCTCGCCATGTGGATGGCGATTGCCGGCACCATACTCAATGCAACACTTAACTTTCTCTTTGTTCCGCGCTTTGGCATCATTGGGTCCGCCTGGTCGACGACGATTAGTTCTATACTTATCACCCTCGCGACACTTGCATTTATGCAAGTGTATATCCGCACGCCCGTGAATATTTCTCAGAGTATCCGCATCCTCATAGGAAGCGTATTGCTTTTCTTTGCAACACAGTTTTTCCCATCATCCTCCATCGCGTTTCTCATACCCGCCACTATCCTCAGCATCGGCTACCTTGCAATACTTTCTTTCCTTGGCGTACTCACCCAAGAGGACTTCGCCTCTTTCCTTTCATTTCTCCCAAAGAAAAAGGCGAACTGATACATAGTCCACCTCAAAATCTCTCAGCTTTTAATTGGGGAGTATCTACTATGAAAGACTGCCTACCAACTTTGTCCGCTCCATGATTTCGCGATTGACGACATCAGCGTCGCGACCGAAGCGCAGACGCGAGAGCTCCTTGAGATGCCCCGCGAGTTCCTCATCGCCAGAGGTCGGAGGATAGACCAAGAGATTGAACGGCTTGGTAGACTGATTGTTAATGAGGAGTCGAGCAAAAGCATGATAGTTGTCAACATTCACAAGGTCGCGCGCAGAAAAAATCGGCTCAAATTGTTTCTCGAGAAATTCCGCATCCTCGGGGCCAACTCGAAACGAAACCATTGATCCCACATTACCGAAGACCGCCTTTGAAATATCTTCTGACAGTTGCCCGATAAACTGATGCGCTATGATGAGATTGAGTCCGTACTTTCGTGCCTCGGAAAGAATTTGCGCGATAGAGTCCGTCGTGACGTTTTGAAATTCATCAATATAGAGAGAGAAGTCTTTTCGATCTGCCTCGGGTATATCTGCTCGCGAGAGTGCCGCCATCAAAATCTTCCCCACTACGACCATGCCGAGCAAATGGCTATTTATTTCCCCAAGTTTGCCCTTAGAGAGATTGAGGAGGATGATTTTCTTCTCATCCATGAGTGTACGGAAATCAAGTGTGCTCTTTTGCTGGGCAATAATAGGGCGCATCATGTCATTTGCCACGAAAGGCGTGAGCTTCGACGTGATATATGGCACCATATTGGCAAGCGACGCCTCACCCCCCGCCTTCTCCGCCTCTTTTACCCAGAAATCATAGACGACTGGATTCTTACATCGGTCAAGCTTCATCCGTCGGAAATCCGGATCAGCAAGCACCTTCGATATTTCCATGAGCGTCGAGCCAGTCGCTGGGTCTTCCATAATAAGAAGCATGGCATTCCGCATATACTGCTCAAACATCGGTCCACCGGTCTGCTTCAAATCATAGAGCTTCCCAAAGATATTAATCATTTCATTTACAACAAATGTCTTTTCCTCGGGACGAGAGAATTCCAGCATATTGAGCCCAAAAGGACGCTCTGTGTCAGCGGGGTCAAAATACACAATGTCCTCAGCTCGCTCTTTCGGAACAGCTGCCAAAATATCCTGCACAGCATCACCATGCGGATCAATGAAGCACAAACCTCGCCCATTACGGACATCCTGCTTCGCCATTTCTTGGAGAAACACGGACTTTCCAACACCAGTCTGTCCAATACAGTAGAGATGACGTCGACGATCAGATGTTGCTAGACGAATATCCGTCTTCACGCCACGATAGTCATTGTGTCCCAAGAGAATCCCTTCTTTCGGAATATTTGGTGGTGGTGGCGCCGAGCCTGCCTTTTGCCATTTGATATTCGGCGTCTCGGTCGTTGAAATAGGAAAATGAAAGAGACTCGACACTTCTTCCACACCCAAGAGAAATGCTGTCTCCGAACGAAAAGAGCGGAAGATATAGTCAAAAATTACCGGCTTTGCCGAGCGATCACGCAGACGCTGTGTACGGAAAAGATTTGCTTCCGGATATTCAAATTGTGCAAAGGCATTTTCCATCGTCGCAAGTATTTGATCAGCGCGCTCTTGTGAAGCCGCTGCTGCAAGCAGACGCACATTGACATGGAAGGCAGCCTTCGACACCTTGCGCTCAATCGCCTTCACCAAATCTTGCTCCTCCGGCGTCAGTTGAACAAGAGGTTTATCGGCGGGTTTTTCTCCTGGTTTGTCAGTATAAGTCGCTGCATGAAAGAGCGATACAAATGCCGATCCGAGAAAGTGCAAAAATGGCGACTCGTGATATACATCCGCGAGACGTTTCCCTTGTTGCATCTCATGCGCAATTCGCCGCCCCTCCAAGCGCCATGACGTACCGGCTGGAGAAAGAATGATCTGCACTGCTGCACCCTCACCTTCTTTGGAAAGCTTGCTCAGAGAATTGGAAATCTCATTGAGAGGATCAACATCGAGTGATTCATAGGTCCGTATCGGGAGCGCTGGACTCTTCGCGAGCGATAGCGTCGAAACAGACGAAAAGCTCTTTGGAGAAAAAATAGTGTAGTCCTTCACCTTCTCTACAAAGGCATTCGGGAAAAAGCTGTGCACTTGTTTCTCAATACCTTCCCGAAACTTCCTCGGCACCGAAAGAAAAAATGTCATCTCCTCATCACCTTCGGGATTTGCCACCTCAAATACAATTGCTGGCGGTCCATAGAAGAATCTTTTGATATCCGAGAGAGGATTAAACCTGTGCTTCATCCCACGAAAAGACTGCAGCGACACCAAGAGTTGCTCCATAGCCCCAATCTCTTCCTTCCACTCATCGGGACGCAATGATTCACCCTTCCGATCCGCCGGCTTCGACACCTGAATCGTTTCCAAGTCCATATTGAGCGATCGGTTGATGCGCGCACGAAAAAAGAGAAGGGTTCGAATAACTAACAACACTCCCGAGAGCGCCGCCAATCCCCCCATCGCAAAGAGGAGGGGAATAAGAATCAAATTGAAATCAAAAGTTGTTTCCATAAAAGACATTCGTTCCCATCATCCATCTATCATTCATTGGCGTCATCAAGCAGACCTTGTTTACGAAGTTCATCCGAGAGCTCGTCAGCAATGCGATCATGCGTAATATCCAAAGTATAGGCATCGATATGCTCCGCAACCGACACAGCATGCGCTACCCCCTTCACACGAGCAAGATCAAGCAGCTTTTGTACACGCCCCGCAGCATCCTCCATATGACGAATAGCATCGGCATCGAACTTCACATCATCATTCTTCGTGGTCGTTGTCTGCGCCGAGGCAGATGCTGCTGCCTGCACTTCACTCAACTTGCGTTCATACTCCGATGCGCTCTCTTGAGCATCCACATGCTTCTCTGCTTTCCCGTCCACCCACAACTCTGATTGCCTCCCAGGAACATCCAAAATATCTCGGACATTTTCTACATCATCAGACTTCAATTTTTCTGCAACATCCTCCGGTACCCCGATAATAGTTTTTTCTTCCGGCATAAGTATCATCACACTAAGAAATTAGACTCGACCATTCAATTGTATTCCGAGAAACATCAACCCTGAACACATACCCGTATTCATAAATCAAGATAGCGATTCTTTATCCTTCGATATTGATGACTCCGCATCTTCAAGCTCTTTTTTAGCGGCTCGATATGCCGAGAGACTTTGCCGAACACGTTCATCCAAAGCAATGATATTCAGTCGATCCGAAGTAGAAGCATTGCGCGGAACAAAGAAAAATTCCCATGCCTTTCTCAGAAATCCACGGTTTCTTTCGGCATCTACATACTTATTCCGTAAGGTTGTTTCAGCATTATATTCTCTTTTCAACCTCTCAACCTTCTCTTGTAGAATATCAACCTCTTTTTTTCCTTCGATATGAATGCGCTCCTGGTGTATTTTTTCCGTATCGATATCAAAATCCTCCTGTATCTTCTGAATTTCTTCAACCCTTTCCCTTCGTAATCTTTCCGCAGCATTCTCTGCTGCCAACACCTCGAAGTCAGCTTTATCCTCAGGAGTGCCTCGATAATCAAACGCATCATCAGGCTTTTTGCGTCTGGAGTCCATGTGCTCATTTCCATCTTCAGAAAACATAGCGTGTAGATATTAGAATAAAAAGACACGAATCACTTTCTTTCATGCAAGAGTTCATCACACACATCAAGCAGGCTTCCCAGAAATCGAATCTGCCGGTATTCCACCGTTCTTCACTGCATCACGAAACTCCGTGACAATTCCTTTTACAAACGCATCTGGATTCGACACGTACTGTTTGATAAACGCCTCCAGTTTCTGTTGATCTCCCGATTTCATCAACGCATCGAATTCATCCGCACCCTCATCACCCATCTTTTCTCCAAGCGCGAGAAAAATCTGCTTCATCACCGTCTCCGTCATCATATCAAGCAACTCCTGTTGCTTTGCTTCTGGCAAATTCTCCAACCCAAACTCTTTCACAAGGTCGGCTTTAAGTTGCTCAATAGAAAGTGGCATAGATGAAAAGTTAAAGACAGAAGTTATGTTTATTTTTTCGACTCAAGCGGATGGGTAAGAATATATTTCGCCATTTTTGTAAGCCAGCTTCCGACGGTTTCACCTGGTGAAATTACTTTGCCAATGCGAAGTGATTCGCCACCGATGCGAACAATACCAGCGTACACAGCTCTATTCACTTTCTCTTTTATGTATTCAACATCATTCCGCATCCAACGTGCCACATCTTCCGACGGAAAAAGTGCTCGCCCAAGCGAATCCTTCACAAAAAGCACAGAGCTCGGCGTCGGTTCAGTCCCAGAAACCGGAACTCTGGCGCCAAAAATACTTTCTATAAGATCCTTTTGTCCCTGAGAGAGAGGAAGAAATGTCAACCTCTCTTTCACTATTGTACCCACATTCTTCAAATATTCACTTCCCTGAGCAGAAATATCAAGCGACTCGAGAGGCACTTGAGGGATAGATTCGGCAGGAATAGGAGGACTCGATACAGCGACGTCAGGAGAAGGGGTTGGCGGCGCAATTGACCGCGAAAGTGGAGCTGCACTTGACTGCGGTGAAGGAGAAGTCAGTTCAATTCTCGCGCTGTGGACAATATCTCCCGCTCCAGGTGCCGTGATATTCTGAAGAATCGCCTCTCCCGACTTTCGGGTGATTTGCAAAATTCTTGCTGTGCCATCCGGATTTATAATCACGCTCACATCATCCCCTATATGCATGCTCTTTTGAAGAACGTTATCGAGCTGAGCGATATTCTTTCCAGCTTTTTTCATCTCTTCCAAAAAACGAAGATACGCTCGATGACTCTCCGCCCCGTCAATACCAGCTTTGTTCATTACTTCCTCAATGGAACCGCCTTGGTGATTGATAACCAGTTCTCTCATGCCAGCACCAACATTCACACTTTCTGATGCGGGAGGACTCACCTGACGAACGACTTCCGTCGCACTGGAAGGGGAAACCTCTACACTTCCCACACCTGAAGCAATACGAGCAGGAGAAGCACCTGTATCAACTGATACACTCGGTTGAGAAGGGGTGAGTTCGCTCGGAGGGACATTGTAGACATCGAGAGGAGAGGCATCTAGTGAAATTGGAGCACTGTGAAAATCCTCGATTCCGGTAATGATTTTCATTTGCTCAAGAAGCTTTGAAAAGCCACTTGAAACCTTTCCCGAAACTTCCCGTATCGCTCCATGATGAGCAAATGCCGATCCACCAGCAAAGAGCAATGTGCCAAGTGCAACACTCGTCACGACCCGCTTCCGATTTCCTGCGATTGCTCGATCGAGATTCTCTTGTGTACGATCGGCATACGATTTCATTCTCTGCTCCAAGAATCCTATATCTTCTATCTTCTCAATATTCGAGAGTGCTGCCTCGTGATACTGAACCGTTTTTCTATTCGCTCGACCCTCCAGATACTCATATGAAACACGTCCAACGCCGTACGACCCCAACAATCGAATCAGCGTGCTTCCCGCGACACCAAGACCCACCAATCCCGCAGACCCCGTGGCAACCCCGGCAACACCTGTACCCAAAGCAAGCGCGGAAATCGCCATGCGCTTCTTCCAATCGAGCGCTCTGTATTGTTCCGTCCAATCCTTCGCACGACCGAGTCCGCGAAGAAACCGGGAGTCTTCCCTATTTCCCCATGCCGCATCTTTCCAGGCATTGTAATTTTCAATCGATCCTTGAAAATCAAGCCCGCGAATCGCCTCCGCCATGAGTAAGCCCTTTCCTTTTCCATCCAGTTTTCGATCCTCCGATTCGCGTTTCGCTAGTTCAACAACAGCATTTTTATAAAGCGTCAATTTATATTTCCAGTTGCTTTCCAAGACCGCCAACTCGTCCACGAGGTTCTTTGGCGGTTCCTTGGAGCGTGATGCAAACAGTGCTCTCTTGACCGCCAACCATTTCGACTCATTTCGATGCTTTAATTTCAAATAATCGTCCCGAGCTGCATCAGCTTCACTCTTCAATTCCTGAGCACGACTATGCAGTTCTTGTGTGGACACTTCTCCTTGAGGGAAATATTCATCTTCAAGAGCATTTTCATCCCCTGTTTCCGAGGAATCTTCAACTCCCGAATCACCACCAACCATTCCAAAACCTTCCACAATACCATCTTCTTTCATAGCTTCAATCTTCCCCTCTTTTTCTTGATGCAACAGACGCTCCACTGTATCACGCAACCCTTGAGAACTCGTCACAAAATTCGTCACCCCCATTTCTCGAGCTCCCGCGACAATTCTTCTCAAATCATCACCAGAATAAAATTGTTTCGACCCCTGAATACCCGGGAAGTCCGGATCATCCAAAAGCATCAAAAGTTCCTCGAAATTTTTTACACCCCTAATCTGCTTGAGTTTTTCTATACTCTCTTGTTCTTCTTGCGTCACATCATCAATTGCTTCCTTATAATCTGGCGCCCCAAAGTATCCGCCATTCGTATCACTCTTTACCTCTTGATCTCCTTCTGCAATATCCTTACCTTGAGCATCGCCATCATTCGAAGACATATCCGCATCATCTCCATTCGTCTTACGCATCTCTTCCAAATCATCAACTATTCTCCTAGTACCAGAGCCTGCTTTCTGGGGTTCCGTTTCATTTGACCATTCGTTTAAACCTTGTTCTTTAAGCAGCTTTTTCACGCGGTGTTTCTCCATTTCTTTCTCCTTATCAGTTTTAAGTCCAAGGAATTGTGTAAAGTCACTACTTTTGAAGAAAGTAAAGATTATCTTTGCTATATTTCCTAATTTTCCTTTCAAAAGGTTTTTACATACTTCACTCGAGTGTTTTTTTAAAAATTTCTCTATAAGATCATCCTGAGAGACTGGCATTGCAGACTCAACTACGGTTTTATCTTTACCACTGCGAACTAAGCGTTTGCAATCATTCGGGAACAAATCTTTCAACTTCGGAAGAAGCTTTTCCAAAGCTTCTTTTTCTGCCTGTCGTCGAGCATCCTGTATTCCATTTTCGAGTTCTATCACTTGTTCCATTTGCACATTGTTTTTCAATACACGATCAATTTCTTTTTTTTGCATATCACCATTAACTGACTTGGAGTATTTGAGTGTTTCATTTTCAGAAGTCGAAAGAGTCACAGGAACATCACCTTTTCTAGAAACATTCACACTAGCAACTGCCGGGTTCGTTCCGGAAGTTCCCTTTTTCCCTCGTGCCTTTTTTTCGATGGATATATCAGTTTCCTGCTCCATGGACATACTGAAAACAAAAAAATAATTCGTGGTATAATTATACCATCATTTGAATGCGCCGACGAGACGCGCGAGCGAAAAGTCAAGACACAAATAGAACACCAACACTATGCGACGACATTTCTTCGGGTATTTTTTTACAGCAGAAAAGCTCCTCGCAACGTCTATACTCATTATTCTGCTCGCGACCGCATTTTTTCTGCGATTTTGGAATATCGAACATATCCCAGCTGGGCTCTATCCAGACGAAGCAATGAACGGCGTCGATGCGATTCATGCCAATGAGACCGGCAACTATCAGCTCTTCTACCCCAATAACAACGGCCGCGAGGGACTCTATATCAACCTTGAGGCGCTTGCAATGCTCTTTTTCGGCGTCAATATCGCGGCGCTCAAGCTTTTCTCGGCGATATGCGGCACAGCAACGGTTCTCGGCGTCTATCTCCTTGCCAAAGAGCTCTGGCAGAAACGAAGCGTCGCACTTTTCTCCGCATTTCTCATCACGTTTTCCTATTGGGCGATTAACTTTTCGAGAATTGGATTTCGCGCCATCATGGTGCCACTCATTCTTTCATTCTCATTCTATTTCTTCTTCCGAGGTCTTCGCACCAAAAGCTTGCTTGCGTTTCTCGTGAGCGGCCTTATATTCGGTATCGGCTTTCATACCTATATTGCCTTCCGCGTCGCACCACTCATTCTTTTCATTGTAGCGCTCGGGTGCATGGCGTCTTACCGAGAGTTTTTGAAGCGCTATTGGAAACACGCACTTGCATTTACCATTGGTATGTTCGTCACCGCTGCGCCACTTATCTACGAATTTGCAACACATCCGGAATATCTTTCGTCGCGATCGGCATCGATTTCGATTTTCTCACCCGACGTGAATCACGGTCACCTCGCACTCACCTTTGCCAAAACACTGAGCCTCTCTCTCATCAAATACACTTTTGTCGGCGATATGAATTGGCGACATAACTATCCGCCCTATCCGCTGCTTGATTTCGTCAGTGGCACCCTTTTCCTTGCCGGGTTTGTCTTCCTCATCATGCGCATCTATCTCCTCGCCAAGAGGCGATGGAAACACACCGAGCGAAACCGCGAACTTATGATTTCGATTTTCTTGCTCGGCTGGTTTTTCACCATGCTTGTTCCCGAATTCCTTACCGAAGAAGGTCTCCCACATGCACTCCGCGCCATTGGCACACAGCCTGTTGTCTTCCTCATTGCCAGTATCCCCCTTCTCTGGCTTGGTGAATGGCTCCGGAATCGCGAGCCCGGCTCAAAAGTTGGTATGATGCTCCTTGTCGGAACCATTATCGCGTTGATTCCTCTTTGGAATGTCAGTAAATATTTCCTCTTCTTTACAAACAATGCGAATGCTCGAGGTGCCTTCAATGAAGGTTTCACCGCTATGGCGCGCTATATCAATACCTTGCCAAGCGACACACATGTTTATGTCCTCGCAAATGCAGGAGGAAAAACCATCGACAATGGTCTCCCTGTCACGGCACAGCCGATTCTCTTCCTTACTCATGATTCAGCAAAAGGCACGCCGGAATTTCTCATGCCCGACACAACTCTCAAAGTACCCGCCGTCATTATCCCACAAAAATGGGACGACGATATTGCCAGGAAAGTCCAAGTAGCATTTCCAGCATCAACCGTTAAAACTATTCCCTTTCGAGAAAATTCGCCAGAGAATTTCCGGGTAATTGTGATAAGATAATAAAAACACTCTCGAAAACTTCACTGCTTCACATTTTTCGGAAGAAATTATTTTTTGTGCCTTTCGGAGCAAGCGGAGACAAATAAAAAAGAATTTCTTCCGAAAAACACACACCTCTTAATTCACTTTCATTTAAAATACCAAGGAAATAAACCGACTCTCAAAAGGTACGCGCGCGGATACAGTCTTTTACTTTTCATTCATTCAGTTATGCAACTCTTCAAAAAGCAGGCAATGTGGTTTGTCGCGGGAATACTCATCATCCTTTTTGCTGTTTCACTCCGCCTCGCCTGGGACGACTCGACCACCATGGATGAAAAGGCGCATATCCCCGCATCCTACAGCTATGTACGCTATCTCGATATGCGCATCAATCCCGAGCATCCTCCGCTTATCAAGGACCTCTCAGGGCTCGCTATGTTGCTTATTTCTCCATTGCCACAATTTCCTGTCCCAAGCACACTCTGGACCAGAGGCGACGAA
Organism: Candidatus Moraniibacteriota bacterium; assembly: GCA_016699385.1. Lineage (NCBI taxonomy): Bacteria > Candidatus Moraniibacteriota > Candidatus Moraniibacteriota bacterium. The sequence continues at coordinate 174,769 of CP064974.1, read as the reverse complement.
GGAATAGACCCTGCGCAGCATCCCGAGGGTCCGGCACAAGCATGGGGATTTGCCCAATGGACATTTGGCGACGAGTTCCTCTTTGGTATGGGAAACAATCCCGACCAACTCACCTTCTTTGCGCGCATCCCGATTATCCTCATCGCACTCCTTCTTGGTTTTGCCATTTTTCGATGGACACGCGAACTCGCCGGAACGGTAGCGGGACTCTTTGCACTCCTCCTCTATGCCGCCGACCCAAATGTCCTCGGGCACGATCACCTCGTCACGACCGATATCGGCATTGCAGCATTCGTATTCTTCTCCGTCTATTTCTTCGTCCGATTTCTCAAAGATCCATCTGCAAAAAACACCATCCTCTCCGGTCTCTTCCTTGGACTTGCCAATCTCGCCAAGTTTTCTGCCGTCACACTTTTCCCTCTCTTTGGGCTCATTGTTATCCTCTATGCCCTCTCGAAATCCTGCCCTAATACGGTTGAAGAATCGGATCGACGAGCATGGCGATGGAAATTCTTCTTTTCTCTTGTGCTCAAGTTTGCCGGGTCTGTCGCCGTGTGCTTCATCGCCATCTGGACACTCTATATTCCGAATACCTGGAATATGCCCGCGGAAACTGTGCAAGAAATTGCACGAGCACAATTCCCCAATGACCGCGCTGTTGGTCGTATTGCCGAGTCGACCATCGTCAGCATGAGCAATATCCCCCTCATGAAACCGCTCGCACAATATTTCCTCGGCGTCTTCATGGTATTTGCGCGCGTCTCCGGCGGCAATACCTACTACTTCCTCGGCACAGTTTCCAATCAGGCAACGGCGCTCTATTTCCCCGCCGTCTTTCTCATGAAGGCAACACTTCCGTTTCTCGCCATACTCGGATTTGGACTTCTCTACGGACTCCGTCGCATCACCAAAGTCGCGCACTCAGACAGGCAATCCGGACAAACATGGTCAGGCACGATTGCACATTCTTTCCAATCGCATATCGCGCAATACACCATGCTTGGTTTCGTCGCACTCTACAGCTACCTCAGCATCACGGGCAATCTCAATATCGGCTTCCGACATCTCTTCCCAATCCTTCCCTTCCTCTACGTGCTCGGAACCAAAGCCGTATTTGACTACTGGAAGCGTCACCGTGGCAATCACACAACCTGGAGCATCATGCGCGGATTCATTTTTATCTTCACCTGCTGGATTATTCTCATACCCGTCTTTGCCTACCCGAGCTATCTCTCGTATTTCAACACCGCAATGGGTGGCCACACCGAAGGCTACAAATATGTCACCGATTCCAACTACGACTGGGGACAAGATGTGAAGCGCTTGAAAAACTGGGTAGATACTTACAATCTCTGCGTAGACGGCAATCAGGAGGCCTCCAACGAATGTCAAGCGCTCACGAATGGAAAAAGTCTCCCCACTGCAGTGCCAATACAAAAAATCCGCGTCGACTATTTCGGCGGATCAAACCCGGAGTATTTCCTAGGCAACATGTACGAATCTTGGCACAGCGACAATACGCCTGAACCCGGCTGGTATGCTGTCTCTGCCGGATTCTACCAAGAGAGCATCTACAAACCGCAATCGGAAGGATCCATCAACTATTCCTGGATTCCACAGAGCTCCCTCGTTGGTCGCGCTGGCGACTCCATCTTTATCTTCTACGTGGACAAAGTGCCCGGACAGTAGAATCAAAAAAGAAGTACTTCTTATTTCTTCTTCTTTGTCTTGTTTTCGGAAACACTCTCTGTGTCTAGAGGAGATATACCTTCTTTCGGTTCATCACCCTTCAAGAGATAGAAAATGCGATTCTCCGTGCGAAGGTCGATGTAGTCGAGATTTTTTCGATTGTTTTCCAGCAATGTCTTTGCAAAGAGAAGGCGAAGGGCACGTATCGATTTTTCGAGTGGAACCGTCGCACTCATGCGAAGCTCCCATCCATCAGTACTCCGAAGCCACAACTCATCAGAGAAACGCGATGGTGTTTCAGCTACCGAAAATATTTCTAGACCGAGTTCATCGCGGAGCTTTTGTTGCAAAGATGGGAAGCTCCGCAAGAAATCTTCAGAAAGAAGCATGTCTTTCTGCGAAACTGGCTTTGCTGACGTATCAACAACAGTAAGCATTCCAGTCACACCCTGATCATGCGGAGCAGGAGCGGCATCAAAAGCGACACCCTCTTCGTCAACGAAGAAACAGGGTCCGCCAGAACAGAGTACGAATGCCGTATTTCGCTCCTCACTTTTCAAGACAATCGTCGAAGGGAAAAGAAATGAAACCGTCACACTCCGAAACACTGGAAAGGCATTAAGGAGTTTCCGCTCCATAATATACTTTCGAATGAAAGCAACAGGCATCGTATCATTCGGAATAATACCAAAAGAGCTCCCCGAAAGCACGCTATCAATCACTGTTGCCACATCACCTCTTGAGACATGTTCCATCGGGGCTATGTCTTTTTGCTTGAGACGCAAAAGTGACGAGAAGAACAATACGAAAATCACCAATCCGGTAAATGATGCCCAAAGAAATATATACCCGACAGTCCACAATGACCAGGATCGTTGATGATGCTGAGAAACAGTTCTCTGCTGTTCACGATTCGCACCACGAAACAGTCGACTCCGTTTCGGTCGTAAAATCATTGCCTGAGATCCACGTGTTTTTTTTGTTTTGAAAAATCCCATAATACTCTGCTCTCTATCCAAAAAACTGACTCTTTGTCATGCGTTGCATCAGAAGTGGCGAGACGCTTTTTCGAAAGAAAAAAAGTTGTTCCAATATCAATCGAGCACTCCCGGGAAACCGTCGCAAATCACGAAGTGTCGCTGCAACAGCATGAAGTCGCTCGAGCAATGCCCGCCGTTCATAGGTATGAGGAACAGTCAGCATCTCACGATTCAATGCGCTCATCCACCAAGCAAGCAGGCGTTCCGCACCAGGAATATCGTTTGTACAAGCGTCTGCCAGCATCACACGATCACTCAGTGAAAGCAAAGCAAATCCCCGAAGCATGTCCAATCTCCGCAGAGAGTCCGCAAACATTTCCGGATTCTCTCGGAAAGACGCGCATAGCCCGGGACGACCTAGTTGGCGAATCGTCTCCGGAACATCGGAAAATGATTCTGCGAGAACATCCCCAGTAACAAGTGCAAATGAAACTCGCTCACACCGCGAGAGAATCGTCGAAAGCATTCCTCCCTCATTATACGTCACCAAAATAATTGTCGCCCCGGGAAATGGTTCTTCGAGTGTTTTCAAAAACGCATTTTGCGCCCCCTCCGACATCTTGTGCGCATCATCCACAATGAGTACATTCCCCGTCCCGACACGCCCCGAAAGTCCGAGCGTATGTGTCGCCTCGCGAATCATTTTGACACTTATAGGAAGCTCCTTCACTTTTCCTTTTTCTTCAATTCGCTCTGGTCGAATAACTGCACAATCAGAAATCGACGCACTTCCAAGCAGTTCTCCAGCAAGTTCAACTGCAACTGCCAACTTCCCGACGCTCTCCGGACCAACAAATATGTACGTCTGTGCCACGCACTGTTTCTCAGTCGCACGTCGAAGTCGATCTCGAATTGCTTCGTGTCCGATAATCATAGTGTCTTCACAAATTGAAGATTATCCAACAACTTTCCGAATAACATCCGCCATGCATTCTTGAAAATGGCATTCTGAAAATCGCTCGGCGTTCTTTCGTATCTCATTTGTATCAAATGACGACTCTCGCTTGATATATTTTTGCACCGCCTCAATGACACTCTGCGCATCCGGATCAGCAAAGAACACTCCCGAAACATTTTCCTCCACGATTTCTCTTGCTCCACCAGAAGCGAGTGCAATTGCCGGAAGCCCCGCCATCTGCGCCTCAGCAAGCGCAAGTCCGAAATCTTCTTCCCCAGCAAAAACAAATGCCCGCGCTTTCCCAAGTACCGTACCCAGTTCATCGTCTGATATATCACCGAGAAATCGCACATTTGGCGGAGCAATACGCTGAAGCCGCGCCAATTCTCGCCCCATACCAACCACTACAAGCGGAAGCAGAAGCTCTGCAAAAGCTTGCACAATCGCTTCGGTATGCTTGTATTTTGAGAGACGCGACACGGTAACGAACGGACGATCTCGCATATCAAGCGCTGCCGGTTCTGTCGAGGTCAATCTGCGAACCGGTGGAGAGACCACGTCCGACGGACGTCGATAGTATTTCTCAATACGAGCCTGTGTATAGCGAGAATTGGCAACGAGCACATCCGGTCGTGCCGCCGCTTCGAAATCCCAGAGCCGCAAATGCGACAACATCATACGTTTACAAAAGTGAAAGCCGCCGCTCTCGCGAAGGTATCGCTCGTTCTCATCCCACACAAATCGCATCGGCGAATGAATATAAGCGATATGCTTCGTGCGAAGTCGCGTGACAATTCCTTTGACCCATGCGCCCGACGACGAAATAACCACATCGAAATCCCGCACATCAATCGCTTCCGTCGCCGCACTATAGAACGGCAACAGCCACCGATGCCGCCTCTGCAGAAATTTCGGCCACGCCCCCAAGAACGATGTCCGCACCTCTCGGTCGGCAAACATCCCCTGCATCCCCTCGCGGTCATAGAGAAGCGTATATATCGGCGCTTCTGGAAACATATCCGCCAAAGTTCGCAACACCCGCTCCGCCCCGCCACGATAGAGCAAGAAGTCATGCACGAGCGCCACCTTCCCAATATTTCTCATCCCCTTCAGAATATATTGACTTTTTTCCATATCTGTGATGTATTCGAAAGTCTGAAATTGCAGATGGCAGTTTAACAACCAGGAGAGATCTCATGAAAGATTTCTGGAAAGACAACGGTCAATTTATTTTGGATATAATTTCCTCTTTAATAATCGCCGGCGTTGTCCGTTACGTATATAGAGACACGAGCTATGAAACACGTGAAATACTAACTCTTATTGCGTTCTTCGGAAGCATGATCACGTTCTCACTCAGAAACGTTCTCCCTACTCTGTCTACTCTGTGTAAACTTCAAGAGACAGAGAGGAATAAAAAGCAACACTAGCTAGAACGCCGCTAAGAATAACTTACACCCCCGAGAAAACATCAACGGGGGTTTTCATTTTCCCGTAAGCGCCTCAGCAATCCCCCCCGCGCACTTTTCCCAGCTGAACCGGGCTACGTTCCTCGAGCCACTCTCGATTATAGCACTGCGAAATCCTCTGTCCAAAGCCAGCTTCTCTATTCCTCGAGCGATATCTCTCGCATCCAAAGGATCAACAAAAACCGCCCCATCTCCACCCGAAACTTCCACGAGCGATGATGTGCTCGATGTAAGGACCGGCACTCCAACTGATTGTGCTTCCAAAATAGGCAACCCAAACCCTTCATAGAGCGATGGGAACAGAAACCCGTCGGCATTTCGCAAGAGTTGCCATTTCTCTTCTTCACTCACGTATCCCAGCTCAACAATATCGTTTCGATATTTGGCATGCGCCACTTGGTGCGCGACTGTCTCATACCCATACCCAGGTTTCCCTGCCAAGACAAGTTTGTGATTCGTTCCGCATTTCTTCTTAAACATATCGAATGCCTCAATCATTCTCGCTATATTCTTCCTCGCTTCTATTCTTCCGATGAATAAAAAATATGGTTTTGGGATTTGATGTTTGGAATTTATTTTGGAATTTGATTCACACTGATTATTATTCGCCCTCAGTTTGAAACAAGAGACTCCTTCATAAATAACTTCTATCTTTTCTTCTGGCACTCTGTACAAAGAAATCAGATCCTTCTTTGTATTCTCCGAAACGGCGACAATCTTCGATGCCCATCGGCAAGAATTTTTGATAGACCACCGCATATAGATTCGCTCCCACCACGAATACGCCTCGGGACAAAACTCGTACTCAAGCCCGTGCACCGTCACAATCGTCTCTTTCGGATGAATCCACGGCACCGTATGCGCCGGAACAAAGAGCGCATCAAGAGGGTGAAAGAGCATCTCCAGCGCGAGCCTCCCCTGCGTCCAGCAACGAAACCATCCGAGCGCCCGCACACGCCACATTTCCGGAATATCAAAATCAATCACTTGCTTTTTCCGCACATACAAAACAACTTGCTCTTTCGCAAGTTCATTTCGCAAGTGCTTGATACTTTGATAGGAATATTCCTCGATGCCCGTCCGCTTCACAAGAAAAGCCCGAGAAGCATCAATGCCGATAATCATAAGAAAATTATTTCCCAATCATAATGCTTCGCTTATATATATCCAGATTCTCAAGAACGATTCCTGTACCCTTGGCGACGCAAAATGCCGGATCATCGGCAACGAAACAAGGAACGCCAATCGTCCGTGCGATGAGTTGATCCAAATTCTTGAGCTGCGCTGTGCCTCCCGAGAGTATCATACCTTTATCCATAATATCCGCCGCAAGCTCAGGCGGAGTTTCTTGGAGCACATGCTTAATCACATTGATAATCTCGCGAAGTTCATCCTGTATCGCTTCCGTGATCTCGTTCGATGAAACCGTGAGTGTTTTCGGAAGCCCTCCCATCAGATCGCGCCCACGTAAATCGAAATGTTCTTCTTTCACAAGTGCAATCGCAGAACCAATCGTCATCTTCACTTCTTCTGCCGTGCGCTCCCCAATTGCCATACTATATTTGCGCTTGATATAGTCTGATATCGCCTGATCGATACGATTGCCGCCAACTCGGGCCGAATGCGCTGCAACAATTCCCCCCAGCGAAATAATAGCAATTTCCGACGTGCCACCACCGATATTGATAATCATATTCCCCTGCGCTGTATGAATCGGGATACCCGCGCCAATTGCAGCGAGTATCGGTTCCTTCACGACATAGGCAGATTTGGCGCCCGCTTTAATCGCCGCATCCACCACGGCGCGACGCTCCGTCGACGTGACCCCTGCTGGGATAGAAAGCACTACTTCTGGACGAAAAAACCGAAACCGACCAGACACAAGCCCAATAAAATACCGGAGCATCGCCTCGGTAATTCGATAATCCGCAATAGCGCCATCCCGCAAAGGCTGCGAAGCAACAATCGTGTCTGGTGTCCGCCCAATCATTTCCTTGGCCTCATTACCGACCGCAAGCACTTTGTTTTCCCCAACAGAAACAGCAACCACCGAAGGCTCGTTCACGACGATCCCCCGCCCCGGGACAAAGACAAGTGTATTTGCCGTCCCCAAATCAATACCGATTTTTTTGACAAACATACATTGCTAAACAAGAACGAAGATTTGTTCATCTTTACATCACAGCTTTCTTTTGTGTGCGCCGAGACTTCGAAAAGAAATTATTCGAACAGGAGTTCAGCATTCGTGAGATACGTGAGAAAAATTTCTTTTCGAAGTCGAGACAATTTCCAAAACAGTAGAGGTGCAAAAGTACGTCGGCATTATAATTTCACTCGTTCTATCTTCGCGCCTATCTTTTGCAAGCGTTCTTCGATGCGTTCATAACCGCGATCGACTTGATAGATATCCTCAATCGTCGTCGTACCCTCAGCAGCAAGAGCTGCAATGATGAGCGCCGCACCAGCACGAAGATCGAAGCTCTTTATCGTTGTCCCTCGCAAACGAGCCGGACCATGAATCACTGCCTGATGAGGATTGAGAATAGTCGCTCGAATACGCATCTTTTCAAACTCGGAAATATAATTAAATCGCCCTTCATACATGTGTTCATGTATGAGTGTGTCGCCATCGGCTCGCGTAGCAAGGACTGCGAAGAGTGACAGTGCATCCGTCGGAATGCCTGGATAGAGCTCCGATTTTATTTTTCCGGGAGAGGCAAGTTGTTTTGTTGGCAAAACTGTTATTCGATCAGCATCAATACGAAAATCAACACCAAAGTCGCGCATTTTCTCCAGTACGGATTCGAGATGCTCTTCTCGAGCATGTACGACAGAAATTTCGCTCTCTGTCACCGCACCGAGAACAAGGAACGTTGTTGCTTCAATCGGATCTGGAATGACGGTATGTTCCGCCCCATGCAATGGAAGTTCACTGCCTTCAACCGTAATAGTATGCGATCCAAGTCCCTCTATCTTTGCTCCCATTGCAACAAGAAATTTTCCGAGATCCTCCACATGCGGTTCAGCAGCAGCAATTTTGATAACGGTTTTCCCAGGGAGTGCTGCAGCAAGCATGAGTACATCTTCCGTCGATGTCACAGAAAATTCTCTCTGTATGACCTTCCCTGCCCTTCGTCCGGTTGCATCTATTTCGTAGTGCTTCTCATGCTTGATAATTTTTATCCCCAACTTTTCCAGGGCATCTACGTGCGTCTCTATGGATCGGGCGCCAATGGCACATCCACCCGGATGCCCGAGATCAAACCGATCGCACCTCGCCGCAAGCGAGCCAAAAAGAAGTACCGACATCCGCACTCGACGTGCCTCATCAAGTGACATTCGCTCGGGAAATATCTCCTTCGCCTCAATCCGAATGGACCGCTCACTGACCCATTCAACCTTTGCCCCGATACTCTCGATAATTTCAAGCAAACGAAAGACATCCTCAATACGAGGGATATTATTGAGAACACAGGGTTCTGTCGTAAGAAGGGTGGCAGCAATGATGGGCGCAGCAGCGTTTTTCGATCCGCGCACTTCAATCTGACCAGAGAGCTTCATTCCCCCCTTAATACGGAATATTTCAGTAGCCATACGCGGAGTATAGCCGAAAAACAACGATCTTTCAAGGATGGTACACCCTTACTTTTCAAGGCGCTCGCGAATCTTCTTGACAACATCCTCAAGCTTCCAATCCGATTTCACAAGATAATCAAACGCCGCTTGATTCAAAGATTCCAACACACTCTCCCCATCACTCACATTAGTGAGCATAATCACTTGCGCGCTCTTCCCCCAAACATCCTCGCGCAATCGGGAGAGCATAGTTAGTCCATCCATTTTCGGCATAATTACATCGAGCAATATTAAGTCGGGGTGTTCCTGAAACGCACATTCGAGACCAGCAAGACCATTGTTTGCCTGCAGTGCAATAAATCCTTCGCGAGAGAGTTTCTCAACGACTGCTCTCCTCAAAGAGTCATCATCTTCAACAATGAGAATTTTTTTCTCTACCGATATCATAATAATATCCACAAAGATTATCCTTCAAATTAAAGGGGCTCTTTCCACTCAATTTGCTTATTTCCCTCTTGCTGGTGCATGCCAGAGACGGGCAATGTAATCGTAAAGGTCGTTCCTTTTCCTTCTTCTGATTTGAAGGCCACCGTTCCATCAGAATGTTCAATTATGGATTTTATAATATAGAGTCCGAGTCCAGTGCCATCCGTTTCTTTCTCGCAGATATTCGACGCTCGAAAAAGCTTGGTAAATATTCGTGGCCAATCCTCTTTTGGAATTCCATATCCTGTGTCTGCAACAGAAATCGTAAATATCTTTCCATCTTGATTCATGGCAACTGAGATGGAAATCGTTCCCCCTGGAGGTGTATATTTTACAGCGTTTGTCAAAAGATTTTGGAACACAATTCGCGTCAATTTCGGATCGACATTCATCTTTGGAAGATTCTCTGAAAATTTTTCTTCTACATGAAAATTTTTCTCAAGAATTTTTGGTTTGAGTTCTTTAATAACATCCTGAGCAAGAGTTATAATATCCGTTGGTTCCGGTTGAACTGCAAAGGTTCCCAATTCGATCCTTGAAACATTGAGAAGAGCATTGACAAGCTCCACCATGCGATGACTTCCATGACTTACCTCTTCGAGATATTCTCTCTGAACATCAGTGAGCGCACCAGCATCTCCTGAAAGGAGCATTTCCGTATACCAGTTTATAGCAGAGAGTGGTGTTCGCAGCTGATGCGAGGCAAGTGATACAAACTCTGTCTTTGCGCTGTCAATCTCTCTCTCTTTTGTAATGTCACGCTCAATACCGACAAAAAATTCCAGGACACCGTTCTTGCTCACAATAGGCGAAATACTTGAAAGCGCTTGATACGCAACTCCATCCTTCCTTGTATTGGAAATTTCGCCTGTAAAGGGCTTCTTCTCGACCTTAATTGTTCGCCAAAGTTCCTCATAGAATTCCTGACTCATATTTCCTCCCCAGAGTTCCTTTGTGCCCACTTTCTTTCCGAGAACTTCTTCCCTGCTAAATCCAGTGATTCGTTCCAATCCGGCATTTGCATACAAAACAATACCATTCGGATCAGTGATAACAACATGATCAAATGTCCCATCAAGCGCAATTTTGAATTTCTTCAAATCAGAAGCAAGCGATTCTGCCCGATTTCGCTCTTCCTTAACATCTTCAAGCATATTCAACGTGATTCGCTTCGCTTTCTCAAATTCCTCACTCTGTCTGACAATATTCTCCTCGATATCTTTCCTTCCTGTAACAAGAAAGTAAACAGCGATGTATTGCTCCGGCATACCAGAAACATTGAGTATAGGCGCAATCGACGTGTCCACCCAATAGCAGACCCCATCCTTTGCCCGATTCTTGATTTCTCCTCGCCACACCCTTCCAGAAGAAATTGTCTTCCAAAGATCCTCAAACAATGAATCAGGCTGATCTCCAGACTTCAATATTCGATGGTTCTGACCGATTAATTCTTCATGCGAATACTTTGACACACTTACAAATACGTCATTTGCATAAACAATTGTTCCTCGAGAATCAGTAATCGATACAAGTGCCACTTGGCTCACAGCCATCAACAATGCATCATATTCTTCAGAAGAAAGATCTCTCTTCATATGTGATTGAAATATGTCATTCATAACCGGAGAATTCTTCAGATTTTATATATCGATCGTCAATAGCAAGCTTCGTCAAAATCTCCCGAGCCACTCTGACCATCCCGCGAGGACCTGCCAGGTACCACAAGCTTTGTTCTGAATATTTCTTCACATATGATTCTATCGGCTCCGGCGCAATATCCCCAAAAATAGGAATGAAGCTTACAAGATGTTTGCATCCTCTCAATTCTTCGAGGTATGCCGCGCTTTCTTTATTGCGATTATAATAAAATAGTGTTATATTTGCCGAAATTTTCGCATTTGCAATATGCCGCATCATGCTCAGAAACGGCGCAATACCGACACCGCCTGCCAAAAATACTATCGGAATACTCATATCTTTAGGAAGAGTGAAAACTCCTTTCGGACCTTCAATAGACACTTTAATATCCCTTCCAACTTCCCGCTCCCGCAGAATCTCTTGTTTGAAGTGACTATTAGAATTCCGAAACACAATAGCAAGTCGCCGCGTATCTTCTGGGGGAGAAATGAGTGAAAACTCTCGATACTGCTCTCGCTCCTGAAGATGATACAACGTAGGCAACGTCACTGTCACATACTGTCCGGCAGTGAACACAAATGGCTCAGACGTTCTCAATATCACTTCGGTTGTATTTATCGCCTTCGTTGACATGCTCTCAAGCGTCATCATGCGTGTTTCCATATTTTTTTCTCAAGTTCTCGTATCTTCCTTTTCAATTCAATCATCTTAGACTCCCGATTCATCATAATGCGATTCATGCGTTCAAACTCCTCTGTTCGCTTGGTTACTTTCTTTTCCATATCCATCCTATTTCCTTTAAGCTCCTCTGCCATATGATTGAAAGTGCGCAAAAGTTCTCTAACCTCATCATTTGCCAAGAGATCCATTCGCATTTCAAATATCCCACCTAGCATCTTCTGCATTGCTGACTTGAGTTGAAATACCAACTTAACAACTTGAGAAGATACTCGCAACAGAATAATTTTACCGATAAAGGTGACACCATAGCACCATACTTGCCACAATGATAGTCAAAACGTTATTGAGAAATTTATCAGAATTTACCTCTACGCTACCATGATGCTTTGATAAAGAGACGACTTAAGATACATATTCCTACTCTGATTCACTGTGAGCGTGTACCAAAACCTTTACCTCAATAACAAGGAATATCCCAAAACAGTGCCCATAAGAAGAAGCACAAGATAACCTAAAAACACTGTACTTCGAATACTCAATGTCATGCAATATGAAACTACCGCGTCACACTAATAGTCGCTCCTTGCTCGGCGCTTGGCGCACAGACCGTCACTCGATTATTCGAACTCCGCACAATGTAATATCCCGTTCCATCTGTTGACGAAACAGATGGATCGAGAGGAATGCTCGTCACATACTTCTGATTGGTTGTAATGACGGAGATATCAACACCAGCCGAACATGTTCCCGTTGCACCCGCTTTGCATATCTGATAAGCAGCAGTATTGTCACAAGTCGAATTCAACGGAATAGTTGGCAAAGCTCCATTATTATCCAGCGAGTACTGATAGACCGCGTTGAGTATCGTTGTCACATCCGCATGACGCTCCGCGTTTCGCGTATCACCAAGCTGCTTCGACGGATTTATCGCAAGAATAACGATACCTGCCAAAATAGCGATTGCCGCAACAACTAGCAAGATTTCTATAAGCGTGAATGCTTTTTTATTCTTCATACATGTATATTTTATATTTATCGCGTGACACTGATAGTTGCGCTCTGCTCTGCACTTGGCGCTGACACTGTCACTCGTCCATTGGCAGATTTGGCAATATTGTACCCCGTGCTATTTGCTGTCGATCCAGTCGGATCATACGGTAGAGAAACAAGGTACTTCTCGTTTATGGTAAGGACACCCAAATCAATAAGACTCGTACACGTTCCTCCAGTCTTGCAGACACCCGTTGCCGTTGTCGTTATAGATGCCGGCAAAGTGCCATTATTATCAATCGCATATTGATACACTGCATTAAGAATCGTATTCACGTCAGAACGTCGCTGAGCGTTTCGCGTATCACCAAGCTGCTTCGACGGATTTATCGCGAGAATAACGATACCTGCCAAAATACCAATTGCTGCGACGACCAAGAGAATTTCAAGTAAAGTGAAACCCTTTTGTCTTCTCCTTGATAACGACACAAAATCCATTACACCCCTCATAAAAGACACGTAAAAAAATTATTCTTCCGCAATTACACAACAACGCTAGTATACCATATTAATTAAAAACTGCTTATCTCCTGCCATGAGGTTATAGTTATTTTCGGATTAATAGTGCTTAATATCACTTTTGTTCTTCGGACAATCGTGCCAACGGTGCCCGTTACTGTCACGAGTCTGTTTTGCCCGCCCTGATTCGTTACGGTATAGTCACAGTTTCCCTGTCCGAGAGACAGTGAACCGCTTCCGAAAAACAACGTGTCATTTCTCACTTTCTGAAGCGCTTCCTCTGTACAGGCGGAGGAAAGTGCTTTCGCTTGATACAATTGCTGAAAAGAGAATCCTGTCCGAGAAATCCCCAATCCCAAAAGAAGAAGTGACGTCGAAACCGCCACGCCGACCGCTCCAACCACAAGAACGCTCAAGAGAGTCACATATCCGGATTGATTCTTTACCAACATATTTTTGAATTTGCGATAAAACCATGGAGACATGAGATATTGCATTTCTACAAAGATAGAGAATCACGGCTGTCGCAGCGTTGCCGATGTTGTGAATATTTTTGAGAAAGAATACTCGTTTCGTCCCGAAGTATTCACCGCTGCAACAGTAAACCGAATACGCACCGTCCCCGGCGTGCTCGAGCGAGATAGATTCGTAAAGGTCAGGTTCGAAACGACAACCCTCGTATTCGTAAGTGCTGTCGCTAAAGATGAACCCTCTTTCATACGAAATGTCCCCGATGAAAGGTCGAATACGGTTGGATTATTCCCCGAAACTATTGTAGTAAGAGACACTGACGAGGCACTCGTTCCAGGAGACGGCACATTGATACTCTCTGCATTGCGAACAGATTGCATCAGGATATGCAGCACCGCAGCACCTTGCCCTTCTACTTCGGCTATCGTTTGATTCTTCACTCGGGATTCAAGAAGTACCGAAAGAAAAAGTGACGACGCCAAAAGAAGAATTGAGGCGATTGCCACATAAAGAAGAAGCTCGATAATCGTAAATCCTAAGCAACTGGACGAACTCGACAGTGTTTTTCTGAAATTACTCATAGATTATTGTGGCGCAAGAACAATGAACTCTTCGCTATTGGAGGTGCCGACGCCGAAAGCGCGATCAATCGTCTCATCGTAGGCAATGCCAAAAAGATTATTGTTACCCGAAACATCAACCGATCCAAAAAGCATTGGCGACGCAAGTGAAGAAATGTCAACAACTTGGAATTCCGCACTATTTCTGCTGGTCGCCGTGTATACATACGTATTTGCATTACCAAACACAAGCGCAATATCATTCACCGTACCAGAAAGATCGACTGACCCGAGCACGGCCGGACTCGCTGGAGTGGAAATATTCACGGTAAAAAGTTTATCTCCTTGTCCAAGCAATACCGTCGAACCGGTGAAGGCAATAGTAATAGCGTCGGTATTTCCAGAGAGATTCAGTGAGCCGATTTGCGATGGGGATGCAGGTGTCGATATATTCACGACTTTAAGTTCCTCGCTATTATCGCTCGAAGCGATATACGCAGCATTTCCAGACACAACCACTTCATTTCCATTTGCTCCAAGATTAAGCGAGCCAACAAGGGAGGGTGATGTAGGGGAAGCGACATTGATAATCAAAAATTCGTCTGACGAACTATTCGCCCGCACAATATATGCGGTTAATCCGCTGGCAAAGACACCAATCACATTGGCATTTCCGGGAGCATTATAGCTCCCCGCAAGACTCGGCGATACGGGCGTCGAAATATCTACAATCTGCAGCTCTTCATTATTATCGGAACTAGAAACATAGGCATAATTTCCCGCAATCGAAATATTACTCGGCCTCCCAGCAAGCGTAAGTGACCCAACGAGCGAAGGGTTCACCGAATCGCTTACATCGAATACGAGAAAATTATCCGTACCGACATTGCGCACAACATAGGCAAAACTATCCTGATACTGCACTTTGAGTCCGTCGGCATTTCCCGACGCGTCAACACTCGCTTCCTCGAGCGGACTCGCCCAATTTCCTATTCCGGATACAATCCAATTAGTGAGATACGAAGAGAGTGCCACGGTTCCCGTTCGCTCTGCATTTTGTTGCCAACTGACCGTTGATGTCACACTCTTTCGATTGGAACTCACTGGCGCAATCGTCACTGATCGCGTAAAGATACCATCCACATCAGAAGAACCGGAGAAATTCCATTGTCCCCCTGAGATTGCAAGTCCATGAACACCGTCTGAAAGGTTCATGAAATCCGAGTCGCGAATATTGCGCGTCGCCTCAAGCCCTTCCTCCGCAAAAAACACCGCTCGCGTTCGATTGCCCGCAAGCACTGTTGCCTCTTCGCCATAGAGATAGGCACCAACTAATGCCGTCACAAGGAGCGAAAAAACCGCACCCGAGAGAAGCACCTCCACGAGTGAAAATCCGTGTTTCTTTTCAGAAGTTAACCATTCCTTTGGCATTGATGGTGATTGTTCGAGTTTCATTGGTAGAAGAAGTAAGTGTCGTTGTACCAGTTGTCGTTGGCATGCCCGTGAATTTTGCAAAAACAACGTCAGACATACCCGACGACACAATACTCGTTGGCATGGCGAAAATTTCATCAAACGTCGCGTTTCGTGCAACATAGCTTGTTCCACGAAACAACACGATACTTCCTGGTTGAATATGAACACCCCAATTCGTGTCGCCATCAGATGCCTGTGCAAGTACCGTAGCTCGGCGACAACTCTGCGCCACCGTCGTCGCAGCGATATCTAAATCGTTCCGCACCTGAAATGACTGATATATCGGCAAGGAAATTCCAGCAATAACGGCGAGTGCTGCAACGGAGAGCAATACTTCGAGCAATGTAAATGCTCGTACTGATGACCTCATGGCAATTGTTCACTTATCGTTTCCACATATTTTCCAGACACCCACCCTTCATTCCCACTCGACAGAACAACAGAGAACCAACCGGACTGTTCTTTAGTATATATGAGGGTATCCCCTGGCGAGATCTTACCAACCAGAGCGCCAGATACCAAAGGAGCATCACGCACGTTAAGATATCCGACACCGGTTTTCTGTACACGAAGCATCAACGGAGCATTCAATGCATCTTTCGGTTCAACATTCTCCGTTGGCTCAGACGATTCGGCTGGCACCACCTCATTCATCGAACTCGGAAGTGTCTCCATTGCATTTTCCTCAACTGCCGAAGGAGGTACAGGAGAAGATTCCCCCTGATTGATACCTCCAACCAAACTGTAAATAGGCAATATAACCGCAAGCGCCACCCCTACCACCCCGAGCCACACCAGCACCAAAAGTACCGGCTCCAAAATAACCGTAAGGTTTTTCGTCGTTGCATCCGCTTTGCTTTCGTAGATTGATCCAATTTTTAAAAACGTCTCCGGAAGATTTCCGGATTGTTCAGCGGCAGCGATAAGCTGCTGTATTGGTCGAGAAATACGATGATTGCCACGACGAAGCGAGGAAAAGCTCTTCTGAAAAGAATTCCCCTCTTCGACTGAATCGCGAAGATGCATAAATAGCTTCCGATATGGAACCGAATCAGTAGCATTTACCAAAGAATCAAGCGATTTCGTTACCGGCACTCCTGCCGAAAGCAATGTCCCCAGGAGATAACCAAATCTCGCTGTCTCCACCTCTTTCACGAGTTGTCTCACTCCAGGAATGACCAGAAGAATATACTGCCCGACAACCTTTGTTTTTGAAAAGAAGAATACGAAATAAAACAGTGCAGTGAAAAACAATGCTGCGGATGGGAGAACTTTCCATCCAGAGGCATTCAAAAACACACCGGCGCTAATCAAGACTTTCGTAATCCACGGAAGGGTAATTTTGAGTTGCGAAAAGACAAGAGCGAGTTTCGGCAAAATAAACCATGCGATACCAATGCCAACAACTGCCGTCACTACGAGCACAAAAATTGGATAAGCCAAAGCAGAACGAAGTTTTGAACGAAAGAGGCGGTCTTTCTCTTCCTCAAGAGAAACAACCTTGAGATTCTCAACAAGTCTGCCAGACTCTTCACCAATTCGAATAAGCGATATGACATGTTCCCGAAAGAACCCGCTTTTCTCCAATGCTACCCAAAGTGACGAACCGCCTTCGACATTCGCTCGCATCGCAGCCAATGCTCGCTTCATCCGACGTGACCGCATTTCTTCAGTAATAGAATCGAGCGCACTTACAACCGGCATGCCCGCCGCAATGAGCATGCTTAGATTTTCGATAAGATAATCCAATTCTTTCCCCAATCCGACTGTCGCGAAAGGATTTTGGATTTTTTTTGTGTTCTTCATATAAATTCCGTACCTGCTCTATCCTGTGAAGACGCAAAATTTTGCATTTTTGCAAAACCTACACAGCTGGAGGCTCGGCAACGCGAAGCAATTCCTCAATTGTTGTAATACCGTTTTTTACTTTTAAGACACCATCCTCAAAAAGCGATACTGATCCTTCGGTTCTCGCGAGTTTCCATATTTCCTGTGTTGAGGGTTTCTTCACGATAAGCGCCTGCATTGCCGGCGTAACGCGAATATATTCGAAAAGCGCAGTTCGCCCCTTGTACCCCGTACCACTACACATTGCGCATCCTTTTCCTTCATAGAATGTCATGGATTCCTCGTGAAAATACGGCTCTATCGAGTGAAGCTGTGTTACAACAATATCTTTTGGACTTTTGGCAACACCCAGACGACAGGCATCACATATTTTTCGCACAAGACGCTGTGCGATGACAACATCGAGTGTCGAAGCTAAGAGAAAAGGTTCAATACCCATATCAAATAAACGAGGAAGTGCTGTCGCGGCGTCATTAGCATGAAAGGTCGAAAGAAGAAGGTGCCCCGTGAGCGCTGCATTCACAGCAATCTCTGCTGTCTCTCGATCACGTATTTCACCAACCAAAATAACATCGGGGTCCTGACGAACAATTGATCGCAAACCCTTAACAAAGGTCAAATGGGTCTGCAGATTCACCTGAATCTGATTAACGCCACGGACCTTGTATTCAACTGGATCTTCAATGGTCGTAATATTTATGTCAGTGTTGTTGAGCAGTTTGATGAGCGAATACAGCGTCGTTGTTTTTCCGCTCCCAGTTGGACCTGCAACCAAAATCATTCCAAACGGCTTATTAGCCGAAATTTGTAAGAGTTCCTGATTCTCCGAAGAAAGTCCGATATCGGACAATGACAGTCCTTCAATATACGCAGAAAGCACGCGTAATACAATTTTTTCCCCTTCCACGGTTGGAATAATCGATGTCCGCATATCGACAACCTTCCCATCTTTCTCATGCCGTAGTGACCCGTCTTGCGCTGAAAAATGCTCATCAATACGCAAACTACTCTTCACCTTGATTCGATTGAGAAGCGTATCATAGTATTCCTTTGGAATGTTGCCGACATTTTGCAGTACACCATCAATACGAAACCGAATTACAGTACCATCTTCATGTGGTTCGAAATGAATATCAGATGCCCGAAGCACCAATGCATCCTCAAATATTTCTTCCAAAAAACCGGTGGCAACACGATCATTTTTCTCGATGATTTTCGAAAAGCGCATTTCAAGAGACGTCTTATAGTGAACAAATAGTGGCTCGATATCCTCCAAAAGAGAATACGTCATTGAAATAGATTTTCCTACGAAAATCGGCGAAATCGAGATCAATAACGCGGGGTCTTTCGGCGCATCAGTTGCAATAATTACTGTAGCTTCACTCTCCAAAAAAACTACTGCGTGGTATTGTTTTGCTATTTCTTCTGGAATTCTCCGTACTTGCTGAGGCGATATGGACGTTGAATTCAAATCGGAATACGGCACACCAAGCGACTCGGCAATTGCCTGCCCTAAGAGATCTTTACTCATCAAACCATCTTCAAGAAGAAGTTGTGTGAACGAGACGCTACGAGCCCTTGCCGCCACTTCCGTCTTCCGAATGTCGTCCTGCGTCACATAGCTTCCCTCAAGAAGAATTCTTTTGATTTCTTCTGCACTGATATCCATAAAATATGGTGTTTTTATATTTGCCCTTCTTTTGAGTCGCTAGAACACACCTACAAATTCTCTTTCGCCACGAAATTCCAAAATTTTGAACGAAAAACGCCCCCATCTATTCTGCATTCTCCAAGAAGCTCTCAGATTAATTTTATCTCAGGTGGCATTCGAAGATGTATCGAACACATGCTTTATATGCTCAACAATTTCAGCAACCGATATATCTGATTTCACGAAAAATCCTGCCGCTCCAAGTGCTCGAGCACGTGATTCATCCTCAAACTGACTCAGATTTGTCAACACAATAACTGGCGTCGCATTATTCCACTCCCGCAAAGTGGTCAATACAGAAAATCCATCAACTTTCGGCATAACAAGGTCGGTCAGAACAAGGTCAAATGATTCCTCTTGCAAAATTGCCAAGCCTTCCTCTCCATTGACAGCACTTTTTGTTTCAAATCCTACATGCGCCAACTTTAATTCCAACGCTCGAGCCAATGGTTTCTCATCCTCTATAATCAAAATTCTCTTCATATCATTCACATAAAGGAATTGCCAAGAAATTCTCTACTCGTCATCAGTGTAGCAGGTGAGTGTCAAAGAGACAAAAAAGCTTTCCTTCTCCGCTTCCGATGAAATGATATAGCAAAGCGATGCGACTCGCTATTGGCAAGCAGTATGGCGTCTTTGTATGTATCCCTCTCATTCTTTGGTCCAAGTATTCCTTTTGGTTGATGATGTTCGTCTTTCAAGACTGAGACAACGGAAATATCGAGCGAAAAATCTCGCAACACCGCCTCAGCGACATGGCGTTGGAGATTCGATCCATCAACGACGATGAGTTTCGGCATTATCCATTCAGTATGTTTCAAACGCCGACGCAATAACTCTTCAAGTGCCGCGAGATCATTCCCTCGCGCATCACCATGGAGAATAAATTTCCGATAGGCTTCTTTCTGTGCTTCTCCATCAAGAGCAACCGTCATTACTCCAACCGTATTCTCGCCACCCAAATGTGCTACATCATATGCCTCAATGCGCGTCCCACTACCCACATGTATTCCATCGGCCTTTCGAGAATCGCCCTCAAATAAATTCCTCTTGAGCAGCGCCACATCCTGAATATGTGCAAGAGCAAAGAGTGTTTTCTTTATCTCCCCTGCTCGCTCAAAACGCAACCCTCTTGCCTCGGATTTCATCTCGCGTTCCAAATTTCGCACTATCGTTGTTTTCTTCCCCTCAAAAAAAAGTTTGATATTTCGTATCGTCTTCCCATACTCACGCGCCGACACCGCGCCAATGCACACGCCGGGACACAATCCTATCTGCGCATTAAAGCATGGCTTCGCGAGATTCTTTCTCTCTTGATTTTCAAGCGGTGTACAGATATCTCGAAACGGAAAAATTCTTCGAACAATCTTCACTGCTTCTTTGAGCGCTCCTCCAGATGGGAACGGTCCAAACATCGCCCGATAGGAAACCGGTTTGCTTTTCGTCGTCAATCGTCTACCTCTCTTTCCTCTACCCGATTCCTTGTTCTTCTCTCTTTGTTCTCCATTTTCCAATTTCTTCCCCCGCTCCACCAAGACGCGCGGAAATTTCTCCTTCGTAATCACCACGAAGTTCCAACTCTTATCATCTTTTGCATCAGTATTGTATGCCGGGCTATGCTTCTGAATGAGATTCGCCTCAAGAAGCAACGCCTCAAGCGCCGAGTCCGTCTCCTGCCACTTGATGTCCGCCGCCAATTCCAACATCCGCACAATTTTCGGTCCGCGCGTCAGTATAATGTCTTGCGTGAAGTAACTTCTTACTCGACTCGCAAGCGATGTCGCCTTGCCGATATACAAAACTTTCCCCTTCGTACCAAGGAAAAAGTACACTCCCGGCACATCCGGAAGTCTTTCTCGATATTTCGTGTCAAATGTTTCGAGTTTCATACAATATCGTGTATCACGCGTTTCTTTGAATCGAGAGTGACAAGAAAAGCGATTGCCTGCGCCAAACGATCCGAGTCATGCCGGATAAATGCCCGGGTTGCTGCAATCACATCGCCTTCCCGCACAACCGATGCACGATCCGAAACAACATCGGCACGAAGGACGCGATATGTCCGATTGAGAATCGCGTCTTGATCAAAAGTGACGAGCATTCCCTCTCCTTCTTGTTCCTCATATTTCCGTACCAGTTCTTTGTTTGGCTTCCTCACATTCCACACCACAAAGTCCACTCGACCGCGACCAATATATTTCTCCAGTTCCCGAACGAAATCATCAACACTCCACCCACTCGTATGCCCACGCTTATTGGTCAGGTTGGCGACAAAGATAACGCGAGCAGACGAATCGCGTATCGCTCGCGCACAGGTGCGAATAAGAACATTTGGCAACAGACTACAGTAGAAATTTCCCGGCCCAATGACAATAGCATCCGCTTCGCCAATTCGCTTCACGGCAAGCGCGCTCGCTCGCACCGATTTCGCAAAGGAGAATTTCTCAATACCGACTTCCTGAAGCGTCTCCGCATGATTGATTTCGTTTTCCCCGCAAAGCATCGTCCCATCAGAGAGTCGCATCTCGAGATGTGCATCCTCATTTGTGACCGGTATTACCTCTCCGCACACCTTGAGTATTTCCATCGCGCGGCGAACCCCTTCGGAGAAACTCCCTTCCATTTTCTCAAGCGCCGACAACAACAAATTGCCAAAGCTATGCCCTTTGAGTCCGCCATTATCGAAGCGGTAGTTCATGAGCTCTCGCATCTTTTCCGATGACTGTGAAAGCGCCACCAAGCACTGCCGCACATCGCCCGGCGGAAGCACCCCAAGCTCATCGCGAAGCACCCCTGTCGACCCGCCATCATCCGCCATGGAAACCACCGCCGACAACCGAAATGGATGCCGCTTCAGTCCCTGCAACAAAGTAAAACTCCCCGTCCCTCCACCAATTGTGACAATTCGTTTGGTCTGCATAATATTCCAAGTCTACGAAAAACCAGGAAAAGAGCAAGAACTTATGCGACGTTTCAGAAGGATAATCGTTACTAAATTTCTAAAGAAAAGTACCCGAGTACGTTCAATCCTTCAACACTCGTTTCAAATACACTCCCGTATGCGACTTTGGGTTGTTGGCAACTTGTTCGGGCGTTCCTTTGGCGACAAGGCGACCACCTCCCGCGCCGCCTTCGGGACCGATGTCGAGGATATAGTCGGCGCTCTTCAAAATATCCATATTGTGCTCGATAGTGACAACAGTATTTCCCTTTTCAACGAGGCGATCGAGGATTTCGATGAGCTTTCGAACATCTTCATAATGGAGTCCGACGGTCGGCTCATCGAGGAGGTACATTGTTCGTTGGAGATTGGGGCGATAGAGTTCGCTCGCAATTTTGATACGCTGAGCTTCACCGCCCGAGAGCGTCGTCGCCGACTGACCGAGTTCGAGATAGCCAAGCCCCACATCAAGGAGCGTCTGCAACCGATCGGCAATCGCAGGAATGTCTTTGAAAAATGGATGTGCTTCCTCGACAGTCATCTTGAGGATTTCGTAAATATTCTTGTGTTTGTAGGTGACTTCGAGTGTCTCTTTGGTAAATCGCTTTCCTCCGCACACATCGCACGGCACATACACCGTCGGCAAGAAGTGCATCTCGACGGCAATCTGTCCATTTCCCTCACAGGTCTCACAGCGTCCGCCCTTCACATTGAATGAGAATCGCCCCGAGCGCCAGCCCCGCACGCGCGCCTCGGATGTCATCGCAAACATGTCGCGAATATGCGTCCACATACCGGTATAGGTTGCGGGATTCGAGCGAGGCGTCCGTCCGATTGGCGACTGGTCGATCAATACAGCACGCGCGAGATATTCTGTCCCTGTAAACGAGACGCAGTTCACTGTCTTTGGACTCCGATATCGACGATCAAGTCGCGCTCGGAGATTCTTGTGCAAAATTTCATAGAGAAATGACGATTTGCCCGAACCCGACACGCCCGTGATCGCAACGATGCGACCGAGCGGAATCTCCGCATCCATATTCACAATATTAAACACCTTCCCTCCGCGGATTTTTATCGAGCCTTTCTCCTTCATTCGTCGCCGTTCCGGAATCGGTATCACGGATTCACCGCGTAAATAGGAGAGCGTGAGCGATTTCGATTCGTTTTTCTTTGCAGTGAGAAGCTCTTCGAGAAATCCGGATACGATTACTTCTCCACCGTGCACACCTGCTTTCGGTCCAATATCCACGATATAGTCGGATGCAAAAATTGTATCTTCATCATGTTCGACAACGATAATCGTATTGCCGAGGTTGCGAAGCTCGATAAGTGTCTTGATAAGACGGTCATTGTCCCGCGGATGAAGCCCGATGGTCGGTTCATCCAAGACATAGAGTGCGCCCACCAATTGACTGCCCAGTTGTGAAGCAAGACGAATGCGTTGCGACTCCCCGCCCGAGAGCGTATTGGCACGACGGTCAAGCGAGAGATAATCAAGTCCCACATCGAGGAGAAATGTCAGGCGATTGCCGATTTCCTTGAGAACAACTGAAGCGATAGCGCGCTCTCGATCATCGAGCGCCGCCGTATCGAGGAACGCCTTCGCTTCGCCAATTACCATGCCGGAGAACTCCACGATGTTTCTGCCACACACCTTTACCTGAAGTGCCTCCTCGCGCAAGCGACTCCCTTCACACAGAGGACACGGTTCACTTCCGAAGAAGTGCTTCGTGCCAAGACCATTACATTCCGGACACGCACCATAGGGCGAGTTAAACGAGAACAATCTCGGCTCGACTTCCGGATAGGAAAAACCATCATACGGACACGAGTATTTCGACGAAAGCAATTTCTCTTCTTCACCAATCACGATTTTGACAAGCCCCTCTGATTCCTCGAGCGATCTCTCCACTGCCTCTCGCAAACGCATTCCGGCATCATCGCTCCACATTTTACTTGAGAGTTCCGATACCGGTATCGTGTCGACCAGCATATCGATATCATGCGCTTTGTGTTTTGAGAGTACGACGCGTTCACGCAGGCTCTTCATCTCACCATCAATGCGCGCCTCGGAAAATCCCTTTCCGAGATAGTCATAGAGCAATTGATAGTATTCACCCTTTCGTCCGCGCACAATCGGCGCTAAAATTCGAAGCGACTCTTTTGCTTTTGCTTTCGATGCCTGCTCCGAAATAAAACCAATCATCTCATCTGTCGAAAGTTTGGAAATCTCCCGCCCGCATGTGAGACAATGCGGTCGCCCAATACGCGCATAGAGCACGCGGAGGTAATCGTATATTTCGGTAATCGTCGCGACTGTCGAACGTGGATTGGACGAGCGCGATTTCTGATCGATAGAAATCGCCGGCGAAAGCCCTTCTATTTCATCCACATCCGGCTTCTGCATTTGATTCAAAAATTGCCGCGCATACGCCGAAAGCGACTCGACATACCGCCGCTGTCCCTCGGCGAATATGGTATCAAATGCAAGCGAAGACTTCCCCGACCCCGAGAGTCCGGTAAACGCCGTCATCTTCCCCCGAGGAATCGACACGGTGATATTCTTCAAATTGTGCGTCCGCGCCCCCTTCACCACAATCCAATTCTGAGGCACGTGATCATCGACTTTCGCCTTTTTCGGCATAAAAAATACGCTACAGCTGAATGAACAGTGTAGCGTGAAACAAACAGAAAATCAACGTAGCCTAGTATTATCCGGAGCACAGAAGAGAGCCTCCGAAACCATCATCGAGAGCTGGGATTTCTGACAATTATATTCTTTATTATCCGCGGTGAATTCTATTGACAAATTTTGCTCAACATACCACTATTAACATGATTTTTGAGGAAAGTTTTTTAACAAGGAAGGGTTGATCTTTTAGTCACAATTGAGGAAAAAGAAGATGCCCGTGAAAACTTCCGGAGTACGTAAATATAAACCAGGGACAGCTGAGTATACCGTTCTCCATGGTCAATGGAGACAATCTCGGGGAAAGGGATTGTCAGCAATATTTCCATGGGAAAGAAACCCGAGGATAGCACTGGAAATTGCGAAGCAGATTGCCTATTTTCCAACCGGAGCAGGCGGGCAATATTTGGGTGGCGCAGTTCCATCGAGCTACGCCTGCTGTAAATGCCAAGCTCACGGTGTGAAGCTTTGGAGAGATTGGCAGACATTCCGAGCAAGACTTCTGTGTGTTCGATGCGCAGCAGCAGAGACAAATACGGATATCTCCCAATTGCGCTCCGATGGAAGCATTCCCAAAGAGGCCAGCGGGCAATTTACATGTAAAATCGGCATGCTTGTTCCAGCAGTTCCCAGTGAAGATGGCTACGGTTGGTGGGGTCTTGGGTATATCCCAAATTCCGGCGCCAGATGGTGGCTGAATTTGCCGAACTTTAACAGAAAATAAAGGTCATGAAACTTTGGAGAGCCTGACCAGCTCTCTTTTTGTATTCCCATCTTCTCAATCATCCAAAACTCCTTCCTCCTGCAAAATCTCTCGTTTCCTCTTTGCGCCGCGATTGTAGCCACCAGTCGTGCCGTCGCTTCGGACGACGCGGTGGCACGGAATATTCGGGTCGAAGTTCTTGTTGAGAATGTTGCCGACCGCGCGAAACGCGCGCGGACTCCCCGCTCGCTCCGCCACTTCTTTGTACGTCATCGTCTTCCCTTTTGGAATCTGTGACACAACCGCACGCACGCGATTGGCAAATATCGTATCGAACGCCAAAGAAGACTTCCCACTCTCGGAAAGCCCCGTAAACACCGTCATTTTCCCCCGAGGAATCGACACGGTGATATTCTTCAAATTGCGTGTCCGCGCCCCCTTCACCATAATCCAATCCTGCGACGCAAACGGCACTTCCTTCTTCTTTACCATACGAAAACGCAATAAAAAACGCACTACAACTGAATGAACAGTGTAGCGCAATTGTATTCTCGGAGCGATGCTCCGGATTTTTTTATCCTTCTTTACCTCTATCCTCATTCTCCTGCCGCAAGCGACCCTCATTCAAGATTGCTCTTTCCCTCTCCGTAACCCGCGGCGTATCCGAATCAAACGGCTTCCCGGCATGCTCCATCGCGTACCTGTACAGACATTCGCTTACTGGCACGTCGTAATTGTTCGACGATATGGGTTCTAGCAACCGTTCTCAAATGGAACGGGGTCTTAAAACTATCTGAAACTGAAGCCTTCCCGAACCAGAAAGAGTGTTTGATCTAACAAACTGTATTGGAGGAGGAATATCTTGATTCGCGACATGGGAAAACCAGTGTCGCTCCAGCGCCTCCAACAATTCCCCAAAACCATACCCGGAGAAAGAATCTGCATCTACCATACCGTCGCGAATCCCAACGAGTATGCGATGCGTAATATCTGGCCTCTCCATTGATATCTCACCGATAATTCTCCCAAGATTATACAGGGAGACCGCATCAAGTTCACATAAACCGCCACCATTGATATCCATGGAAACCTCGCTTTGAAAGGTACGCTACCAGTAAGAGACTATCACAATAAGATAACTCCTGCAAAAAAACTCATAAGTTTCTTTCCTCTTGAAGTAGCTCCAGCTTCCTCTCCGCGCCGCGATTGTAGCCGCCGGTCGTGCCGTCGCTTCGGACGACGCGGTGGCACGGAATATTCGGGTCGAAGTTCTTGTTGAGAATGTTGCCGACCGCGCGAAACGCGCGCGGACTCCCCGCTCGCTCCGCCACTTCTTTGTACGTCATCGTCTTCCCTTTTGGAATCTGTGACACAACCGCACGCACGCGATTGGCAAAAGTTTGAGTCATACGCATAAAAAATTTGTCACGATTTCTTCCACTTCCTTTGAATTCTTGCATAGCATGAGCCGCGAACGAAGATCAGAGGCATTGGGAAATCCATTGACATAGGCTTTGTAGTGTTTCTTCATGAGATCAAAACTCTTCGTCGTTCCCCACGTCGTTTCGTAGAGGTGCGTGTGCTCGACGAGCGCCAACAGCCTTTCTTCCACTGTCGGAATTTTCCCTGTCACATCAAAGAGCCACGGATTTCCAAATATCGCGCGCCCCAGCATCACGCCGTCCGCCCCCGTCTCGCTCGCTTTCTGTCTTGCGTCTGCGAGGTCGCGCACATCGCCATTCCCGATAATGAGCGTCTCGGTTCCTCGAGCCATTTCAACGACGCGCGCCACATCACTCCAGCGCGCCGGCACGTCCGACATTTCTTTCTTCGTCCGCGCGTGAATCGTGAGTGCATCGAGTTTCGCATCAAGAAGCATCGGTATCCATGTATCGATTTCATCGGAGTCAAATCCTGTCCGTGTCTTCACCGAGAGCGGGATAGTCGACCCTGCCGACGCAATTCCCTCTTTCGTCGCCGCGATGATATCTCGCGCGAGTCCCGGCGTCCGAATGAGCGCCGCACCCGCACCCTGTCCAAGCACTGCACGATCGGGACAGCCCATATTGATATCAATCCCATCAAACCCAAGTGAAACAACAAGTCGCGCTGTTTCATAGAAGTTTTTCGGTGTCGCGCCAAATACTTGCGCCACAATCGGTCGCTCATCTTCGATAAAGAGAAAATCACGAAGCAAAGCCTCCCGACCGCGACTGCAGAGTCCGTCACACGAAACAAACTCCGTCCAAAAAACATCGGGCTTCGCTCGCCGTGCAATGATTTGCCGAAATACCGTATCTGTCACCCCTGCCATCGGCGCGAGCACCATGAACGGCTTCGGAAGTTGTTGCCAAAAACTCTTCTCCATAGTCCACACAGTGTAGAAAGTTTCTCCCAAAAAAGCAAAGGCGCGCTCCACACACGCGCCCCTTTGAGACTCTTTCCATATTCTTTCCTACGCTGCCATACATTCAAGTTACCCCTCCAATTGCACGGTCTTCTCGAAGATTCGCTTGGCGATTTCGACTGTGGCGAGGTAGGCAATGGTGATGGTGAATATGGTGAGGAAAACAGGAAACGGTAGGAGCTCGAAACCAAAGATACGCCCAAATGGCGAGAGCGCAATGATCCAGCCGACAGCAAGAACAAGCAGTGTATTGGCAATAAGAAATCCACCTGGGATACTGCGGAAGAACGGTATGTGCCGCGTTCGGACGATGAAGATGACGAGAATTTGCGTCGCCAAGGATTCCAGAAACCAGCCAGTCTGGAAAGCACCTTCACTCAGGCCAAAGAATAAGAAGAGCGCACCAAATGTCAGGAAATCAAAGACCGAGCTAATCGTTCCAAAGATAATCATGAATCGACGAATACCGCGGAAGTTCCATCGCGCCGGGCGCGTGATAGATTCCTTGTCGACATGATCCATCGGAAGCCCCACCTGCGACGAATCGTAGAGGAAGTTGTTGAGGAGAATCTGCTGAGGACTCATCGGGAGAAATGGGAGAACCGCCGAAGCGCCCATCATCGAAAACATGTTTCCGAAATTCGACGAAATCCACATGCGGATATATTTGAGCGTGTTTTGAAACGTCTTCCGTCCCTCTTCGATACCATCCTTGAGGACCGAGAAACTCTTCTCAAGGAGAATGATATTTGCCGCGTCTTTGGCGACGGGCACGGCGTTCTCGACCGAGATGCCGATATCTGCCGCGTGAAGCGCGGTCACATCATTGATACCATCACCCATATAGCCAACAACGGTGTTGGGAAGCGTACGAAGCGATTGGATGATGCGCTCTTTCTCCGCCGGTGTCACACGAGCAAAAATAGTTGTCTTGAGAGCGAGTATTGCCACTTCCGACGCAGAAAGTCGATCGATATCTTTTCCAAGAACCGTCCCCAAGACCGGTATACCAATGTCCGCGCAAATCTTCCGCGTGAGTGTATCGCTATCCCCCGTGAGAATCTTCACCGAGACACCGAGATCAGAAAGCTCTTGAATCGTCTGCATCGCATCTTTCTTCGGAGGATCAAGAAATGCGGCAAACCCGACAAAAGTCATATCCGACTCATCCGCAGCATTGTAGGTATAGTCATCGGCGTCGAGCGTCTTGGTCGCAATTGCCAACACACGGAACCCTTCCCCAAACAACGTCTCCGCTGATTGCTGGAGCAACGTCCGGCGCACCGCATCCATGGGAATATTCTTCCCGGCAATGCGAATGGAAGACACAATCGGCAACACATGTTCCGGCGCACCCTTGGTAGTCAATATCTTTTCGCCACGCTTTGCGACAACCAAAGACTCGCGCCGACGTACAAAATCAAACGGCACTTCATCCACTTTTTCATACGCAGAAATATCCGGCTTCCCGTGTTCCACAATAGCCCGATCAAGTGGATTTTTGACACCCGTTTGATAGGCGCTGTTGAGATATGAGTAGAGGAAGACTTCTTCCGAGTCGCGTCCATCGCCGTCGATATGTTTGATAAGTGTGATTTTGTCTTGTGTGAGAGTGCCCGTCTTGTCAGTACAAAGCACCGTCATACTGCCAAAGTTTTGAATCGACGACAAGTTTTTCACAATGGCATGCTTCTTCGCCATGCGTACTGAACCGCGAGCAAGCGACACTGAGAGCATCACCGGCAAAAGCTCAGGCGTAAGACCGATAGCAATTGCAATAGAAAAGGTGAGTGATTCAACAAAGTCACGTCCAAGAAGTGTATTCACCAAAAGCACCAGCCCTACCAAAACGAAATTGAGTCGCATGACAAAGAGACTAAACCCGCGAATATTCCGCTCGAAATCCGTCTCACCCTTTTCTTCGGAAACATGCGAAGCAATCTTCCCATATTCAGTCTCCTTACCTATCAGCAGGATTCGCACAGTTGCGAATCCAGAAACAACACTTGTCCCCATGAATACCCGATCATCTCGCTCGGTGATGCGATCAGCAGGACTTCTTTGCCCGAGCGGTCGCTTCTCTGTCGGGAATGACTCACCGGTAAATGCCGACTGATTGACGAAGAAATCTCGCGCCTCAAGCACTTCCGCATCAGCTGGGATGAGACTCCCCGCTGAGAGAAGGACAATATCATCCGGCACGAGACTGCGTGCGTCTATTTCTTTTTCCTTGCCGTTGCGACGAACTCGAGACAGTGTCTTCACTCGCTCAGCAAGTCGCTCCACCGCGCGCTCCGATCGAAACGTATTAGCAAAATCAACCACAGCAGAGATAAGCACCATGGCAAAAATAATGGTGGCGTTTGTCCGCTGTCCGAGAAAGAAGAAAGAAACAAAAGAAACCGCAAGCAAGATAATCAACAGTGGACTTGTGAATTCTTTAAGGAAAGAAACGACAGGATTGATACGTCGACGAGGTGCAAGCACGTTCTCGCCATAACGCTCCGAACGATCCTTCACTTCATGCGATGAAAGTCCCGGAAATAATTCTTCAGTCGGAGAAGACGCCGTATGATCCATAGAAAAATCAACAAAATATATGTCATTTAGTATAGCATCTTGAGAAATATCTTTGCGAGATTGCATTCTATCCTCAAAACTCATCCTCTGCGAGAGAGGTGCTAAAAGAGCATATTTCGCACTGTTTTTCAGAAGAAATTGTTTTTTTGCGGCTTTCGAAGCGAAGACAAGCAAAAGAACAATTTCTTCTGAAAAACAACCCCTCTTATATAGTCACAACCTCCTTCTTCACAACAACAAAAAAGGGCTCGACAACACATGTCAAAACCCTCTCTTGTTTCCTGATACAGGCAATGCCTATGCTTCCACTATTACAGGGAGCACCATCGGACGCCGCTCTGTCTTCATGAAGAGGAATTGCCCGACTGTATCGCGAATATTATTCCGTACGAGATTCCAGTCAAGCGACGTGTCCCTCGACGTCGAATCTTTCACAATCTTGGTCACCTTTCGTTTTGTCTCATTCACAAGATCGAAGTTTTCTTTCACATGGATGAAGCCGCGCGAGGTAATCTGTATCGAACCGATTATTTTCTTCGTTTTCGAATCAATGACAACCGTAATCGCAATCATGCCATCCTGAGCAAGCATCTGCCGATCACGCAAAACCACGTGCCCGATATCGCCGACACCAAGCCCATCGATAAAGACATAGCTTGAGTCCGCCTTCTTCGGAAATACTTTTGCTTCGCCTTTCTGCACTTCGAGAATGCCACCATTGTCGAGTACGAAAACGCGCTCCGCTGGAAATCCTATCCGACCAGCAATCTTCGCTGCCTCTTTGAGGAAGTAATGATTGGCATAGACAGGCAAGAAGAATGTCGGACGAACCTGGCGCAGCATTTCCTCAATGCCCTTTGCAGTCGAGTGTCCACCAATGTGAATGTCGAGATGCACCCCCTGCGTATCAAGCGTCTCACTGTGGAGCACATTGTCACACTTTCGGTAAAGATTGTCTTTGAGGCGCTGAATGCTTCGCTCATTTCCAGGAATTACTGAGGATGAAAAAACAATCGTGTCTTTTTTCTGCAATTTGATGAATCGATGATTGTCAGTAACAATCTTGGACAGCGCTGCATTGAGTTCACCTTGCGCGCCCGTGCAAATCACGAGCACCTGATTATCAGGATACTTATGAATATCATTCACGGTGATAATAGTTTCCTTCTTCGCTTTGAGATACCCGAGCTCCTTGGCGATTTCCATGTTCATCTTCATGCTGTAGCCTTCGAGCGCCACTTTCTTCCCGATTCGCTCAGCATACTCGATGATATAGGCGATGCGCTGCACCTGTGAGGCAAATGTCGCGAGAATGATGCGCCCCGGCGCCGTTTCCAAGAGATTCTTGAGGTTCTGGTGCACTTCCCTCTCCGACGGCGGATCACCGGACTTCAACGCTCCCAAACTCTCAAGCATCAGTATCGTCGGCTTGGGAAGATCGGCGAGATGCGTATAGGTAATCGGCTTGGGATTGATTGGGTCTTTGCCGATAGTCCAGTCGCCCATATGAATAATGGACCCTTCTGGCGTTTCAAGAACCACGCCGACTGCATCCATGATAGAATGCTCTACTTCGAAAAACTTTGCTCGAAAGGCGCCGAGCTGTATCGCGTCTGTGAGTGATCGTATGGGCACAATTTTGAGGCGTGATGTAGACCCCTGTTCATGATCCTCCACCTTTCGTTTGATAAGCGCAATCGTCAGATCACGACCGATAATTGGCGGATAGTTTAATTCCTTGAGAAGAATCGGCGCCGCGCCAATATGATCGAGGTGTCCATGCGTAAAGATAACACCGCGAATATTCTTTTCTTTTCCTTTGAGATAGCTAATGTTTGGCACGATATAGTCTATACCGGGCATATCCGCCTCCGGCCACTGCACGCCCATATCGACAATAACGATATCATTCTCGTATTCGAAAACCGTCATATTCCGCCCAACTTCTTCCTGGCCACCAATCGGGATGACACGAAGCAATCCCTTGCCAATCGGTGGCACCGTGCCACCTTCATTTCTATCAAAGATAAACGGCTTCGGCTCGCGTCGTGCTGCTGCGAATTTACGAGCGGTCTTCTTCGACATTTCCGAGGTGTCATCTGCTCCTTCCCCCGGGCGACTCGCCAGTCTCTGCCCACCCGAATGCTGAGCCCTTGCCGGTCGATTCGCCTGTCGACCCTTCCCATGAAACGATGGGGCAGATCTCTCTTGACGATCCGATCTCGGTGAAAGAGGTGTGGACTGTCTCGGTGATGAAGACGCGGACGATACAACAAACTTCCGATCACGTTCAAAAGAAATATTCCGAAGTGGCTCCGCAAGAAAAGACGAGATAGACCCCAAATCAAGTGGCTTCCGACTAGACTCACTCTGACGATTCTCGCGAGAAGGAGTGCGAGGGAATCCCTGCCGATGATTATGCGACTCGGACATACCTGAAGAGGACACTGATTGAGAAGTCGGTCGATTCTGGTTATTTTGGCGATTCTCGCCAAACGGTCTCCTCCGTGGAAAATTCCTCGAACGCCTCGGCGCACCGGAAGCCGCGGCTCCCGAAGACGGAGAGGATGGAGATACAAATGATGATTCTGTCATAAAACAAACATAAAAAATACAATTCTACCAAATTAAAAAGCAAGAACACTGTGAGAAAGAGTAGGCGCCACGTCTGGAAAGACGCAACGAAAAAAATGCGTAAAGAAATTCAGAATCGACCTCTCTGAATGCTTCAGCCCGTACGTTTCGACACAAAGAATTGCCATCGGTGTGGGGATAGAGAGACTCGAACTCTCACCTTCTTGCGAAGACTGGCTCCTGAAGCCAGCGCGTCTACCAATTCCGCCATATCCCCCGAATTTTTTCCACTCACAAGACAGCTTCTTCAAAAGCAGTCTTGCAAAAATCTCTCATTTCAATTCAAACACGCGTACTTTCCAAAGTTATACGAGCAATTTTTTGAGTTCCTCCACCATATCAACTGGTGTTGGATCAACACCATAGCGAAGCGCGAGATGATACGACGCCCAATCGCCAAGAAAAATCATGCGAAACATTTTTGTAAAGACGCTTCCCTCACCCATATCCACTGTTTCCGATGAGATGCCGCGATTCTCAAGAATCTGCGCTGTCACCTCAAACCGCTTCCGCATCTGCGGACTCCCCTCGCTATCGAGCAACATGATGAGAAAGAACTTCCCCTGAGGATTCGTGAAGCCAACCATTTCATTGTGATTGAGTTCGGGGAAAAAATTCCAAAATGCCGGAGTCTTTGCATTTTCATTCATCTTTATCTTCCAGATCATAGCGACAGATTTGTATCGCGTATCCGAATACACAACCGGAGTCTTGCCAGCTATCTTCTCCGCAAGACGCTTTCCCTGCTCTTCAAGATGAGCCATTTCAAGAGAAAGCGATTCTGCCTCTTTCGCAATATCATCACAGGTATCCATCACCATTCCAAGCTGTGCCAAAACTCCAAATATCGCTCCAAAGAAATATCCTGTTCCGACACGTGGCTGGAAATTCTCAAAAGGAATTGGCAACTTGATATGTGGAATGCCATACTTCTGACACAGTTCCTCTATTGTGCCTCCTGCCGATATGCCAATAGATGGAAGTTTATTTTCAATCGCTTCCTCAAACGCCGCAACGGTTTCCTCGGTATTGCCAGAGTAGGAACAGATGAAATTCAGACACCCTTCCTGGTATGCTTCATGTGGAAGTCCATAAAAACGATTTTGATAAATGGCAATCGGGTGTTTCCCATCAAACTGGCGAAAATGTTCCGCCAAATAGACGCGAAGGAGATTCCCCGGCAATGCCGAGCCTCCCATACCGGAAATTTCTATCGACGTATAGTTCCCCGATATAGAGACTGACTTCCCAAGATCGAGCCCAACACGAAACTGCCCAGGCGCTTCAAGAAGCATCTTTCGGAAATGAGACGGATCGGCATTCTGTGTTATTTCTGTCATACGTTTATTTTTTCTCTCCGAAGACTTACGCGTTTAAATATCATTCAAAAAAAACCGGAAGAAACCTCTGACTGCCAATCAAACAAAACACAGGCAACAAGCTACACCATTCAAATCATCGCTATTTTCTCACTCGCTTTGTACTCATATACCAGTGAGCAGCATCCTGAAATCGAGATGCTGGCGTATTGATTGCCTGAGCGTAGAACCCGTGAACACTCTTACGCTGTACATACACATATCGCGGCGAATAGAGAAACACTGCTGGCATTCTTGTTGCCAGAATCTCCTGAAATTCACGATACATTCCGGAGCGAGTGTCTGCATTAAGCTCTTCACGTACACTGGAGAGTAGCTCGTCGGCACGCTTGTCCGAAAATAGTGCGAAGTTGTGTTCGAGTTCACCCGTCTGGCTCGAATGCCAAAATGAATAGGGATCCGGCTCAAAGGTCGTAGCGAGTCCGTAGAGAAGCGCAGCGTATTCCCGAGACCGAATCGTCCGTTGGGCATCAGAGACATTCTCCAACACCGTAACCGTCACGTGAGCACCAATCTCATTCCACTCATTCTCTACCATATGTGCCGTTTTGACAAGCTCTTCCCAGTTCGGCGTCGCAATATCAAACTCCAAGCGTACGCCACCCTTCTCTCGCACACCATCAGCATTCAACTTCCATCCAGCATCTTCAAGCACCTTCATTGCCTCGTCCGGATTGTATGCGGATGCTTCACCGGCAGAAGAATAGGCTTCAGCACCCGGAGAAAACAGTGAATAAGCCGCCTCCCCATGTCCATCGAGCACATCTCGAACAAGTGCTTCCCGATCTGTTGCGAGCGCAAGCGCGCGTCGCACTGGCTCCTCCGCAAGCGCTGCGTTTTTCTTTTCATTGAGAAAGACCGCGAAAACTCGAGGCTGAACAATATCACGAACGACCGTATCCTTTTGCTCTTTCAAGTCCTCCGGAAACGTCGCGGGCGTCACATTGCTCATCGCAAGTATCTCTCGACGACGATACGCCGAAAGCAAATCTTCTTCACTTCCATAAAAGTACAACACGATTTTCTGAAGAAACGGGACGCCTTCGAAATACTGCGGGAATGCGCGGAGTTCATACGAAAGAATCGTGCCATTCGAGTCTTTCTTGAAGCCCTCGACGCGAAATGGTCCCGAACCAATCGGGTTCAAATTGACATCGGTAAGTGAAAATTTCTCTGGAGCGATACCATCCCAAACATGTTTCGGCACAATACCGACCGTCAGATTTTCCAAAAAATCGAAGTACGCTTTTTTGAGAGAAAAAACTACCGTCAAATCATCATCCTTTGACACCTCAACACCTTGCCAATTGGCGCGAAGCGGACTCCGATAGGACGGGTCTTGAATCGTCCGAAAGGTAAAGAGTACGTCATCCGCCGTGAGATCCTGCCCATCATGCCATTTCACTCCCGAGTGAAGCTTCACCACATATTTCTTCCCGTCCTCGAGGAGCTCATATCCTTCCGCAAGACTCGGACGAAGTTTCCCTGTATCGTCATAGGAAAAAAGGCTGCTATATACCAACTGCACCATATCCGCATCCACTTCCGTTGCCTGTGTCAGTATGGGATTTATATGCATCGGCTCCCCGACTATTCCTTCGGTATAGACCCCTCCCTCGGTCGGTACCGGCTTCGTGAATGCCAAAAAGAGCATCGCCAGCCACGTGAAAAGTCCGGCAAGAGCAACAAAAAGAAGAGCAAATACTACCATTTTCTCCCAAAAACCAATCGTCTCAAGAAATATTCCCCACTTCTTTAGGGAAAAAAATTGAAGCTTTGGAACACGAATACGCTCGAATTACAGATTACGCCACCCTCCTCCATCAGGAACGATAGCGGGCTCTCATACAAAAGTCAATCGGAAGAAGCTAGAATTTCTGCGTGAGATACGCATTGAGCCCCGCAAGGAAAACAAACAAAAAGGCAAGACCCGCTGACGCATAGAGCAGGAATTTTTCGAAGCCTCGTTTAGCATAGTAATTCCCTCCACTTGCAGAAATACTCATACCATCTCCGCGACTCTGCAAAAGTATCGAAACAATGAGGAGAAGCGCGACAATCACCTGGACAATAACGAGAACTCGCATAAGAATACCGAAAAAATGAATACCCAATAAGTATACTCAAAAATGGCAACGATGTCAAGAATCCGAAACAAAATATTCTCCCATTCTACATACCAGACCATTCGTGAGATTCGTATTCCTTTCGTCTCGAGACGATATTTTGCACGATAGCGATACCAAGAAACACTGAGATGAGCGAACTTCCTCCATAGCTCATGAGTGGAAGTGGTATACCTGTCACCGGGAGAACGCCAATATTCATACCGATATTAACGGTCGTTTGTATGAATATCATAGAGGCAATTCCCATGCCAAGCAAATATCCAAAATTGTCCCGCGCAAGAAGCGCTGCTCCAACGATACGAAAGAGAAGTACTCCAAAAAGAAATAACACCAATGCGGCACCGATAAATCCAAGCTCTTCCGACACAACGGCA
The DNA here is from genome assembly GCA_016699385.1 of Candidatus Moraniibacteriota bacterium. Taxonomy (NCBI): domain Bacteria; phylum Candidatus Moraniibacteriota; species Candidatus Moraniibacteriota bacterium. The sequence goes on along the minus strand of CP064974.1, from coordinate 137,878 downwards.
TAAATGAAGTCTGTATGTCGCTCCGGTAAGAATTGGAACTGTGATTGCGATCCATGTCCCAAGCCCTTCCCACTCACACCGCCAGACCCCACGGCAACGAGCGCCTGAAAAACATTGTACCCGCTTCCCTGTCGATCCTGATCAGGATGAAGAAATGTAGAAATTCTGTCTTTCTGATATGGGGCAAGAAAGAACCAGCCAACAGATATTACCACCACAAAAAATGTACCAAGTATCAAAAGATGTTGTCTTCGTATGCCAGAAACGATTACCATGAAAAACCAAATTCCCGCCAAGACCAATGCGCTTCCAAGGTCAGGTTGCTTCAACACTAAAAATATGAGAATCGACGTTAATACAAAAGAAGCAAAAAGTCGAACAAAATCTCCCAATTCACTGCGCTTCTGCGAGATAAAGCTTGCCAAGAAGATAATGAGCACAATTTTCGAGAATTCCACCGGCTGAAACTGGAATCCAAAAAACTGTATCCATCCAGACGTCCCTCGTATCGTACTACCGAAAATCAACACGAAGGTAAGAATTCCTCCTGTGAGAAAATAGAGTGGCGTGCTCAACTTCGACAGATGCCGATAATCGAAGAGTGGAAACGACACCAAGGCAATTGTTCCAAGTGCTGCAAAAATCATCTGCCGCACAAAGATATTTTGCTGCGGAAATCCGCCCGACAGACTATATATAGTGAGGAGTCCCACCCCAAGCAACAAATACGCCGCCGAGAGCAACACCCAATCCCCCTGGAAGAATCGTCGGAGCATACATCCATGTAAAAACTTCGCCTTCCCAAATATTCGGAAACATCACGCAATCTTCCGAATTTCATTGCGCACTACTCCTTTCTACCGGTTCAAATTCTGGAATGATTGGCTCATGGTAGGGAGATAGGTACGGATGAAGGTATCGGTACGGTAGACATTGGCATCGGTCTGTACCTCGACCTTCTCCACATCACCCTGGAACGGGTCCGGCCACAAAAGAGTGAAGTCACGCTGTTCGCCAGAGCGAAGCGTCTGCATATCGGTTTTCTGAAGTGCAACCACATGACTATTCCCATCACGAAGCACAACAACAATACCGATACTCGTAAAATCAAACGGGCTATTATTCACCACCAGCCCCTTCGCCACTCCGAAACTTGTCCCAGAGGCACGCTCAAAACTCTTATTATAGACATCCAGCGCTGGTCGCTCCTTGTACCCTGCGAATTTCTCCCATGCCACCTCTTTCAGCACGACATCGACACGAGAAGGCTTCCCCGAAAGTGCAAGTCCAGTCTCAACAAGATACTTCTCCTCTTTTGGAAGGATGAAACTGGTACCACTCCTCTCCGCCAAAACACCGCCGGAAGCATCGAATACACGAAACGTATACGTCACACTTGAAGCGCCATAATCGTTATTTGGATTGGAAATCTTCCCAACTACATCGTATTCATTCCCTTTTCCCGCAAGCACCCAAGCAGATTCAGTCACCTGTATATCCTCCAAGACTGGCTCAACTATACACGCGCCACACACACCACCACAATCGATACCTGTCTCATTCTGATTCTTTTTGCCATCAAGACACGTTTCTGGCGGCTTAAACGGCAAATAGACAAGGTAGGCAAGACACAGAAAGAGTACGCCGTAAATTGCGCCGAATACGACTTTCTTTTGACGTCGATGATCCATCATAGAGAAAAGAGAATGATTTCCTCCAGTATAGAGAAAATCGGAAGCAATGTCTAAAGAGTCTACCTACACGCTCTTTTGCGCCACTCAAAACCTTCAAAATATAGCAGCGTACAGAAATTGTAAACAAGCTTCAAAATACACAAAAACTCTCTTGAAAGAGAGTTTTTTGATTGAACACACAGTACCTGGCATCGACCTACTCTCCCCCGCACTCTTTGCACAACTCGGGAAAAAGTTGCGAAAAAAGTGCGAGGTACCATCGGCGTGCGCGAGCTTAACGGCTCTGTTCGGAATGGGAAGAGGTGTACCCTCGCGGCAAGAGACACCAGATACTCTGGGTTCAATCAGTATACAAACAAGAGAGTGGGAAACAGTTCGTCAGCCGTTTCGAAAAACGGTCTGATCGGCAACCGGAACATGAAGAGCGATTCGTAAATATATTAGTACTTCTCGGCTCCACCCCTCACGGGGCTTCCACCTGAAGCCTATCAACCTCGTAGTCTCCGAGGATATTTTGTCCCAATAAATTGGAACGACTACCTTATCTTGAGGTCGGCTTCCCGCTTAGATGCTTTCAGCAGTTATCCGGTCCGAACATAGCTACTCGACAGTGCCCTTGGCAGAACAGCCGATACACCAGAGGTTCGTTCTTTCCGGTCCTCTCGTACTAGGAAAGACTCCTCTCAAGTAATGACGCCTACAGTAGATAGAGACCAACCTGTCTCACGACGGTTTGAACCCAGCTCGCGTACCGCTTTCATTGGCGAACAGCCAAACCCTTGGGACCTTCTCCAGCCCCAGGATGCGATGAGCCGACATCGAGGTGCCAAACCACTCCGTCGATGTGGACTCTTGGGAGTGATTAGCCTGTTATCCCCGGGGTAACTTTTATCTGTTGATCTTCCACCCTCCTACGAGGGATGGTCGGTTCACTAAATTCCACTTTCGTGACTGATTGACGTATAGGTCTTTCAGTAAAGCAGGCTTGTGCTTTTGCGCTATCGGTCCGATTTCCATCCGGACCTAGCCTACCTTAGTAAACGCCTCCGTTGCCTTTTAGGAGGCGACCGCCCCAGTCAAACTACCCACCAGGCACTGTCCCCGGACCGGTAGCTGATTTCTAGAACGATATTGAACACTTGAACACGATAAACTCAACCAAAGCATATCCATTAAGGACACACTTCAGCTATCGTAGAAACCAACTAACGGCCCAGGGTTAGAATAAGAATCAAAGCAGGGTGGTATTCCACTTGTTGGCTCCATCCCGACCAGAATCGGGACTTCATAGCCTCCCACCTAATCTCGGCAACCACAACTCCTATTCAATACCAAGTTATAGTAAAGCTCCACGGGGTCTTTTCGTCTAGCTGTAGGTTGACGGCATCTTTACCGTCACTGCGATTTCACCGGGTCCTTCGTTGAGACAGTTCCCAAATCGTTACGCCTTTGATGCGGGTCAGAATTTACCTGACAAGGAATTTCGCTACCTTAGGACGATTATAGTTATCGCCGACGTTCACTGGCGCTTCGGGGATTGGCGTGAACCGCTCCCGTTAACGTTCCAGCACTGGTCAGGCGTCAGCCCCTATACTTCCCCTTGCGGGTTTGCAGAGACCTGTGTTTTTGGTAAACAGTCGCTTGGGAAACTTTCGCTGCGGCCCATCTTGCGATGGGCAAGGCATATTGCAAACGTACGCCTAGCTTTTTTGCCGAGTTCCTTAACGAAGGTTCTCCCGTTCACCTTGGGCTACTCGCCCAGTCCACCTGTGTCGGTTTTAGTACGGTTATGAACGCACGAACCTTAGAAGTTTTTCCTGGCACCCTGCTTTTCTTCGTTCATCCGAATAAATCCGGACGTTCAGAAATATCTTGGGAGAATGTCGGGCGGATTTACCTACCCAACGCCCTCAATATTTCTACACAAATCCAATAATGCGCGAAGAATACTAGAATGCGTCACTCCATCGAATGCGTTCTATAGTATCGGAATATTAACCGATTTGCCATCGACTACGCCTTTCGGCCTCGCCTTAGGACCGACTAACCCCGGGACGATCGCCGTTGCCCGGGAAACCTTGGACTTTCGGTGTGTGCGGATTTCACGCACATTGCGGTTACTCATGCCAACATTCTCACTTCCCTGCACTCCACCCCACCTCACGGTGCGAGCTTCAGCGCACAAGGAACGCTCTCCTACCGCTTACAGACTTCACAAAGATGTTAAGAGAAAACGCGGTTTCTCTTAACATGAAATTGGCGGACCGGACAGGATTTTAACCTGCATCAACTTCCATCATGGAAGCATTCTCGCACTTACACGCATCCCCAACAGAAATTTCTCTGTCTTTCGCATATAAGCCTCTTGAATTACCGATCCAAAAATCTTCTTTGTGAAGTCTGCAAGCCCGTATCTTCGGTACTCTGTTTAGCCCCGTTACATTTTCGGCGCGAAGTCTCTAGACTAGTGAGCTATTACGCACTCTTTAAAGGATGGCTGCTTCTAAGCCAACCTCCTAGGTGTCCGAGAAACTTCACTTCCTTTTCCACTGAACAGAGATTTGGGGACCTTAGATGACGATCTGGGCTGTTTCCCTTTTGAAATCCGAGCTTAGCCCCGGATTTCTGACTGCCGCGGTACGGGTATCGGGCATTCGGAGTTTGGTTGAAAAGTCTACGGTTGCCCGCGAATTCTCATCCAGTAGCTCTACCTCCCGACCCTAATTTCGCGACGCTAGCCCTCAAGCTATTTCGGAGAGAACCAGCTATCGCCGAACTCGATTGGAATTTCTCCTCTACACACAAGTCATCCCCGAGTGTTGCACGGCTCGTGGGTTCGGGCCTCCACGAAGTTTTACCTTCGCTTCACCCTGCTCATATGTAGCTCGTCCGGCTTCGGGTCTTGTCCACGCGATCATAAACGCCCTTATCAGGCTCGCTTTCACTACGCCTCCAGAACTCTCGTTCCTTAGGCGACCACGTAGAGCAAACTCGTTGGCTCGTTCTGCAAAAAGCACGCCGTCACCCTACCAGTAAAGGCAAGGCTCCGACTCTTCGTTAGCGACATGGTTTCAGAAACTATTTCATCTCCCTCACCGGGATACTTTTCACCTTTCCCTCACGGTACTTGTTCACTATCGATCTTGAGCAATATTTAGCCTTGGAAGTTAGTGCTCCCGGATTCAGACGGGGTTTCTCCGGCCCCGCCCTACTTGAGGATATATGCATCGCCTGTTTGTTTCTTTCGCGTACGAGACTTTCACTCTCTCTGGTTGGTCTTTCCAGGACCATTCCGCTAGAAAAAACATGTGCGACCCCGTTCAACCGAGTCCATATACCTCGCAACCCCGAGTGCCCGAAGGCACTTGGTTTAGGCTGTTCCGCGTTCGCTCGCCACTACTGACGGAATCTCTATTGATGTCTGTTCCTCCTGGTACTAAGATGTTTCAGTTCCCAGGGTGTGCTTCACCACCCTATGTATTCAGATGTGTGATAATCCCGCTTGCGCGGAACTGGGTTGTCCCATTCGGAGATCCCCGGATCAAAGTCTGCTTGGCGACTCCCCGAGGCTTATCGCAGCCTGCTACGTCCTTCATCGCTTGCTCAAGTCTAGGCATCCACCATGCGCATGTGTAACCGCTATTCTTGTTTGTCCGAGAAGTCTCGTCCCTTGCGAGACGAAAACCTTTCGGACCTTCGGTTGCCGATCAGGCAGTTTTTACCCAATCGGCATCGCTTCACCTACTCTCTTGTGCCTGCCATATCTCTTCGTATTCCGCATACTCGAAGAAAGACGGCAAGTCCGAATTGTCAAGGTGAATTTCTGCGGAAACGAAAACCTTCTCGCACGAAGATTCGACATTTCAGCACAAAGGAACTTCTTGAGAAAAAAACGCTGGAGAAAGCTGTTTCTCCGTACGTAGTGCTCATCATAGCAAATGAAAATAGATTGTCAAGCATGGGACCGAAAGACGCGAAAACCCCCAAGACTGGGGGTTTTCATAGCGGGAAAGTCTTGTTTATTTTTCCCTAGGGAGCGGGTGTTTTCGGTGTTTCAGGAGGAGTGGGATTCGAAGGCACCTCAGGCGCTGGAATGACCGCTGGCGCATTGGTCACATTTTCAGCTGCTGGAGGTATTTCCGTCGGAGCGGACGTCGTCTCCGGGATATCCGATGGGGTCTTAGTGAGATTCCCCTTTCCACTCTTTACATTGTCGATGAGTATTTGTATTTGTTTGCGTGTTTCCGCATACTGATCATCCTTGAAGATATCCAGAATCTTTCCATAGATTTCACTCGCCTTGTCAGCATTCTTTTTCTTCTCATACACAAACCCAAGATTGAGCATGATATTTACGTTTTTTTCATCGCGCTTCAACGCATCAAGAGAGACTCTTTCCGCTCGATCAAGATCTTTTTCTGTGCCTCGTCCTTGGAGAATTCTTGCGAGATGAAAGGATACGTCTGTATTCGGACCAATCGAGAGCGCTGTTTCAAGATTCTTCACCGCGTCATCAATATTCCCCAGCGCTTCCTCAGTAAGCCCGCGATTGAGATAGCCAGCAATGAAATCCGGTTTTTTCTCGAGTGCGGTGTCAAAGTAGCTCTTTGCTTCATTTAAGAGATCCGTCCGAACAGCTTTCTTGTCATCACGATTAGCAAGTACCCGATCTATCAATCCCAATTTTACATAGAAATTCGGGTTCTTCGGTTCGAGATCGAGTGCACGATGATACACTTCCCCTGTTCGCGCCAGCACATCTGGATCCGATCCAGCAAGTAAACTCACGTTTTCATAAACCTGTCCCGATACCTCATAGACTAAGACGTCATTTGGCATACGCTTCGTTGCTTCATCAACAAGTGGAATGACGCTTTGTTCAACCGTTGTTTTTATCATATCGAGATTCCGTTCTGCTTCGGGTTTTGCCGCCTCCACATTAACAAGCGACATGTACATTTGTCCGAGAGCTGCGTAGTATCGCCCTTCATAGGGCATGAGGGAGAGCGAACGAGCCATCAGTGAAAGCGCGTCGGAATTCACCTCAACAGCTGCCAATCGACTTGATTGCCCCGCACGAAGATCCGCAAGAAATGCCTTTCCGACAAATGCAAAGAGAAATGCAACGCCAGCTGACACCACCATGAAAATAAATGCGAGAGCAAGTGCGAATTTCGGTGACGCCTTTAGCGAGAGACGAATCGAATCATCTCCCTGCCCACTTTCCTCAAGGAGAACTGGTATGGCAAGGAAAAGGAGAAGTAAGCCGTAGACAAATATTGGTCCCTCGATCGGCATCCGAAATATCGCCACGACGAAGATGAGTGCCGACGCCCAAATGCCCAGAGAAAATATCTTATTGCGCTCTTTTTCGCGAGAAAGCCCAACAAATCCAACACCAAGAAAAACCAAGAAAAAGATGAGAAAGAAGAATCCGCCTACGATTCCAATTGTTGTCAGCATTTCCAAGAAAAGATTCCCGCTCTGGTAAAACCGAAAGCTACTTTGAAGACCCTTGTTCAGGCTATCTGGTTTATAGAGAGAGAAATCATAACCATACGTTGCCGGACCCGAACCAACGATGAGGCGTTCTTTGAGAGCATCCTTTGTAATCATCCAAGAAGATGATTGGTCGAGTGCCACTTCAGGAAGAATCGTCGTTTTCTTTGAAATAAATGTGTTTCCTTGATTGCCAATCATGAGAAAAATCAATACCAGCACAAAGAGTGCCATCGGCATCCAATTGAACCGATCACCCAATCGAACGACCTGTGCGAGCACATAAATAAGGAAAAAGCTCACGCCAGCTAAAATAGGAAACCACGGACTAAACGCATAAACCGCCATCAGAATGTACAAGTCAAGAAAGATGCCAATTGAGAGCGAAACGATACCCACCCAAAACACCCAGTTCTTCTCTTTGAACCACTGAAAAAGCGCGATAATACCGATAAGGAAAATCGGCAAAATCATTCCAAAGAAAAGCGTGAGCGACCGCATAGTGCCGAAGAGACTAAGTGGCGCATACTTCAGCAATGCTCCCGGCAAGAACTGTACGCCAAAAAATGCAAGTGCTGTCCACAGGGCAACGAGCACTCCCGAAAGCAGAATAGCGACCAGTAGAAGCTGGAAGCGCCGCATATTCACGTGACTGGTAATGAAGAAATATGAAAGAGTGAGCGCTGTCATACTCAGAAATCCTCGCGAAGGGTCGCCAAAAAAGCCCCACAGACTATGCCATTTGTCCACTGAAAAAAAGCAAGAAATTCCCACCGTTGCCCAGAGGAGAAGGATTGGAATGTCGAGCGGCGTATGTCGGATACGAAGCTCACCCGTCACGATGGCTTTTGACACCCATCCAACAAGCCCCAAGAGTAGCCAAAAATAGAAATATATTTGTTTCTCAAAGACAATTCCTTGAAGAGTCAGTGAGAGAAAAAAAATCGGAAAACCGAAGAAAATCATGAAGAGACTTGTTGTTGCCAGTCCATCCAAAAATTTTGCCATCCACGAAGCGCGCGCAGAAGAGCCCTTCACACTCTCATTATCGACCGATGGTGGAGCACTAGTTGCCCCTCGCCCAAGAAAACTATGCATCCCCGTCCGCAATGGAGACGCCGGGCGCCCAGGAAATTCCGTAGCTGGTCGAACCGATTCACTACTTCGAGCACCAAATCGAATGGATGTATCTTCGTTCATAGAAAACAATACAATAACTTAGAATCTTCGTAGAAGAAGCATCGAATACCCTTCGAAACCGCTTCTTTCTTATAGGGAACAACTGAACATTCCTACTCAAGAAAATGAGCATGATTGATTCTACCACATCTCAATAAGAATCCAAAAAGAGCTATTCCTTGGTCACACGAAGAATTTCTTCAACTGATGTAGCACCAAGTATCGCTTTCAGAAAGCCATCTTCCACCATGGTGAGCATGCCAGCATCTCGCGCCGCCTTTTCGAGCGCTTCCGAAGTTGCCGACTCCATTACTAATCGACGGATATCACTCGTCATTTCAAAGACTTCGTAGATACCAACTCGTCCATGATAGCCTTCACCACCACACTGATCGCAACCCTTCGCGCGAAAAAACGATACACTTTCCCAATCAGAAATATTTGAGAGCTTTTCTTTCATCTGATCCTCTCTCTTCAGAGACACCATCACCTCTTCGAGGTTAAATGTCTTTCCAAGTGTGGCCAACTCAGCTTTCTTCATATGGTATTCCTCACGACACTCAACACACAATCGACGCACGAGACGCTGAGCAATCACCACATTGGTCGTCGAGGCGATGAGAAATGGCTCTGCTCCCATATCAATCATGCGTGGAATCGCGGCGGCGGCACCATTCGTATGAAGCGTCGAAAGCACGAGATGCCCTGTCATCGCCGCGTGGAGTGCGATTTCGAGCGTCTCTTCATCGCGAATCTCTCCTACCATAACGATATCCGGATCCTGACGTAACAATGCGCGAAGCGCCGCTGCAAATGTCATACCAATCTTCGAATTCACCTGCGTTTGATTCACGCGCGGCATACGATACTCCACCGGATCCTCAACGGTACTGATATTCACCTCATTCGTATTTAAGATATCCATCACGGTGTACAGTGTCGTCGTTTTTCCACTCCCGGTCGGTCCCGTTACCAAAACCATACCGTTTGGCTTCTTGATTTCGCGATGTACGATCTCCAACGGAACGCCAGCAAAGCCCATTTTCTCAAGTGTGAGACCTTTTGAAGATTCATCGAGAAGACGCATTACGATTTTCTCACCATCAAAAACAGGGAGGATGCTCACGCGAAACGAAATACGCTGTTCCTCACTCTCCAATTTGAAGCGACCATCCTGAGGCAAACGGTGCTCGTCGAGTTTCAGATTAGACAAGACTTTGATACGAGCGACGATGCCAGCAGCAATGTCTCGCGGCAATGTCATAGCATCGTGCAAAATACCATCTATACGATAGCGGACGTGCACTTCCTTTTCCTCCGGTTCAATATGAATATCACTCGCCGACTGCAAAATCGCATGTTTGATGAGCGTGTCAACAACGCGAATAACCGGAATATCCTGCGCTACCTTTTCGAGATTTTGTTCCGGATCAACATCAGCACTAAACTCTCCCCCAACGACACTTTCTGCGTTGAGAATATCACCAAACTCTGCTTTAAGACTTTTCCCATACTGACGAAGTACCTGATTGATACTCTCCTCGGTCGTCAGACACGGCACAATCTTGAGACCCGTTTTCTTTTTGATAAAGTCGATGGTCTGCAAATCATCCGGATTAAGCATTGCCACCTTGAGATTCGTCCCCGCTTTCTCAAAGGCAACAACATGTGACTTCTTCGCAATGGGTTCCGGAATAATATGAAGGATATCCGTCGGAATGGCTTCCTTCGAAAGATCAACAAAAGGAATGCCGAGAATATACGCGTAGAGTTTCTGAAGATCGGTCTCAGAGAGCAATTTCTTGCTCAAAAGCACCACTCCAAGAGATGTCTTTGAGCGTTCTGCTTCTTGAAACGCGCCCTCGAGAGACTCCGCTGCCACTAAGTCAGAGTCGAGAATAAATTCTTTGAGTTGTTGATTTTTTATTTTCATGTTTTTTTTCACTCCTCGAGAGTCTCCTCTCCAATCAAAATATCTCAATCGAAAAGTTTTTTATAATTCTTCGACCAATAGACAATGCCATTGTAATAGTTACTATAAAAGGTGCCAAGATAATTTATAGACGCCGCTTTAATAACCGACTCCTTATCGGATGTCGCTCCTGCTTTGCGGAGTTTAGTTGCCATTGCCATCACGCCATCGGTCAAATTCCACGGATCAGGTGTTTTGTGTCCCGTCTTCGCTGCTACTTCCGATGAATAGCCCTGCCACACATCCGACATAAACTGCGAAACCCCCATCGCACCACCCTGTCCAATATACCCACTTGGCGAACACGACACTTTCTTATTCTTACTGTATCCCAAATCATCAACAAGAGTATAGAAAATATCCTGCCGCTTGTAGAGGAGCGCAATAGATGCTTTATATTTCGATCCATACTTCTTATACCGCGCAACCGCCACATTCTCCACTTCCTTGTACGTGCACTGCCCGGTATTAACACCGAGATTCGTCTCCATTTTGAGAAACCCATAGAGCACGCCCTTCGGTACGCCCGTTTTACCACTTGCAAATTCTACTGCTTCTTTAATATCTTTTGCATTATACGACTTCCCGGTCAATGTATTCAAATCGCTTTCCAATTCAGCAAGTTTCTTCTGTAACTCTTCTACAGTTGCCGTTTGTTCGGCAACATCCTGTGCAATTGCCGACTGATTCTGTGCAAGTACTGCCTTCTCGGCATTCTTCTTGGCAAGCGCTGCTTCAGCCTCTTTCTTTTTCGTTTCAAGCGATGCCTTCTCAGTTTCACGATCAGCTTTCAATTGCTCCATATCATCGAGAATATTTCCGATGCGCGAACCTATTGTCGCGAACTGCGTCGACGTATCGAGTATTTCCGAAAGCGTTGCCCCTCCCAAAGCAATATCAGCCGGTGACTCAGCACCTCGCAAATATGCCTCGCGCACCAAATCAGCAAGCACTGCTTGCTTCAAAGTGATTTGTTGATCTGTGAGTTCGATTTCCAGTGCCGCACGTGTAATCGAATCTTTTGTATCGAGAATAGCCGCCTGCGTCTTCTGTACCGCCGCTATCGCGACACTGAGTGATACATTTACCTGATTGAGAGTCTGCTCGAGCGTTTTCTTTTTCTTGGTCGCTGCCTCAAGTCGCTTCTCGTACTTTTGAATATCATCTTGGATATTCCCCGCATCATCTTGTGCTATCGCCATATACGGCAAAGCAGCACTCAAAAGAAGTGCCAAAAGAGAAACTCCTGAAAAAATTGTTCTCCGCCACTGCCTGCGGAAAAAAAGTTGATTCATCAACTCATAGTATAGCACGCACTGAAAAAGAAGGAAGTATTTCGGCTACAAAAATCCCGCTCAAGAAAGCGGGATTTTTTTGCAAAACACTTGATAGGTATACAGAACGCTCTTCCTATTTCTTCTTCTCGCCGCCCATGATTTCTTGGGAGACATTTGAAGGGACCTCGGCATAGTGACTAAATTCCATCGAAGAACTCGCGCGACCCTGAGACATAGAGCGCAACGATGTCGCATAGCCAAACATTGACGCGAGTGGCACCTCAGCACTGATTTCTTTCACACGAGCATTGCCCTCTCCACGATCATTCATTTCTTTGATAATACCGCGCTTGGCATTGATATCACCCACCGCATCGCCCATAAATGCCTCCGGCGTAATCACCACTACCTTCATAATTGGTTCGAGAATAATCGGCTTCGCTCGACGCATCGCTTCTTTGAACGCGAGGGAACCGGCAATCTTGAACGCCGCTTCCGATGAGTCGACATCGTGCGAGGAACCATCGTACACCACTGCCTTTACATCGACGACCGGATAGCCCGCAAGCACACCATTCAACATGGCCTCTTGAATTCCCTTGTCAATCGGCTTGATATATTCCTGCGGAACAACACCACCCTTTACTTCACTCGCAAACTCATAGCCCTTCCCCGCTTCCTGAGGTTCGAGACGAACCCAGCAGTGTCCATATTGTCCGCGACCACCGGATTGTTTGATATATTTCCCCTCAGCTTCCGCTGTCATCTTAATTGTTTCACGATAGGCAACCTGCGGGCGACCAACATTCACATCCACCTTGAACTCGCGGCGCATGCGGTCGACAATGATATCAAGATGCAATTCGCCCATACCGGAAAGGATCGTCTGTCCACTTTCTTCATCAGTGTGCACACGGAATGTTGGATCTTCTTCGGCAAGCTTCTTGAGAGCAAGTGCCATCTTTTCTTGGTCTGCTTTGGTCTTTGGCTCAACCGCAATATCAATAACCGGCTCTGGAAATGTGATGGACTCGAGGATTACCGGTCTCTCAGCATCACAGAGCGTATCGCCAGTAGTCGTCGCCTTCATGCCAACCAATGCACCAATACCACCCGCATAGAGCTCCTCTATTTCTTCACGATGATTCGCATGAATCTGCAAGATACGCCCGATACGTTCTTTCTCACCCTTGGTAGAATTCAACACATACGATCCCGCCTTCACCACACCAGAGTACACTCGGAAAAAGGTGAGTTGTCCGACGAACGGGTCTGTCGCCACCTTGAAAGCAAGCGCCGAAAAAGGGGCACCGTCTTCCACTCTCACTTCCATCTCTGCACCAGTCTTCGGGTCGATTCCCTTCGCCGGAGGAATATCGAGAGGCGAAGGAAGATAGTCCACCACTGCATCAAGAACAAGTTGCACACCCTTATTGCGCAACGCTGTTCCTACAAGCACGGGAATAAGTTTCGTTGAAATGACTGCTTTTCGAAGTGCCGCTTTGAGTTCGGGAACAGAAATCTCCTCACCGCCCAAAAATTTTTCAATGAGTATATCATCCGTCTCGGAAATTTTCTCCACCATGGTTTCGCGCCACTTTTTGACCGTCTCAGCCATGTCACTCGGAATATCAATCGGAACAATCTTCTCACCCATAGCGCCCTCGAACGTGTACGCCTTCATTTCCATGAGGTCCACGATACCGGAAAAGTCCGATCGAACACCAATCGGATATTGAATGGCGACGGCATTTGGTGTCAGTCGGTTCCAGATAGAAGCGAGCGCTACTTCGAAGTCAGCCCCTTCTTTATCTATTTTGTTGATAAAACAAATGCGTGGCACGCTGTACTTGTCCGCCTGTCGCCACACGGTTTCCGATTGCGGTTCAACCCCTTCCTTGCCATCAAAAACAACAACACCTCCATCGAGCACACGAAGCGACCGCTCCACTTCAACAGTGAAATCGACGTGTCCTGGCGTATCGATGATATTAATCTGATGCTTCTTCCAATAGCATGTTGTCGCCGCGCTCGTAATCGTAATACCGCGCTCACGCTCCTGCTCCATCCAGTCCATTGTTGCCTCACCTTCATGAACTTCACCAATCTTGTGCGTAATACCCGTATAGAAGAGTACGCGCTCGGTAGTGGTTGTCTTCCCTGCATCGATATGCGCAATAATTCCGATATTTCTATAGTCTTTGAGCGGTGTCGTGCGAGGCATACGAAGAGAATGTTAAGGATTCAGAGATACATTCGTTGATATTTATAAGAGAGAAGATTGTTTAGGCGAAGTGAGCAAAAGCTTTGTTGGCTTCCGCCATGCGGTGAACATCTTCACGTTTCTTCATGGCAAGACCGGTTTTGTTGGCAGCATCGAGAAATTCGTCGGCGAAGCGCTCCGCCATCGGCTTGCCCTTTTTCTTGCGACACACATCGCGAAGCCAACGCATCGCGAGCATTTGTCGGCGATCACCGGACACTGGAATCGGCACCTGATAGTTGGCACCTCCTACGCGACGGCTCTTGAGTTCAAGGAGTGGGGAAACATTCTTGATTGCCTGTTCGAAGACATTGAGTCCGCCCTTCTTGGTTCGCTCGCGGATAATCTCGAATGAATCGTAAATAATCCGCTCTGCCACGGTTTTCTTACCGTCCCACATAATCATACCGATGAAATGCCCGACTAATGGATTTCCATAGCGAGCATCAACTTTCCAGGTCTTATCAAATTGTCGTTTCCGTCGTGGCATAAGCGAGAAAAATTCAAGGAGTAAATCTCTGGTTTATAAAAATATGTTCCAAGAAAGCGAACATCACTTCGTGCAAAAACCTTATCGATATATTTAGCAAAAGAGATGAGGAGAAGTATGAGATGTTTATGCTTCCTTCGGACGTTTTGCTCCATACTTCGAGCGACTGCGCTTCCGATCGGCAACACCCGAAGCATCAAGTACGCCGCGCACAATGTGATAGCGCACACCTGGAAGATCTTTCACTCGTCCACCGCGAATCATCACAATGGAGTGCTCCTGCAAATTGTGTCCGATACCGGGAATATATGCAGTCACTTCCATACCATTGGTAAGGCGAACGCGAGCAATTTTCCGAAGCGCGGAGTTTGGCTTCTTCGGTGTCGTCGTCGACACCTTGAGACACACCCCTCGTTTGTATGGACCCGTCGAATTGGTCGGGTGGTTCTTGAGGGTATTCATTACAAACCCGAACGCAGGCGACTTTGACTTCTTGGAGGATGAGACCCGCGGACGGCGGACCAGCTGATTCAGTGTCGGCACAGGAGTAAAACTTAAAGACAAATAGATGAAAATATGAGAGCAATACGAACAAAAAAGCGACAACTCGCTTGCTTCCCGATAGTACGGGAAGTTTCCCCTCTTGTCAACAGCCACTACGAATATTCTCTTCCGGCAAGCAAAATGATATTTCTTCCACACCCAAATCTTCACGCTGCGATACTAAGGAAGAAGTCGAGAAATATGCCCAGTGGCCATTGAATCAAGAGTCCGAGCGGCGAGAAAATGACGAGAAGCAGAAAGACAAATCCATACTGCTCAAGGAAGATTACCGTCTCGGGGCGAAGTGACAAAAGCGGATACAAGAGCTTCGAACCGTCGAGTGGAGGAATAGGCACCATATTAAAAACCCCAAGTAGCACATTCCAGAAAATCACCATGAGAAGAAACCCGAGAAATATCCCTGGAAGCGACCCGGCGATTGCATCTGCAAAACCACCCCACCGATCCGACCACTCTCCCACGCGCCCGATAATGCCAAAGAACCGGGAAAAAATATCCTGTCGCTCAGCAAGGCTCACCGGAAGAACATGGGCAATAATTGCCGCGATAAATGCAAGCAAGAAGTTCGAACCCGGTCCAGCAAAAGCAACGGCAACCGGTCCCCATTTCTGATTCTTGAGATTGTAGGGATTGTATGGCACCGGCTTCGCCCAACCAAAGGCGAGACCCGTCGTAAAAAACATCATGAGCGGCACCACAATCGATCCCATGATGTCGATGTGAGAAACCGGATTGAGCGTCAATCGTCCAGAATACTGCGCCGTCCTATCACCAAGCCAGAGCGCAATAACACCATGTGCCACTTCATGCATGATGACCGTGTAGAGGAGAATAACGAGATAGAATCCAACGAGCACTAGTTCTTGGGGTGACATAAGCAACAATTGGAGCTAAAATGAAAGGCTCGAGAGAGAGCAGCGTCAAGTTGACGGAATGCCAACGCTATGATACCTTTTCTATCATACTTTTCCTAACGAATCAATTATGAGCAGAGTATGCGCCTTCTCCGGTCGCGGCACCGCCTCCGGAAACACCCGAAGTCACTCGAATATCGCCACCCGGCGTACGTTCAAAATAAACCTCCAGTCCAAAAAGATTGGTGGTGTCCGTGTGAAACTCAGCACCCGAGCCATTCGCACGCTTACCAAGGTCAAGAAATAGCCGCTTTCTACGAAATGACTGTCCTATGGCGTCGTTTATTGCAGAATTCAAATCATTTGCTATCAAAGGAAATGTCATCGACCTCGCTGTCGGCGTCATTATCGGAACCGCTTTCGGCAAAATTGTCACTTCCCTTGTGTCGGATATTCTTATGCCACCCATGGGACTCGTCCTCAACAAGGTAAACTTCTCCGAACTCTACTGGAACCTCTCGAGCACCCACTACCAGACACTCGAAGCCGCCCAGAAAGCTGGTGCACCGACACTCAACTACGGACTCTTCTTGACCAATATCATCGGCTTCGCTCTCACTGCATTCGCCGTCTTCATTTTCATCAAACAACTCAACCGCCTCCGCCCAGCAGGAAAAGACACTCCCTCTGCATCACCGAAACCTTCCAAACAAGAACTTCTTCTCACGGAAATACGGGATCTCCTCGCAGAGCAGAAAAAATAGAATTTTTCTCCAACTCTCGGCACCAAAAAATCTCCCCTCTCGGGAGATTTTTTCCTGTCGGGCTGCCGGGAATTGAACCCGGTCTACATCCACCCCATGGACGCGTACTACCGGTATACTACAGCCCGATATACAGACAATATCGACTTCCCACATAACCTATCACGCCCCCAAAGAAAAATCAAAAGGCGATGATGTTTGCATCGCCTTCTTCACATTCTTTACATCCTCAAATTTAAGAGGCTGTTTTCGTGTTCCTACCGTCAGATATTGTTCATGCCACTTTGAAATTGAACCATTTTGAATTCAATATCCCGTTTCTTTCGACGAAGACACCCTTTTTCATGTTCCGGAGTACGTGGATCCCTTAAACGTTCTTCAACATTCAGAAGCTGAAGTGACACATCCAATACAGCTTCCTCAAAACGCACAATACCCGCACCCGAAAGACCAGAATCATTCAGAAATAGCATATCGAGTTACTCCTCATTATCTTTGGACAAAAACGTGTTTCGTGTGAGAAGCACCATCTTCCACTACGACAACTCTTTTCCTAGGAGGCATTTCGAATGACTCCGGCATACCCACAAAATAAGGTCTTTGTTTTCTCTGGCAGTAATTACCTTCACCAGCAGACTTTCCGCTACGTTCTGCAGTAGTAGCCATTATGAAATCTCCACATGTTTTCTATTGTTAAATCAACAAAAATCCCGACTTATTTCGTCGGGTGTTTTTTCCTTTGCTTCTTTCTCCTCCTTTAGGACAACCCCGACGAATATATGTGCTTCTTGCGTGCAATGACGCCCACAAAGAAACGCAGGTCAAGAAGACCCCACCCTGCCGCACACATTACATTGTTCGTCGCTGTTGTCATGGTGAGAGTTTACTCCTGAGCGGAAACAGTTGTCAAGCAGGAAAAGAAGAAGGCAAGTCTCACCAGACTTGCCTCAGATACTCCACGAAATATTGAATCAAACGATTATTCTTCCCTGGAGGAGGTTTCCGGAGCCAATCCGACAGAACCAGCTATAACGGAAACCGCGCAAAAAAACGCATACGAAACACCGAGAGAGATTCGGAATCCATTTTGGGCGCACTTTGAACCCGTCCTGATAATTTCTCCACTATTTCCGCGGACCACAGCTGCGGAGAGGTCCAATACGTCCGCAACAACGATTGCTGGCGGTGGCAAACATTTCAACGGATGCAACATTTTACACCTCCCGTTCGAGTATAAAGACTTTTGATTTCCCTCTCAGCAAAGAACATTCCCTCTGCCACAGACTATGGCGCATCATAGCCTTTGTGTCAATAAGCACAAAATAAATATCAGCCTATACAAAAACCGATTTGCAGAAGAAGCAAATCGGTCTCGCAAAGTACAACTGAGCACTACTCAACTACTCCAAAATCCCATCCAAGTTCACATCGTAGAGAATCGCTTCCTGAACATGTCGGTAAGAAAGAAGCTCTTTTTCGGCAAACCAAATAGGAATCTCCTTCTCGGCTTCTGACGGATCACCAGAGGCGTGAATAAGGTTGCGGATAGAACGATTGCCTGTATCGGCAAGCTGATACGAATCCACGGTGAAGTCACCGCGAATCGTCCCCACATCACTTCCAAAGGGCTCGGTCGCTCCAGTCAACTTCCGGACAATACCCACGGAGCCATTGCCCTCCCACACCATCGCAACCACCGGTCCAGCAGAAAGATAGGTCGCATTTGACGTAAGAATCGCCATGCCATTCTCGCGAAACGTTGCGTACGGGGATTTCTCGCCCTTCTTTTCATACGCTGCAGATGCTTTCTTGCCAACATTTTCGAGCCATTCCTCACCGCCTACCATGTAGTGCTCCGTTGCCATTTCTGGCGTCGGGATAAGCATTTTCATGGCGACGAGCTTGAGACCACTACGTTCATACCGTCCGAGAATTTCTCCCATGAGCGATCGTTGCACCGCATCCGGCTTCATAATCACCAACGTTCGTTCTTTTTGTGCATTTCCCATACAAAATACAAAATGGCTTATTGAGAAAGAGTACCCGAAAAATCAGAAAGAATCAAGCGTCTGTAATGTCTCCGACTCAAAATCGCAAATACTGATCCCAATAGCCATAGAGTGCGCCGGTTGCTTCGATATCGCGGACATTGTACCGAGCAATATCTTTGAATCGCTTCTCGCGAAAAAATCTCGTGACACTATCCCCATCGATTCCCTCGCCCTTTGGTGTCGGGATACCAAAGGCGCGACACGCAAGATGCAAACTCGGTCGGCGACGTGTCGCTCCATAGAATGTCATCTGATCCATGAGATCGATATGCTTTGCGCCACGCTGAAGTGGAAGATAGCGATTTGAGAGCAGGTCGCGCGTCGGGCGAATCTGATGAACCGCCGACCGCATCATAAGAAACGGCACGTCAAAACCTCGCCCATTGAAGGTGACAAACGAATCGTATTTCTCAGCAACGCGCCAAAATTCTCCAATCATCTCTCCTTCTTCCATCGGCTTATACATAACGCCATTCTCTTCGAACGGTTCTGTTGATTCGCCTGGCGCTTGGAAGTAGACCGCCGACTTCCCTCGTTCGACATCGAGCATACCGATTGCCACAATCTCGCCGGTCAAAGGCGAAAAACCAAGACTATTTTTCACATCCTCAAGCGCCGATTGGTATTCTTGGTCGCTAAATGAATCCTCACGAATCCATCGTGTCAACACCTTCTGTGTCGTTTCATCAAGCGTATCGAAATCCTCTCCGATTGTCTCTATATCAAAAACCAGTGTCGACATAATACCAAATCAATAAGAATATGCTCTTCGCGTTTCATCCACCAGATGCTCGGCGAAAGATAACCGTCGTATCAACAATCTCTGCCCGTCCAGACTCCAATTTCACCAAATTGATAGCTTTCACAGCAGACTCCTTGGATTGATAGGCTTCGCTCGCACAAATCAACTCCCCATTCCCTGCGACCAACTCCCAAAAAAATTCTTCCCGAGGATTTTGTTTTATTTTGAATTTCATAGATGTTTTCTTTTTCTTCAGCATAGCGAGCCACAGAGGTTTCGTCAAAGCGACAACTCACGGCGATTGACAAGAAGCATCTGGCAAGACCGGACACGTATAGAGAATCGTCCCCGACACATCGGTACGAAACGTGCGAATAGCATGATTTGAGAGACGAGTCAGAACATCCTCTGCCGGATGTCCATAGGAATTCTTGCCAACTGAGATGACCGCTTCTTCCGGCGTCATACGATCGAGGAACGAATCGCTGGTCGAATATTTCGACCCATGATGCGCCACTTTGAGCACGCGAATATCAACCGCAGGAAGCACGGTTTCCTCCCGAGGGAGATCGCCCGTAAAAAGAAATGTGTCCTTCCCAACACGGAGGAGTTCAACAATACTCGACGCATTGGTATTCTTCGGATCCGACACAAAATCCCTCCCCGGGAAAAGCGTCTCGATTTGCATGTCGGAAGCAAAGGTGATGGTGAAGCCTGCACGAGGTTCAATCCTTCGAATACCATGCGCATCAACTTCTTTCCGAATAGCCCGCCCAATCGCCGATGTGTTGGGAAGTTCCGCCGAAAGGAGAATCCCCACCTTGTACCGAGACACCAAATCGGGAAATGCTCCGACATGATCCTGATCCGGATGCGTGAGCAATACCATTTCAATCGTCCGATCCCACGGAGAGAGCTGTCGCCCCAATTCAGAAAGAAGGGCACGACTATCATTCCCTGTATCAATAAGCAGCTGATTCGAACCATACGAGATAAGTATCGCATCGCCTTGTCCTATATTGAGAAATGCGACCCGCGCGAGAGGTCTTCCGTTTACACCAATCACAATCGCAAGAAAGATCGTCGCAACACCGACAATCAAGACAACAAGACCGATTATTTTCGTAGAAACCTTCATGGAAAACTCTTACCTAAAAATTCAGAGATAACTATCTAAATGACAACGCTGTGGGGAATTTCCGTCGAAGAAAGACGAGTGCCGTGCCTATACATCCATACCACAGAATTACTGCCCCTACGCCAAAGCTTGCCACCGAAACCGAAGCAAATGGTTGAGAGGCAAAGAAATGAATGATTTCAAGAATGGCACGCGAAACAAGAAATGCCGGAAAACCAAACACTGCAGCAAGTGACGGAAGTATTCCACCGAAACAAAATGCGAACACGCCACATATCATCGCGAGTGGCACCAATGGAAGAACGAGCACATTGACCGCGAGCGAAAGTGCTGGAAGCGCATGAAAATGAAACAGGATAATCGGCAACACGAAGAGCTCGGCAGCAAGAGTCGTAGCAACGACATCTCCCGCCCGGAGAGAAAGCAGTGCAAATGGCGTGACAAGAAAAATCCCAAGCGTCGCCGCAAAAGAAAGCTGGAAGCCAATATCGTATCGAAGAAGAAGCGGATTAATACACAGCATACCAACTGCCGCAAAGAGAATACCGTTTATCGGATTCCCCACTCTGCCCATCCTCGTCGCAAGAAGCGCCACCGAAACCATAACCGCCGCCCGCACCGCAGATGCTGGCGCACCCACAAGGAGCGTAAAAAACACAATGCCAATAAGGGCGCCCCAAAAAGCCTGTTGCCGATACAGCCCAAAGAAAATAAGCGCGTTTATGAATATGACCGCGATAATCGAAACATTGTACCCGGAAACAGCGACGATATGCGAAAGACCCGTGCGAGAAAACTCGTCCTGAATACCTTTCGACAATCGCCCGTCTCCACCGACTATCAGTCCGAGCACGAGTCCAGATTCCGGCTCCGGTATCGCCCGCTCCAATACCGTTTCCACTACCGTACGAGTTTCCCGAATCATGCGAGCAAAGATACTTCCTGACACCCCTTCTTTTTTCCATTCCTTTGGAAATCGACAAATAGAGCCGACGCCGTCTTTTGCGAGCACTTTCGGATAATCGAAGTCCGACGTGAATGATGTCGGTCTCTCCAAGGTACACGAGAGAGAAATCACATCGCCATCGGCTATATCAGCAAAAGAAGGAAAGGTGCCCAACACTCGAGTCGAGGGACAAGAACTCTCTCCGCACGAAATTGGCTTCAGAAGTGCTTGCTTCGCATGCTCTGTCTGCTTGACTCGATCGATAATGATGGCGCGTTCGAGATGCACTGATGCGTCTGGGAGTGTTTCCCATTTCGATACAACCTGCGACGCTCGAAACCACGATCCAAAGAACAAAACAAGAAGTACAATCACGCATGCTACCAGAGCAAAAAACCTTTCAAAATGCCATACTGTCATCCCAACGATAGCCACGGCACACACAAAGAGTGCTATACCAAGAGACCATGAAAAAAAGAGACCGATTCCGGTCCCTCCGATGCTACAAAGCATCCCCATCCGAAATACCCGCGAAGCCGTCATAGACAGAAATCAGTTCTTCTTCATTTTCCTCCGAATGAAAGCTGGGACTTCCAAATCATCTTCATCAGAAAAGTCATCCTTCGCATCACCATGAATCGGTGTCGTTCGAGGCGCTATCTTTTCTTCGATAATCATTTTTGGCTCCAGCTTCCGCGTTGGAAACATTCTTCCATTAGGATCTTCCGTCGGTTGTGTCAATTCATCAGTTGATTCCTCTCGCTGAGAAGTTCTCTCCACTGACTCAAACGATGTCGATGCTACAGGAGTCTCGCGGACAGGAACCGTCTCACGGACAACACGACGATCATCGTGCACATCCCGATGATTATCATGTTGATCATCTTTCATTGCCGAGACGCGAGAGAGCTTCCGGAACGGATCCTCAACCGTCCGCCCGTTATCAAACCCGGTCGCCACAACCGTAATCTGCACCTCACCCTTCCTCACCTGATCATCGGAAACCGCACCAAAAATGACTTTGGCATTTGGATCGATGTTTTCTGTGATAATATTTGCCGCCTCATTAATTTCGAGCATCGTGACGTCGCTCGATCCGGAGATGTTGAAGAGGACTCCCTTGGCACCGTCAATTGAAAGATCGAGCAAGGGGCTATTAATTGCCGCCTTTGCCGCTTCCATAGCACGATTTTCACCCGAGGCGATACCGATACCCATAAGTGCACTACCACTATCCTCCATAATCGCACGCACATCGGCAAAGTCGACATTTACGATACCTGGTCGGGTAATAAGATCTGATATGCCTTGCACCCCCTGGCGAAGCACGTCATCCACAATACGAAACGCATTGATGAGGGTCGTCTTTCGATCGATAATGGAAAGAAGTTTGTCATTTGGAATTGTAATCAGTGCATCCACGCGCTCCTGCATATTGCGAAGTGCTTCTTCGGCAATCGCGCGTCGTTGGGCGCCCTCGAATGCAAACGGCTTTGTCACCACACCAACCGTGAGTGCGCCGATTTCCTTGGCAGTCTCAGCGACAATAGGCGCCGCACCCGATCCGGTTCCCCCACCCAAACCACAGGTGACAAACACCATGTCGGCACCCTTCAAGACTTCCTGGATTTCATCACGATTCTCTTCGGACGCCTGCCGACCGATTTCCGGATTCATACCGGCGCCAAGCCCCTTGGTCAGATTTTTTCCGATGTGAATTTTTTCACTCGCGCGCGAGTGATGAAGCGCCTGCGCATCAGTATTAACAACAACAAACTCAACACCCTTGATCTTCGCTTCGATCATGCGCGAGACGGCATTGCATCCCGATCCGCCAACGCCCACGACTTTTATTTTTGCAAAGGTTTCTATTGCCGGTTTGATTTCAGCCATACGCACGAAAGAGGTTTAGGCAAAGAGAGAATACACTTCCTGAACTCCCAGAAGGAGAGCAAACAAAAAAACGGACTTCATGAGAATGCCCCACTTTATCACGAGGCAAAAAACAGTGTCAAGAAAAGCCAGCCCGGACGTGCCCCCGAGATACGGAGAAAACTCCACACATGAGGACACTCTCGGAAACTGGCTTGTATATCTTTTTTTGGAATCCTGCAGAAGAGTCGCCCCCAGAAGACCCTCGCTACCGCGCAGTGTATCAGAGAATCAAGAAAAGCTCAAATGCTACCGTCCCCACACCTTTCCCAACAAATTTTTCCGCTCAACAAAGCCAAATTGTGACGAATCCAAAGAACCTGTCGCCACCTCTCCAAATATGAGAAAGGAATCAGGTGGAACAATCCCATGGAATTGCTCCTGGTATGATTTCCAGAGCTCTGCTCGAACAGGAGGAAGATGATATGGAACACCAAGTGAGTTCTTCAGTGTCTCATTATTCACCAGGAATATGCCCTCTCCGTCTGGAAGAATACTCACACCGAAAGCGTCGTCAGGAATCCCTCGAATACGTTTTAAGATTGGCGATTCATTTCCAAGGAAAGAAGCGAGAACACTATCGTCTCTCTCAGGAATATGACAAGCATACCATCCAAAAGAAACTTTTATCGTATCCCCCGGAAGGAATAGCGGCTCCATGGAAACCCCTCGAACAATCCTCGTCTCGAGAGAGTGCGGGCACGTATTATTTAATACCGGAACAACGTTCGAAAATTTCATTTTCCAAACAAAGATGCCTACTCCGCCAAAAAGAAGCACGCACAGAAAGAACAAACAAAGCAACCGTATCATACTCGATTCCAAAGAAAGAGCCTCTTCACCACAGAAACGCAGTGTCAAAAGAATCACAGAGACTCATTTGCCAATCATCCTCCAAAGAAACAGAGGGAGTTACTCGACTACCTGGGAGCACAGAGACAATAAAAAGTTCTATAGGATGCAGATCCTTGGATGTCATCAGTCGAATAAACTTCACCACATTCATACGAAGCATCTGCTGCACCAGAACAGTTAACCGCTGAAGCATAGACTGCCTTGCATCCCTTTCCCCACACTGACTGAATGCTCCCACCAGTCAGTGACCCAAAGCTCCCAGTGCACCCCCCACTCACTCCACCACTACATGAGCCGCCGCCTCCTGCAGCATCCACATACCCCTTTGTTGCCACATCGCTTGAGCTTGCCGGAGCCGCGACATTTGTCACTCGATTACCGCTTGCATTGATACCGGAATACGCTTTAAGCAATCCACCTATACCAAGCGCTCCTTTTTTGTACTGCGATTCAGATCCAGTTGTCACATAGACATTGCTATCCACTGCCGGAGTACTCTGTGCGAGCACAGATCGAACAATACGCTTTTCCGTGCCGAATATTCCTGTTGTCTCTATAGAGGCAACGTCACCGAGTGATTCCGAACAACCCATCGGCTGATCAGAGCTATCGCGGAATACCACTTGATATTCTCCCGAAGAATTCTTTCCTGATATAATACCGTCTTCGCAAATTCCATTGAGACGAGTAATCGCATCACCTTCACTCAGATTCTTCATTTCTTCAATAACCGCTCTCGAGCCCATATCAGCTGCCTGAAAAGCAGTAAATCCCGGAACAGAATCCGCATTCCCTCGGCGAACAAGAAAGACTACCCCTCCAGAAACAACGAGAACTGCAAGAACAAACAAAGATTTTCGAAAGAACTGCGCGACCTTCGAAGATGAAGATTTGTGTCTCATATATATTTTTTTAAAAACACCAAAAAAACCAGCTCCTATTTAATTATTGAATGACTTTCCTATCGAGTTCCATTTGTTGAACATCTGTTGAGGAGAGCACATTTTTCCCAACCTTCTTTCGGAGGAGATCAAGATCGATAGATTGCTGTTCGATATTGCCCAGAGGTGCTCCCGATTGAAGCGAGTCAAGTGCTGAAGAATCTGCAGATTGCGTCGTATCCTGAGGCTCCGAAAGTGCCGGATTGAGAGACATTGTGTATTCCGGAGTTATCCCTTCCGCCACATCTTGAGTCGGACTCGACGGGGAGCCTCTTCGTGCAAGAAAAAAGAGGAAGACAATAAGAGGAATACCTACAACAAAGGCGAGAAGCAATCTCTTCGGAAGTGAGAGAAATTGCAAAGATTGAAAAGAAAACATAGAAAAATATTAGAATGACACCAGTAGTATACCACGCGATACACTTCTCAAAATCGCCACCGGATTCCAATCCAAATATGAAGCTAGCTAGGGTAAAAACTTTCCGAGAAATTTCTTTGTTCGACTCACAACATCATGAACTTTCGTAGTAGCCATCCAAGATGAATGTCCAGAGACATGATCGGTATTTGCCTCTGCCCACAGTATGAGACCGATTGCTGTCGCGAATTCCGGATCGTCTACACGATCAAGTACGCCGCCGAGTGGTTTCGGATAGCCAATTTGCGCCGGCAATCGAAGCGTTTCTTTGGCGAGATCGACAAGTCCAGGGAGCTTCGCTCCACCACCCGTCAGTACGATTCCTGCCGGCAATAGTCCCGACCGACCAATCGCCTTCAGTTCTTCGTCCACATAATGAAACAATTCTTCGACGCGCGCTTCGATAATTTCCGCAACATGTCGACGCGAGACAGCACCATCCTCTGTGCTATTTATTTCCGCAAGATCGATATCTTCACGATGATCGATATCGCCAGGAAGTGCGCTTCCATAGCGAAGCTTCACTTCTTCAGCGACATCAATAGATGTGCGCAAACCAATAGCAATGTCATTCGTAATATGCCCCGATCCAATAGGCAGAATTTTCACATGCAACAAATCACTCTCTTCAAAGACAGCGAGTGACGTTGTGTTGGCACCGATATCAACGAGCGCCACACCAAGCTCTCGCTCACGCGCACCGAGAACCGCTTCCGACGCGGCAAGTGGCGCCACAACAAATTGTTCAAGTGATATATTGGCTTGTTCGAGTACTCGAGAGATATTCTTCGTATGTTGGGAAGCGTCTCCGATGATAAGTGCCGCTACTTCGAGACGAACACCACTCATACCCAGAGGATCCTTGATGTTTTTCTCATCATCGAGGCGATACTGCTTGGGAATAATGTGGAGAATTTCCTGATTCGGAGAGAGTGTTGCCGAATTCCTCGCTTGCTCAAGCACACGATTCACATCATCCTCCAGCACTTCGCCATCTGCCTTCCCGACAGCAACGACGCCGCTTGTTTCACGAAAAAACACCTCATGCCCGCCGAGCGCGACAACGGCATGGTCCACGGTAAACCCCGCCATTCCTTCAGCACGTGAAATAGATTCGAGAAGCGCGCGAATCGCCCCTTCCATATCAACGACCGACCCACGCCGAACACCCGAAGACGGCATCGATCCAACGCCGACCACGCGGGGAATATCACGGTCTTTTCCCGGAACGGCAATAACGGTCCGGATAGTTCCGGATCCGATATCAAGACCGACAACACAGCTACTCTTTCCCATACGAAAAGTAAGAGAGGAACCAAAACAAAAGACACTTTCGCAAACAAACTAATGGAGAACGCACAAGTGAAAAACAAACTCAAAAAAACGAACTCAAAACATCGTATTCGAAAAATATATTTTGTTCATCGCAGTCTATCAGAGATAGTATACCACACAACCGTGAAACGATATGCGAGGAGCGCCTACAGAAACATATTCAATATCCTTGGAATGAATATGGCAAGTCCTACCAAAAGCGCCCCTCCAGCAGAAACCAAAACCGCCGCCGCCATGACATCTTTGATAATGCGAGCATACGGATGAATGCGTGGCTGCAACACATCCATAATTCGTTCCACGGCAGTATTGACCAATTCAAGCGTCAGCACCCAAGCAATACAAAGAATAAGCGCCACTCGCTCCAATACGGAAAGGTCGAAGACAAGCATACCCAGAATGACGACGCCTGCTACAAAAAGTTCAATCTGAAAATTCCGCTCGCCGCGAAGCACATAGCGAAACCCCCTCGCCGCAAACGAAAAACTTCTCACGGTCCGATTCATAGGAGTCGTTCAATCAAAATATTACGTTGACTCAATATTACCACGACTTCGTGCGTCCCAAAAATTCCCAAACATTTTATTCACGAAGAAGTCACTAAAAAACGACACCGGCACAGAAGTGCCAGTGTCGTTTCATATGATTGTACGGAAGCACACTACGAGCCTAGGAGATTCTCTGTTATACGGCGAACATCATTCCCCGAGGCATTCGCGAGCGACTTCATAACTAGTCCCATAACTTTCCCCATATCCTTTCGTGATGTCGCCCCTGTTTCCGCGATCGCTCTTTCAACGGCCTCGCGTATCACACTTTCATCTGGTGCAACCGGTAAATAGGCAGCGAGAATCGATTTCTCTTGCTCTTCTTTCTCGGCAAGCTCATCCCGATTACCAGCACGGTATTGCCGAGCGCTATCCTCACGCTGTTTAACACTCCGTCGCAATACAACGAATACATCTTCATCGGACAATTCGGAAAGCGACATTCGCTTCTCAAGTGCCGCATTTTTGAGAGCGCTCTCGAGAAAGCGGAGCGTATCACGGCGAAACGAATCGCCCGAGCGCATCGCTTCTTTCATATCTTCATGCACTGCCGATATGAGCCTTGTCATAGAAAAGCACGTTATCGATTGAGACGCTTCCGAACTTCACGGAGTGATTCATCATCGAATTTGCCAAGTTTCTTCAGGCGATCAATTTCCTTACGAATCTTGACCTTGTAGAGCGCTTCTTCGCGCCGCTTTGTTCGACTCTTTTCTTCGAGACGGAATCGATTCTTTCGGACACGCTGAAGCACACCGCTTTGCTGAACGCGACGAGAAAACCTCCGGATCATACTTTCCGGCGTTTCACGATCTTTCTTGCGAATATGAATCATATCAAAAACCTCCTTTCGTAAAGCCCTCATCACTGAAGGCTCTCGCCTATAGCGCTACAGCACATTCTTTCCAAAGCACCATAGGCGAAAGCTCCAAACACAAAAAGATTTCATCTTTCTCAAACCAGGCGAATGTCCTCATGGAGGCGAGCCCCTCCGATAAGGTGCAGGTGAATATGCGGGATTTCCTGTCCACCATCCCTCCCCACCCGAAAGAGCAGTTTATACCCTTTTTCGGAAATATTCAAGTGCCGCGCCACATCGCGAGCAACCATGACCATTTTCCCCACCAGTAAAGCATCATCCGGATTGAGGTCGTTTATCGAAGAAATTTCTCGCTTCGGAATGACCAAGACATGTACCGGCGCGAGTGGATGAATATCTCGAAATGCTATCACCTCATTATCCTCGTAGAGGATGTCTGCCGGGATTTCCCTGTCAATAATCTTGGTAAAAACAGTCGACATAATAGGAAAGCTATTTTCAAAATTCACCCCCTTAAAATCTCGGGCTCATTGGCACACTTCTCGGAGTTGATTTCGGCGGAGTAAACCGAGACAATCTCGGAGTTGACTTTCCACTATCTAATCCGCCAGACACACCCGTTGCTTTTTTTGACATTGAATACCTCGATGAAGACATATCCGCATGAGGAGAACCTTGCCTCATTTCATCATTGCTCCAATCCTTCTGATAAAGATACCGGCGAGTGCCTGCTGGGAGAAGTTTTTTTGCAATTTTTTGAGCAAGTGGCACAGCTTCTTTCCAGGCATTGATATTCGCTGCCTTGCCACTTCTGAAATAGCCTAGAACTTCACGAAGTCCATTTCGAGTCAGCCTCCCACCAGGAGTCCGCGTCGCCACTTCTTTCATCTTGTCATAGAAAACTTTCCTTTCATCTTTCTTATCCAGAATATCGGCGATATCTTTGTCAGCCAAAAGATCCTTCATTACTTTGCTGTACTTGAAGTTCTCATATTTCATTTCCTTCGCAGTAAACACGGTATCGCTCGAAAAGAATCCCATACAATTCATCTGAAATTTATTGAACGCTATTTCCCATTCCCATTGTGATTTATTTGCACATTGCCTTTGAGGATTTTTTTGATCGCGCCAACGAGTTTGTCTTGTCGTACCATTTCTTGTGTGCCACTTACCATATCTTTGACGATCGCCGTTCCATCAAGAGCTTCCTTCTGCCCAATAATAACCGTGATTTCGGCGGCAACACGATTAGCTGCACGAAGCTGCGCCTTGAGATTCCCTCGCCCGAAACTCTCTGCCACAAGTATGTCATTTTTTTGAAGATCCGAGAACACTCGAAGGCTTTTCTTCTTGGCGCAATCGCCAAGCTGCGCAAGAAACACCTTGGGTCGCGATTCTCGATAGGGCTTGCCGCCGAGTCGTATCATCTCAAGAACCAACCGATCCATGCCGAGCGCAAAACCAATTGCCGGCGTCTGCTCACCACCAAGTGATTTAATGAGTCCATCATAGCGACCGCCACCGCCAAGAGATGCTTTCTTCCCATTTCGTTCAGTGCTTGTCGAATAAATTTCGAATACGGTCTTTGTATAGTAGTCGAGTCCGCGCACCAATCGCGGATTCACAACATACGGCAGTTCCAACTCGTCAAGATATTCCAAAAGAAGTTTGAAATGCTCACGCGAATCCGCATCAAGATAGTCCGCCGACTGAGGAGCATTTGCCGTCACTTGCACACACTTATCCTCCTTGCAGTCGAGAACGCGGAGCGGGTTCAAGAGAAGACGATCCTTGCAATTCTGACACAGCTTATGTCGTTGAGACTCGAGATACCGCACCAAAATTTTCCGGTATTCTTTCCGACCTTCCAGTGTCCCGATGCTATTTACTTGGAACTCGATATTCTTGAGTCCCAGCTGCGTCAAGATTCGAGCCGCAATCTGGAACACCTGCGCATCAAGAATGGCATCCGATTCGCCGAAAATATCAAAATTCGCCTGCCAATGCTCGCGATAGCGCCCCTCCTGTGGTCGGTCATATCGGAAGAGTGGTCCTGTTGAAAAAAGCTTCACCGGTTTCGGCAAGGACTGCATGCCATGCTCGATGTAGGCGCGAGCAATGCTTGCAGTCAATTCTGGTCGAAGGGCTGCCTTATCACCACCACGCGTTTCAAAGAGATAGATTTCTTTATCAATAACATCCGTCCCCGTTCCGATAGAGCGAATGAAAAGATTCGCATACTCGGCAATCGGAGTATCAATTCGCTGAAAGCCGAATTCCTGACAGGCGCTCGCAAGAAGTCGACGGATTCGCTCCCAATACGGCTGTTCATCGGGAAGAATATCTCGCATACCGCGAAGCGTTTGCAAAAGCAATGGTTCTTTCTGTTCCTTTGTGGCGACTGATTTCTTCTCGGGAGCTGATTTTTTCTTCGAAGATTCTTTTAGTGAAGATTCAGTGGATGACATAGTTAAGGAGGTTTAGAAAAAAGTGAGACGACTAAACGGCCACGCACGCAACATCACTTTGCCGGTAATACGATCTTTTGAAACAGGGCCGAAGGCACGAGAGTCCTTGCTTGCTGTACGATTGTCGCCCAAAAGGAAGTATTCATTGTCACCAAGCGTCAATACCCTATCCCCTGTCGTCTCTACGGATGGCAGAAGGTATGTTCGCTCATTGAGAACGAATCCTCCCGGAGCCTGCGCATTTTTGATAATGATGTGAGAATTGTTAATCTCTATCGTCTCGCCCGGCAGTCCGACGACTCGCTTAATAAAAAACTGTCCGGTGATACCTGGCGGACGAAAGACCACGGCATCGCCGCGATGCAATTCCTTAAACGGCATCACATTCAACAAATTTGTCCCGCCAAATCCGACACTCGTCTCTTTGTAACCAAACTCACCAACAACGAGATATTCTCCATCATGGAAATTCGGTTCCATGCTTGATCCCTGTACAAAAAACGGCTGGAAGAAGAAGGCGCGGACAGGTATAATGATAATCAGCGCAAGAATAACGATTTTCACGATTTCCCACAGAAATCGCCCAACGCCATAGACTTCTTCGTCATCAAATGTCTCTTGATACGAATCGGTATTTTTGGAGCGAGACGGTTCGATATCGTTCATACAGTGCTTTCAATGGATTGGGCGATGCGCATCTGGAACTCCTTCAGCGCTCTCTATAAAAATTCTTTTTCCCCGTTGGAAGAGCTCTTGGAAAGAGTCAATCTCCGAATACACAAGCTAACCTTCACAGAATATCACGCGCATTCGACGCTTGGCAAGACAACACTTATACAGAAATATTTCCATGGATAGCCTTCGCAAAAAAATTTCCCCACAAAGGAACACACGCCCCGCTCCCAGCATTACGCATACCGCTCTCCCAAAGCATTTCGAGAGAGTCCTTCCTTCGAGTAATCGCTTTCATGGTCCGCGAAATACCGCGAACATACGCAAGCAATGTCCACCTCGACGCCGCAAAACGCTTCTGCGATTTCTTGTTTGGACATTCGTACTCTTCACACTGACTGCCATTTCCACGCTCGGATATCTCTCTTGGAAAGTCGGTGGAGCTACAAGATCTATGAGCATCAGTCCACAAGAGACACAAGAGAACACAGCACTTTCCGATACGATTCATGGTGCAACATCACTCCTCACTCCCATTCTTCATCGTGAGAGATTGCCTCTCCCTGGCGAGAGTGACGGACGCACAAATATCCTTCTCCTTGGAAAAGCAAACGAAAAAACCGCCGGACAAAATCTCACCGACACTATCATGATTGCTAGTTTTGATTTCTCTCGAAAAAGGATTGCCCTTCTCTCACTCCCTCGCGATCTCTACGTCGAAATACCCGGAACACATACTTTCACCAAACTAAATGCTCTCTATCAAATAGACCAAAACAACAAAGCTAGCGCCGAAACGATAAAGCAAGCTGTCTCAAACATCATCGGACTCCCCATACACGCCTTTGCAACACTCGACTACGATGGATTCATTAACATCGTAAACCTGGTCGGCGGTGTCAGCATCTATGTCGAGCAAGACCTCTTCGACTCCAGATTCCCCGGACCAAATTACAGCTATGAAACATTCTCCATCAACAAGGGCTGGCAAGACCTCGATGGCGCGACCGCTCTCAAGTATGTGCGCGAACGACACAGTGACCCAGAAGGCGACTTCGGACGCGCCAAACGCCAACAAGCTATTCTCTCGGCTTTAAAGAAAAAGGCATTCTCTCTCAAGATACTCTTCAACCCCTTTGCCGTTTCAAATATCATTAATACACTTGGAGACCACATTCGTACCGATCTCTCCCTAGAAAATATGCAGAGCCTCATCGGACTTGCCGATGACTTCGACACAACAAACATTGCAACTGCCGTCGTTGATGCTTGGAAAAAAGACAGTCTCCTTCGAGTCTCCCATGTTCCCGTTGGTCCAGTAGCTATGTTTATTTTGCTCCCTCGTACAGGAGACTGGAGCGAAACACGAGAGCTTGCTCGCGATATCTTCGACCTCGACAAGCTCAAGGCTCGACAAGAAGCTATTGAGGCAGAGGATGCTCATGTCACCCTCATCAACCAGTCAGATACGCCAACACTCAGCGCACGAGTCGCTCGATTCCTCAGTGAAAATTTGCACATACAGCATGTACACATAGCGTCGACAACGCATTCAACAGAAGATTTGCCACCGAGAGGCGGCGCCCCGCTCGATACCAGCATCATCTTCCGCCGCGGTGGCACAGAGGCTGTTTACACAACTGACGAAATTGCCACAAAACTCTCCCTCCGCATAGCTGACCCAAATAATCCTCCTGCCGGTATCTCATTTAATGAGAGTGATGACAGCAGTATACTCATCTTCCTCGGGAATGATATTGCCAAACGCCTCTCATTCGAAGAAGATACCATGGACGACATTCAGAATGCCGAGAAAGATCCTGCTTACCAGAAGCAAATCGATACCGCTCTCACATCAAGAGAAAAATAACCGCCATCACATATACCGTATTTTCTCCCTCTAATTTCTTCATCTCTCACACCTATGCATCTCATAATCGGTCTCGGCAATCCTGGAAAGAAATATCTCGACACACGACACAATATCGGATTTTCTTATCTCGAATACATCCGACAAGAATGGAACTTCCCACCCTTCCGAGACAATGCATCCTTTCGAGCGGAATGTTCCGAAGGAAGAATCGACACGGAGAAAATCCTACTCGCTCGTCCACGCACATTCATGAATCGCTCCGGAGATGCCGTACAAAAAATTTCCCGGTTCTACAAAATCGAATCGAATCATATCGCCGTCATCCACGACGACCTCGATATTCCCCTTGGGGAAGTCCGCGAATCATTCGATTCCCGATCCGCCGGACACAATGGCGTCGAAGACATCATCGGCGCACTCAATACCAAAGAGTTTTTCCGCTTCCGAATCGGCATCAAAAACCCCGAGGAGAGAACCATCGAAAACTCCCAAAAAGACACTGCAGCATTCGTACTCGAACCATTTTCTGCAGATGAATACGCCGCTATCGAAAAAATATTCCCAAACATTACCGAGAGACTTCAAACTTGGATAGAAGCAAGAGGTTGAAGTATTACTCAAAAATCTCCCAAAAAAACAAAACAACCTCATGTCCTTTGTGGGACACAGGGCTGTTTTGTATTGGCGCATAGGGTTCCGTCCGCAGCCGTTTCCTTTTGTCCGAAGACGTGGGAAGCGCAACCTTCGGGGACCTAAGGAGGGATAGTCCTCGAATGGTACTGCGGGCGGAGCCTCAGACGCCAAAGAGCGGAGAGAAGAACATATACAGAGTCGCTCTTTCCTTTCCAATATCCCAAAGTAGCAGAAAAAAAGGAGTCTGTCAATACGGACTCCTTTTTCTGTCAGAAAATATCAACAAATGACTTATTCGGGATTCTTCTCGGCACCCGGAGTTGCCTCTTTCTTCACAACACCTTCCACTTTGTTGACGTCGGCTTCCACCTTTGTTTCAAGTGATGCCATTTCTTCATCTGTTCTCGGACGTTCAACGAGCGCCACAACGGTATCCTGATCACTCAGCATCTCGACACCTTCTGGAACAACAATGTCAGAAACGTGAATCTGATCATCAAATGTAGCAAGTACGGAAATATCGATAGAGAATTCATGGGGAATACTTCCCGGAAGACACGAGACCTCCACTTCATCGAGCGCCTTCACAAGAATACCACCAGACCCGCGAACTGCGAGTGATTCACCGACAAATTCGAGCGGCACATGTGCTTCCACCTTTTCATCCATGCGCACTTGATAAAAATCTGCGTGAAGAATATTTCCTGACAAAGGATCAAGTTGCACATCGTAGATAAGCGTATTGATCGACTTTCCCTTTGGAAGTGAGAGCTCGACGATGGTGTTTTCGCCAGCCTCCTTGTAAGCACGTGAAAACTCAAGAGAGGGGACCGTCAGCATCTGAGGCGCATTCCCATGTCCATAGAGTATGGCAGGAATTCGTCCGTTTTTTCGGATACTTGACAGCGTCGATTCATCCTTTACCCGCTTATCGACTGAGAGTTGTATTGATGCGCTCATAAATGCATTTCAAAAAAGACTGACCGGAAAAATAAAAAAAATCTATCCAAATCATCAAAGTCCAGAGGGAATCAGTTCTCTCCAAAATACTCGTTACAATATATCACTCAAATGCCCCGCTCGCTCCTTGAAGAAGATATAGGCATCAAGTGCCTGATCAGTCGAGACAACTTCCTGCCCGAAATGCTTCTTGGACTCCTCTCCTCCGAGATCCGTAAGCACGCCGACACTTGCAACGCCCCACTGATTCATCGATACAAAAAGGATACTCGAGACACCACATGACGGGCACGAAATATGCACCGTCGAGCGAGTATCATTCTCGGCAAGCGGCGTCACAACAGCGGGCGTGTATTTTTTGTTACACACTGGGCACTTTGCGAGTGACTTCAGATTTCCGATTGACCCATTCATACATCGAGTATAGGAGAAAAGAACCGGGAGAGCAAAGGATTCCCTGCCCAAAAAGCGTAGCATGAAAGCCCAGACAAGGTCAAGGCGGCGGCAATATCCTAAGCAAATTCAATCTCGCCCGCTTCCGGAAATAATTCACTCCCCCGTTTATACGCAAAAGAAAAACCGGCATCAACACAATTGATGCCGGTTCGAATTTTCCCACTCCTTTCACCTCAGCTCACCGCGGACCATTCTCCCTCAAAACCTCGAGAAGGTATCCGGCGAGCAAGCGAAAATCCTTCCGAAACGCACAGGCGACTACTCTCTCGTAATCCGTGCACAGGTCGCCAATAAATCCTCGACTCAGCTTTGAGATGAGGAGGTTTTCATCCCCTTTCATGCGAAACTTGGAGAGTATTTCAATGTACTGCTTCAGGGTCTCCGTGTCTTCTATAGCAAAGCCTCTCTGCTGAAGTTCCTGCCGAAGAAGCTGCGCACAACATGAGGAATACATCGCTTGAGCAAGCTCCTCTCCCGCTATAAGCCAATATTCAAGCGCAGTCGAATCCACAAAGGCGCCCATTTTCAGAAGTTTCAGCGCATCGTCGACATTTCCAATTGCAGCCTGTATCGAAAGCAGCGATAGTGATTGACCACTTCCGAAGCGGATGAATACATTCGGAGTGCCAGCCATATCAAGAACCTCCCAAATATCCACGTCGATTGGTTGCAGCGTTTCTCGAGACTTCCCCTGCCATGGAGATGACAGGACTTCTTCACTAATCACAGGAAAACACTTTTCAAATTCGGATTTTTCAGCCATCTTCTTGCTCCTTTCTGATAGCAAAGAACGCTTCTCCTTACCTTCTCGATTATTTCCGCCCTCCCAAAAAATTTAAGGTACGCAACAAAAACCGAAAACACTCACTTTCTCTTGATTCGAGAAAGATACCGAAATCGCACCTATATATTTTATACAGCATAAATTAATAACTGTCAATATTATCTCACTTCAAACATCCAAGTTTTTCACATTCTTGGCGTGCGTTTGAATGAAACGGCGGCGAGGTTCAACTTCATTGCCCATAAGAATGTCAAAAATCCGGTCGGCTTCTTCGGCATCGTCAAGAGAGACGCGAAGCATTTGCCGATGTGCCGGATTCATCGTCGTCTCCCAGAGCTGTTCGGGATTCATTTCTCCCAAACCTTTGTATCGCTGAATATTGACGCCGTGAACGGTTTCTGAACCATCGGTCGATGAAGCAGTTCCTCCCTCAGCATCTTCTTGGGCACTCTCTGCATTTTTGCTCGATGATTTCGTCTTCTCTGACTTCCCGGCAAGGGCGGCTTTCGCGGCGATATCTTTGGTCATCTGCGCGAGCATGCGGTCTTTTTCTTCATCCGTAAAGACATATTCGACTCGCTTCCCCTTCTGGAGACGATACAGTGGTGGCTGAGCAATATAGACATAGCCCTCTTTCACCATGTCTTCGAAATATCGATAGAAAAATGTCAGAAGAAGCGTGCGAATATGCGAACCATCCACATCGGCATCCGCCATGATGATAATCTTGTGATACCGCAGTTTCGCGAGAGTAAGACTCTCCCCAATACCTGCGCCGAGCGCGATGATAATCGGCTTCAAGGTGTCCGACTTCACCACCTTATCGAGACTGGTCTTTTCGACATTGACGAGTTTCCCTCGAAGCGGAAGTATCGCCTGAAACATTCGGTCCCGCCCCTGCTTGGCACTTCCACCAGCGGAGTCTCCCTCGACAATATAGAGCTCCGATTTTGATGCGTCGCGACTGGTACAGTCGGCAAGCTTCCCAGGAAGCGTCATACCGTCGAGAGCGCCTTTTCGCAATACCGCATCCTTTGCGGCACGCGCCGCAATGCGCGCCCGCGCAGTGAGAAGACATTTCTCAAGAATCGCCTTCCCGTCATCGGGATGCGTCTCGAGAAACTCTGAAAGTCCTGCCGAAACAACACCCGACACAATGCCACGCACCTCGGCATTTCCAAGCTTTGCCTTTGTCTGACCCTCAAATTGCGGCTCCGGAAGCTTCACGGAAATCACTGCGGTAAGTCCCTCAAACACATCTTCCGAAGACAGCGCTCCATCTTTTTCCTTGAGAAGATTGCGCTTCTTGGCATAATCATTGAGCGAGCGAGTCAGTGCACTCCGAAAGCCAGTCACGTGTGTCCCGCCTTCTGGATTGAGGATATTGTTGGCAAATGCGAAGAGATGTTCTTTGAAGGTATCGACATACTGAAGCGACACTTCGACATACGTGTCGCCAATTGTTTTCTCGATGGAAACTGGTGTCGTATTTTTTATTTCCTTCCCACGATTCAAAAATTTGACAAATGATATGATGCCGGAATCAAACATGAAAGAATACTGCTTCGTTTTGTACGCTTCATGAACACCAGATGCCTCCCGCTCATCGGACACACTGATACGAATTCCCTTGGTAAGATACGCTTGATAACGGAGATAGTCCAAAATCTTGCTCCAGCTATATCGGATTTCCGGGAAAATTTGGCTATCCGCCTTGAAGGAGATAGTGGTCCCTGTGCGTTTGGAAGTACCGATTGAGCGAACATCTCCTCTCGGCTTCCCGCGATCGTACTCTTGAAGCCACACCTTTCCCTTGAGGTGTACTTCGACGCGCGTCCATTCCGAAAGTGCATTGACTACCGACACACCAACACCGTGAAGTCCACCGGAAATTTTGTACCCGCCACCGCCAAACTTCCCTCCGGCATGCAGCACAGTCAGCACGGTTTCAAGGGTGGATTTCTTTGTCTGCGGATGAATTTCCACCGGAATACCTCGACCCTCGTCTGATACCTCGACAATCTCACCCGGCAAAAGTCGCACGACAATGTGATTGCCAAATCCTGCCATCGCTTCATCGATAGAGTTGTTCACCACTTCCCAAATAAGGTGATGCAATCCCTCAAGTGACGTGCCGCCGATATACATGCCCGGGCGCTTCCGCACCGGATCAAGACCTTCAAGGACCTGAATGGAGGCGGCATTATATTCGTTCTTGTTTTTTGATTCGGTTGGAGACATAACAGTAAGCACAGCTGAAAAATCAATAAAGCAACAGGAAAGTCCTCTCGAAAAACGAAACTCGTACTTTCTCTCACAATCTTCCGGAAACAATCGATTTTCCCTTACTCTTTCCAACTTTTCACCTGGCTCGCGAGAGAAAAAGAAAATCTGATTATTTCCGGGAAACTACGTATAGTGAAAACTCATTCCGATTTCTTTACCCGAAACTTCCGAAGGAAAAAGAGATCGACAAGAAACAGGAAACCAAAGAGAAGCATTGCATCCCACCAGACAAACCACCCAGCACGCACAAGGAGGAGTGCTCCCACGAAAAATATCGCAAGAAACAAGCCTTGACGAACACTCGTGCCGACACGCATCAATGCCCAGTCAATCCCAAATAACATTCGTCGCAGCAAGAGAATGCCGAGAGAACAGGTACCCGTAAGAACGAGCAGAAGTGAGAGTAAGAAAAGTGCCCATTCGAATCCAGTGGCGTTTTCTGGGCTCACGAAAAAAAGCACTGCTCCCCACGCAAGAGCTGAGAGAATCGTACTCAAGACCAGTCCCCACAAAACAAGCGCCCATTTCATATCGCTCTGCCGTCAAGAAAACAAAGGAACTCCTCCCCTCTCCAGTCTTCAGTATAGCCAAAAACTCGAGTGTACGCAAACAAAATAACTCGCGCTCTCAAACATCTGCCTCATGCAAGACAGGCGCTCTTATGCGCGAGACACATAGGTACCACGATCAGTATTTACCAGTATTCGATCGCCCTCTTTGACAAAAAGTGGCGTCGTCACCTCGAGTCCGGTTTCGAGCTTCACAAGCTTGTCGCCAGAAGAAACACTGTCCCCTTTTATGCCCGGAGGCGCATCGACAACTGTCAGCGTCACCTTCGGCGGAAGCTCGATAGTGAGCGGCGTCCCTTCAAACTGCAGAAGCGTCACCTCTATCCCTTCAACGAGATATCGCTCTGCGCCAGAAAGCGTCTCTGTCGACAGAGATACCTGATCATATGACTCCATATCCATGAAAGCATACGAATTCCCCTCCTTGTATAGGTACTGCGCTTTAGACTTCGCAACATCTGCCTCATCCACTTTGTCCGATCCCTGAAATGTCCGTTCTAGCACAGCACCCGTCCGAAGATTCTTGAGGCGGGTCCGCAAGACAGCGCCCGCACGACCCGTCTTTGAATGTTCATGATAGAGCACGGCGTAGGGGTCGCCCTCCACCACAATTTTCTTTCCGGTTTTGATATCACTGATATTCAGCATACGAACAGCTATTACTGGATAACATATGGGACGAGCGCCATGTATCGCGCGCGCTTAATCGCGACAGAGAGGTGTCGTTGTTCCTTGACGGTCAATCCAAATTTCTTTGGCGGATAAATTTTTCCCTGCGAATTGAGAAATCGCCGAAGGAAGTGCGCATCTTTGTAATCGAGTGCTTCGAGTTTCTTTCGCATTGCCTGTTCCTGTTCGCTGGTCTGCATAGTACTCATAGTTATTTGCATAAATTAAAAGGAATCACCACTTCTGAAGAAACTTTCTCTTTCAGTATTCCTATAAAAGTGAAATTGTCGTTCCTGAAAATCAGAATGGGACATCCTCGATCTTTATCTCCTCTTTCTCATCATCGAGATTGATAGTCGGAATATCATCATCTGTGGCAGTTGGCGTAGATTTTGGCTGATTCTGGCCTGTTGGACGCGATGCCGGAGTGGATTCTGATCGCGAAGATCCGCCGCCTTGCCCCATTGGGCGACTTCCAAGCTGCATGTTTTCTGCAACGATTTCTGTCACTTTTCGTTCAACTCCGTCTTTCCCGGTATAGCTTCTCGTCTGAATCCGACCTTCAAAATAAGCCTCCTGACCCTTTGTCAGATACTGCGCCGCTACTTCTGCTGTCCGACCCCAAAGAATGATGGTGTGAAATTCGGTCTTTTCTTGCTTCTGTCCACTCTTGTCGCTCCATCGGTGACTGGTCGCGAGTCCGATTGTCGCCACGGTCTGTCCACTCGGCGTCGTCCTCGTCTCGGGATCACGCGTCAGCCTTCCTACCAAAATCGCCTTGTTCACATTCATAAGCGAGAGGAAAAGAATTAAATATCCAAAACCTCACCAAGCTTCTTGTCTATCTCTGTATCAGACAATGCTGATGCTGCCGATTCCGGCTTCACAACAGCAGGTGCCACGCTCTGAGGGGGGCGCTGACGACTCGAAATATATCGCCCCTGAGGTTTCCGTCTCGTGTCCGGAGTATGTCGCACTCGCTCCTGAGATTCTTCGAGTGTCGGCAATTCCTCAGCGCGCACGACCATAAATCGCAGTATATTCTTGTCGAACGATATCGTTTTCGTCACCTCTGCAGGAATATCACCCGCACCCTCTTTCACTGTAAAGCGCTTGGCAATATATGTCCCTCGAGACTCGCCCTTAATCGGATATTCCATCCGGCGCTCATCAACAAATTCTCCCTCTTGCATCTCTCCGCCCGCCGCAACAATCGCGTCCTCAACGCTTTTCTTGATGGTATCAAGCTGCGCCTTCTTCGACTCTCCCACAAGATACAATATCTCGTATTCCATCATACGGTCGTATTAAAAACAAAAAGCCCGCAACGCAAAAAGGCGCCACGGACTGTAAAGTCTCGAGTCCCGCCCATATCCTCAGGGAAACCCCGAGGCGGAGCAAGAAAGGCCTTTTCGGTTGTTTTTCCAGCGTACCATACTGAGCCCTTCTGTCAATACGAAGGCTTCATTGGAGAAGGCTGAGCACTTCGATTCAAGATAACTGTCTCAGATGTACAGTTCCTCCCAGATGTGTGCATAGCCCATTTGCCTCCAGAGGCGCCCATCGGAACATCGTACGACACCTGACGAGTCATTGCCTCATCTCCCTTCGATTCCAAGGAGAAGACCGCGCACAATTCAAACTGTGCCTCACTCCCATCTTGCAACAAAGCGAAACCTTTCACAGCACGATACTCATAGGGCTCTCCCGTCTCAGGATCTCCCAATGACAAACAATATCCATATTGGCTCGACTGCTTCAAATCCGAAAGTGCCTTCGGCAAACGAGAAAAGTCTTGCGCATAGCCACGTATACACCCCGCGAGCCTCTCCAAATCACTCGCGCGACGCGCATCAAATGTTCGATTCCTCTCCAGAGCTGGAGAGCCAACTGCCAGAAATCCCAGTATGATTCCAAGTACAACAGCGCCGAGAAGTCCCCATCCAAACGATTGGAATACCTGCCGAGAAATATCGTGCTTGTACTGAATCTTCTTCCTCTCCAGAAAATAAAAGCCAAACACCATTCCAGAAATTCCAAAAATCACGATCGCCTTGAGGAAAAATCGCACACTGATTTCCCCCTGAAGAAACGTGTAGAGAATCGCAATGAAGTCACCAACAATCGTGACAGCAGCAATTAAAAGGACGAGATAGGTCACCCACTTAGTCAGGCGAGATTCTGCGCGAGCATCATCTTCGCGAAACCGACGAAACCACAAACGAATCGCGAAGAAGTACAAAGGAGTCCCGACAAAAAGCGCTGCCATCGAGTAGTGCACCGCATCCGACGAGACAACTGATCCAAGTCCAGCATTTACAACAGTATCTGGGAAGTACCGATTGATTATTTCAAAAAAGAGCGAGCCGAGCGCTGACACGATAATGCCCAGCAAAATGAATGAGAAGAAACCAATCATAATGTCAACCGTCGAAGCCTTCTTCGCTGCGAGCGCCTTCCCTATTCCCTCCGGAACTGGCACGCCCGCCGCAATAAGCGCTCGCGCATACGCCGCGTCCACATCCTCTTCCGACCACCCGACCGCGAGCAACATTTCCTGAATATCGGCTTTTCTCACCCCACTTCGGACTTGACTCACTATATACGTTTCCAACATCTCATTTTTCATAAAGTTCAACAATATGAATACACTCTCCTTCCCCTGCCCGCAACCCCGCCTTGCGAAGGAACGATACGGGCGTGCACACTTCCACACGTCTACATCCCTCCCCCTTGCACCTGCCAGTTGAAACTCGCACACGCCGTATCCCGACACCCGCACTTCCACCCACCTCCCTGCACACTGCAGGTCATCCCGACCAGGTAGGTGGGTGAGCCCGTCCCGGAAGTGGAGACATTGGCATCCGTGATCGTCGCGGAGACGGAGCCTTGGCACCACTCGCCATTGAGCGCTCCCGTGCAGGTGCCGGTGTATTGTCGCCAGGCGCTTCCTATTGCATCGTACCAGTAGCCTTTGGTGTAGACGATTCTCGCGGTGTCTCCCGTTACTCCGGTCGTGAACGTGATGGTATGCGTGTCGGCGCTGGTGCACAGTGCATTCATCAGATTCGTACTCGTTTGAAACGCATCGAAAGGCGCGCCGTAACTGTTGTAAGCGGCATCGGAGAAGTTCGCGGTCGTCACGGTGTTGCAAACTTGGGTTCCGCTTCCTCCTTGGGTGAGCGGGGTATTCATATCGGTTTGGATTTCTGATTGCGTGAGCGCCTTGTTGTAGATGCGGACATCGTCTATCGTACCGTCAAAGGAGTTGGAGCCTTCGGGATTTGCTCCGATTGAAATGTTGGCGGTGTTTTGATCGATGGTGCCGGTTTTGGCTTGGCTTCCGACTTCGAGTCCGTCTTTGTAGAGTGTCATCGTGCTTCCGTCATAGACCGCGGCGACATGAGTC
Source organism: Candidatus Moraniibacteriota bacterium (assembly GCA_016699385.1). Taxonomy (NCBI): domain Bacteria; phylum Candidatus Moraniibacteriota; species Candidatus Moraniibacteriota bacterium. The sequence continues at coordinate 94,817 of CP064974.1, read as the reverse complement.
CAGACATTTGTTTGGAGAGTGCCGCTCGTTGCAACGAGGGTTGTGGTTGTGCCACCGGTTTTGAGGCGGAAGCGGAGGAGACTATTGGAATCGGAGAGCATCCAGGTATGACCCTGTTCGGTACTGTCGGTTGCTTTGGAGAGGATGCGGACATCGTCCGTCTTCCAGTCGTCCGCCCGTACCCAGGCGCTTAGGGTGATGGCGCTTCCGGGAATGTTCCAGTTTCCAATACCGACAGAGCTGCTCGTTCCGTTAAAGTCGAGAGCGTTTCCGTATTTGCCGCTCGTCGACCAGGTGGTATTGGAGAGAGTACCGGTGTGGTTGTGACCGGAGATGTCTTGGGTGGTGGTGCCGGTGCCTTCGGCAAAGTTGTAGCCCGCCTGGAGATACTGGGAGACGGGAGGCGCAACGGGGGTCGTGGCGGAAGAAATATTCGAGTAGGGGGAAGTGTTGTTGGCGGCATCGGTTGCGAGGACTCGGTAACGGTAGGTCGTCGTTCCCGTAAGACCGGCGTCGGAGTAGGAGTTGGTCGTTGGAGTGGCGATTTGGGTGAAGGTGGTGCAGGAAGTTCCGGAGCAGCGTTCGACGGTGTAATTGGTGACGGCGACATTGTCTGTGCTTGCCGTCCAGGCGAGGTTGATGTTGGAGGATGAGACGACGGAGGTTTGGAGATTGCTCGGAGCTGTGGGCGCTTGCGTATCAGGAGCTTGGGTCGTCGCACCGACCACATTGGACCAGCCGGAGAGATTCCCGGCGGCATCGGTCGCGCGGACGTGATAGTTGTAAAAGGTGTTTGGCGTGAGGCCGGAGTCGACGAAGGGAGAGGTGGTCGGAGTGCCGACTTGGGTGAAGGTGGAACAACCGGAGCCTTGGCAGCGCTCGACGATGTAATTGGAAATACCTGAGGTGGTCTGTCCCGCGACTATCGGATCGGTCGAGGCGGTCCAGGAGACGGTGATGCTCGATTGGCTCGTGGCGTTTGCGGCGAGGCCGGTGGGAGAAGTGGGAGAAGTGGTGTCGGGGTCGAGGGGGGTGCCGGAAGTGTATTCGTAGGCGCCGATGTCCCACCCAGCCCCTACTGGACGCGTTAACCCAGTAATATCGTCGTTAACGGTAAGACTCGCCCCCGAATCAATTGCTGGACTGCCAGTCGAGAGACGGAAGTCACCAGTGGAGCGATCAACAAATAAAGGGTTGCACCCATTGATTCCGTTTGCTTCTGAAAAAGACGTAATCGTATTGTAGCTATTGGAGGCTACGCAGTTGTAATCTGCCTGCGGGTTAGGCCCCCCGCTTGCAACAATGAAGTTATAAACATAAGATGCATTAGCATCTTTACTTGTAATGAAGATATTGTTCTTTATTTTGGCATTTATGCCATTCATCTTGTACGAATCCTTTTGCACCGAAATAACCCCTGTATTCACAAAGGTATTGTTATATACCTCAAAATTAGGGACGCCTATATAAGCGTTTTGTGAAACATTATAAAATAAATTGTTGCGGATAATTACGTCACTCAGGGTGGTTGCACCTTGGACCTCCGTCATCCACATTTGTCCTTGAGAATTAGCGACTCTGTTTTTCTCAAATAGCAAATTATATACGGTATCACCGTTGATGCCGTAGAATTGAAGTACGTCTATGTGCGCCGCACTTCCCGGCGAGTAAGAAATGTCATGGATATAGTTGTTTCTTATGATATTGTTTGATCCGAACGGACGGAATGAGTCAACATCATAGCCGGGTCCAATCTCGTTATTCTCTATAAGATTATTATCGCCATAGATCATGATCGTGGGGAAATCCGCTCCCTGCGGCGTTGGTACGGTAATGGTATTGCCACGGATAACGCAATAGTCCGCTTTTTGGTCTCTATTCGGAGGAAAAAAAATCCCACCGTTCGTAAATGTGTTACTGGAGATTTCGCAATAGTCACCGATTGACTCAACCGCGCCAAATCCCGATAAACTGAACCCTTCTACAGTTACATAATTATGATCAATAAAGAATTTGCTTCCTTTGGCAATCCCATTTGCTCGAAATGTGATTCTATTTCCTACGCTTCCGTGGCGTACCGTTCGCACGGTCTCGTTATATGTCCCAGCAGCCACCAGCGCTGTATCACCGCTGACCATGGTATTTGCCGCTTTGGTTATAGTCAGCCACGGCTGCTGCGATGTGCCGGGATTGCTATCTGCACCTGTTTTCGACACATAGTACGTCGCTGCTTCCGCCTTTCCTGGAAAAACAACCGCCGCGCCGAAAACAAAAACCGCTACCAAAAAACAGAACGAACCAATCCTACTCCCAACCAAACTATGAATGACGTACTGCATAAGAAAAAAATTATTTTCCGTCCAGGGTCGGCTAATTGTTTTACCGCCCCATGTTGTAGAAGTTGGTGATTTCGCTTGCGGAGAGGGCGCGGTTGTAGAAGCGAACATCGTCAATGATCCCATTAAAAGGCTTCAGGCCATCAGAACGAGCACCTATACAAATTTCTCCTCCTGCTAGTCTTGAGCCCGCGGCTTGATTGGCTGTCCCGTCTTGTGTACCGTTTATGTATAATGTTGCCGTGTCATCACTGTTATTTACAACCACCACAAAATACCACTGATTGATATTTAAAGCGGAAGATCCTCCTACTCTTGTAGAGTAGTTATTGTTCGTCCAGTAAAGACGACTGACATAAGAACTATAATAAAAAATCGAGTTGCTCGTATTAACAATTGAGGGGAGATCGTTTATTTGTTTCATATTGATCCACGCACTTATGGAGAATGCTCCAGAAGCAGGAATGGTTGAATTTGTTTCAACATAATCCCCCGTCCCATCAAACCCCATCCCCTGGCCCAATTTCCCCTTCACCGGTACCGCTCCCGTTATCGTCCCATTGTTCCCGAAGCTACTCCTGTCTATTGCGGTACTCCCCTGAATATCCGGACCATCAAACGTCCAGTGCCCGACCAAGGAGGTGTCGACGGGTTGGGCGGGGCTCGTGGTATTGTAGAGCTTCTTTACTTCGTCAGCAGAGAGAGCGTAGCCATAGACGCGGATATCATCGAGCTTGCCATCAAAAGGAACTCCGGCGTCGGATTCGGCTCCGATACGGAAGGCATTGGCATTCGAGAGGTCTCCTATACTACTGGTAGAGGTTTCTGTGCTTCCATTGAGTCCTCCATCAATATAGACAGAGGCACCACGACTATCATCCCAGACGGCAGTGAAGTGATGCCAACCGGTTGATGTGAATGTTGTGGTAGAGTCTGCTTCGTAGGTATAGGTACCATCAGAAATTTCGAAGTTGACCGTATCGGTAGAGGCATCTATCCAGACGACATAGCCGGCATTGGTAGCTTGGTCGGTTTTCTTGGCGACGATGGTGTGGTCGGCGGTGAAAGTGTCTCGATTGAACCAGCCCGTGAGAGAGAAGTCGGCTCCATTGGCAAAGTCGAGGACACCGCTTGCGGGATCGGCGACGGAGAGGTATTGTCCGCTTCCGGAGAAGTCGAGCATGTATGGACCGATTTGTCCGGCACTCCAGGTGGGAGAGCCAGTCATGGCGAGAGTGTTTGCATTTCCACTACTGTCGGTCGCATTGGTGCCGGAGCCGTCATCGAGTTTCCAGTAGCCGCGCATCCCTTGGGAGAGCGAGCTCTCGACAGAACCATTGAGCTGCATGCCGGCTTTGGATTCGAAATCGTAGTTGAGTCCGACGACAACAAGCAGCACGGCAGCGATGCCGCCCCACTGGAGGAAATGTGTGAGGGAGAGTTTCATAAAGGGGGTGGCTAGTACGTGTAACGGATCCAGGTGGTAATGAATTGCACTGGAACAATTCAATACCCATCATCCAAGAAAATTTCTTGATCTCACAAGAGATTCTCGGTATCTATACCTGCCACTTGTCATCTTGAGCACTCTCCGTTGGCAAATCCTCATCATCCGAGTCGGATACTGAAGAATCAATGGGAGATGAAACATTGGCAGGGGTGCCACTTGAAGCAAGGATCTCTCGAGGTTTGGAGCCATCCTTGGGACCGACGACGCCGGCTTTCTCGAGACAATCGATAATCTTTGCTGCTCGAGAATACCCAAGTCCCATGCGCCGCTGAAGAAATGACGTGGATGCTTGGCGAAATTCGAGCACCACCTGTCGCGCTTCCTCATATCGAGGATCCTGATCTTCTTCCAATGAAGACGCATCATCAAGCGAAAAGACAATGCCATCGGAGAGTTTCTCCGGATGCGAAAATGATTCAGCGTCAGGACCAACCGGCGCCGCTTCGAGATTGCCATCCGCACGAGGAAGCGAAGGAAGCGCAAACTCTCGCTCACGTATAGGAGAGCTTGTGGAAATTTCTCCATCAATCGATTCTTCGAAGCCGGCAGCGAGTTTTTGCTCTCGGATAAATTCAACAACATTGCGTACCTCGTCTTCGGACACAAATGGTCCCTGGATTCGCCGTGGCTGAGGATATCCAGCCGTTGTAAAAAGCATGTCGCCCTGTCCAATGAGCTTCTCCGCACCACCCTGATCGAGAATCGTGCGCGAGTCAATCTGCGTCGCCACCTGGAAGGCAATGCGCGTCACGATATTTGCTTTAATAAGCCCCGTGATAACCTCAACACTCGGGCGCTGTGTTGCAAGTACCAAGTGAATGCCCACCGCGCGCGCCATCTGCGCGAGGCGCACGATAACTCCTTCCACCTCGCGCCCATGCGACATCATGAGGTCCGCCATTTCATCGATTACGATGACAATATACGGGAGCTTGGGCAGATCTTCCTCGCGCGATCCACCACCCGGCAGAGGCACTGTTCGCCTCTCTCCGCGAGCACACCGCACATGATAGGATTCGATATCTCGAGACCCTACCTGCTCAAGAAGCTTGTATCGACGGTCCATTTCACCCACCATAGAGCGGAGCGCATTCACTACTTTCTTTGGCTCAACGATAACATCGGTGATAAGGTGCGGGATACCATTGTAGAGCGAGAGTTCCACGCGCTTCGGATCGATGAGAATGAGACGAAGATCATCCGGTGCATTTTGATAGAGCAGCGACAAAAGAAGCGCATTGATAAAAACGCTCTTCCCGCTTCGCGTAGTCCCCGCAACTAAGAGGTGCGGCATCTTCCCGATGTCGGCGACAGCGTAGTCACCATGCACATCCTTCCCAAGTGCCACGGTCAGCGCAGAGCTTCGTTTCAAGAAGGCTTGGCTTTCCAAAATATTCCGAAGTCGAACAATTGCTTGCACCTGATTGGGCACCTCGATACCGATGAGCGCCTTCCCGGGAATTGGCGCCTGTATACGAATAGAAGGCGCCTCCATAGCGAGTGCGAGATTGTCTGACAGCGTCGTGATGCGAGAGAGTTTGACGCCACCGGCGGGACTGAACATATACTGCGTCACGGTTGGACCAACCATAGTCGCATGATGCACGACAGGAATGCCGAAATTCTCCAATGTCTGTCGAATAATCTCCGCACGTGCCTCCGTATCCCCTCCAAATCCCTCCTCGCTCGACGTATCCAAGAGATCTGATGTCGGCAATTGCCAAAATGTCCGCTTCCGCGAAGATCGGCGAGGGGTTACCACAAATGGCTTTCGTTCGCCCGAGAGAAAATAGGCAGGCACCGACGCAAGTTCCGCATGTTTCTGTGCCTCGGCATTTCTTCCTTCTACATTCTTTTCATTCTCTTGCGGGAAATGAATACGTTTGATATTCTCTTGCTCGAGCTTCTCCTTCTCAGTGACAATCGGGTCAACAATTGGCACATCAACTCCATGAGAATCTTGTGGTATTGATTCACTTACAGTCGTACCGTCACCTGATGTCTTCTCAGATTCTGCCTCATCATCGGAAGTCACGTCGTTCAGATCTCGCCGTTTCGTCCATTCACTGAGCGAATCTGAAAATCGTAGCAATGAGAAATTGAACGCCGCAATCGTACCGATAAGGAAGAGTGCGACAAACAAAATCGTGCCACCGAGTGTCCCTGCAAGTTTTCCAAAAAGAGATGCAAGCCCAAAACCGATATATCCTCCACCACGACCACTCACTGCAAGCTGCGCCAAATCGCCACTCTGAAGTGAATGAAGAAACCCCAAGAAACTCAAAAATGCAATTGAAAGCCCCCCGAGCTTCACTGCGTCCGACCACGAGCTTGTCCGACGACGAAACAGGAAGATACCAGCAAGAAATAAGAGGAATGGGAAAATCCACTTTCCCCACCCCAGACCAAGTCCTGCTACACGATCAAAGAATGTCCCCAGAATTCCCGCACTCTTGAAAAATCCAAGTGCGAAAAGAATGCCCAGCGTAAAAAGAAAGACTGCGGCAATACTCCGCTTCACGTCGTGATGAAGAATACCTGGCGACTCCGCTCGGTCATCATCCTCCAGATCGGGTTGAGATACTTCTTTTGTTTTCTTTTTTCTTCCCATAATAAGGTATTATACCAAATCCTGAGCAGAAAAGGAAAGCGATACTCCAAGTCTTGTGAAAATCATTTTCTTCCCATACAAAAACAGCCCCGATATTCCGGGGCTGTTTTCTCGCTAGCATTTCACAAACAGCTCTCCAAAAAGCTTACGCCTCAGGAGACACTGCGGGAGAAGCTGACACTGACGCTGACCGGCGTTCCAAGAAGCCAGTTCCCGCAGGAATCAATCGCCCAATAATCACATTCTCCTTGAGACCACGGAGCTTGTCAGCACGACCAGTGACGGCAGCATTGATGAGCACTCGCGCCGTTTCCTGGAACGATGCCGAGGAAAGGAAAGACTCAGTCGAAAGCGCCACCTTGGTAATGCCCAAGAGGAGTTGTTCGCCAATAGCGGGCTTCCCGTTTGTAGCAACCGCTTCCTCATTTGCCTCTTCGAATTGATCTTTCTCGACAATATCACCCGGGAGAATATCAGCATCACCGGAATCCAAGATGCGAATACGCGAGAGCATCTGTCGAATAATGACTTCAATATGTTTGTCATTAATACCTTCACCTTGGGAGGCGTAAATCTCCTGAATCTCTCGAAGAATGTAGCGATGCAGCGCTTCGCGTCCCATGACTTCGAAGAGCTTTCGAAGGTCGAGACTTCCCTCAATGAGTGATTGTCCTTTTGCAATGAGATCCCCCTTCTCAACACGGATGCCACTCCCTGTGGGTACGAGGTATTCTTTCATTTCACCATCCGCCGTTTCTATTTTGATAGAAATCGTCTTAGAACTTTCACTGAGGATAGAAATAACCTTCCCATCCACTTCCGAAATAATCGCCTCCCCCTTCGGCTGACGAGCTTCAAAAATTTCTTGAACGCGAGGGAGTCCCTGCGTGATATCCGATCCGGCGACACCTCCAATGTGGAAGGTACGCATCGTAAGCTGTGTTCCCGGCTCACCAATTGCCTGTGCGGCAACGATACCAACCGCCTGTCCCTCTTGTACGAGCGATGCTCGTCCCAAGTCGACGCCATAGCATCGCTGACAGACACCTCGACGCGTCCGGCACGTGACAACGCTTCGAATATGCACTTTCGGCAGCTCGCGACGCTCAATTTCCTGCGCCTGCATTTTTGTAATGAGCTCACCCTTCTTCACGAGAATCTTTCCTGCTTCAGTTTTGATTTGCTCGAGCGACACACGACCCTCAACACGAGAGGCGAAGGAAACGCCGACACCATCGCTGTCTTCGCGATAGAGTGTTGCTCCTTCGGTATCACCACAGTCCGCCTCGCGTACAATGACGTCTTGCGACACATCGACGAGTCGACGGGTCAGATAGCCAGCTGTCGCTGTACGAAGCGCAATATCTGCCATACCCTTTCGCGCGCCGTGCGTCGAAATGAAGTATTCCAGCACATTGAAACCTTCCTTGAAGGAGCTCTTCACCGGGAGTTCCAATGTCTCTCCGGTTGGACCTGCCATGAGTCCTTTCATACCTGTCATCTGCACGACAACCGACTCAGTACCGCGCGCCTTCGAATAAATCATGGAGTAGACTGGGCCGTCTTTATCAATCGACTCTCGGACCAATTCAGTAATGATATTCTTGGTCGCATTCCATATTTCAATAACCCGGTTCCGACGCTCCTCGTTCGTGAGGAGTCCCATCTGGTATTGCTCTTTCACTTCGGCGATTTGTCGCTCCGCTGCCTCGATAGTCGCCTTCTTCGCGGGTGGCACAACAAGGTCGTCCATGCCCCAACTAATACCGGAATGTGATACCGCGCGGAAACCCAAATCCTTAACACGGTCTGCAAAAAGCGCCGCTTGTTCATTCCCTTCAGTCGCGAGTATCTGCGCCACCAAACCCTTGAGATCTTTCTTCGTCATCTCTGCATTCACAAATTGAAGCGACTTCGGCAAAATATCATTCAGAAGAATTCGCCCAATTGAAGTCTCGATGATTTCATCATTAAACAAGAGCTTCACGCGAGCATTCGCATCTGCCAATCCAGAGTCATAGAGATAGACACCTTCTTTCATGGAACCCAATATCTTCCCCTCGCCCTTTGCGCCGTTCTTGATGTGCGTCAAGTAGTAAATACCGAGCACCATATCAAGCGATGGCGTCACGACTGGTTCACCGGATGCCGGCTTCAAGAGATTCTTTGACGACAACATGAGATTGGCACTTTCTGCACGGGCCTCATCGGTTAACGGAACATGCACAGCCATCTGGTCACCATCGAAGTCTGCATTGAACGCCGAACAAACAAGCGGATGAAGACGAATCGCCTTTCCTTCAATCAAGACTGGTTGGAATGCCTGAATAGACAATCGGTGCAGTGTCGGAGCGCGGTTCAAGAGCACATAGTGATGCTCGATAATCTCATCCAAGATTTCATAGGCTTCTTCGGTCTCCGCGTCCACCATACGCCCGGCAGTACGAACATTGTGGGCATATTCCTTCTCAATCATTTTGTGAATGATGAAAGGCTTGAAGAGCTCGAGTGCCATTTTCTTCGGCAATCCCGCCTGGTGCAACTTGAGCTGTGGACCCACGACAATAACTGACCGACCGGAATAATCGACACGCTTTCCCAAAAGGTTCTGTCGGAATCGCCCTTGCTTTCCCTTGAGCGCATCGGCGAGCGAGCGAAGTGGTCGCCGTTGTCCAGTCGAGGCGGCTGTCGATGCCTGACCGCGTCGTGCGCTATTGTCGAAGAGCGCGTCGACCGCCTCCTGAAGCATACGCTTCTCATTGCGCGTAATAACTTCGGGCGCATTAATTGAGAGGAGTCTCCGAAGACGATTATTGCGATTGATAATACGACGATAGAGATCATTCAAATCGGACGTCGCAAAGCGTCCTCCATCAAGCGCCACCATCGGACGAAGGTCTGGTGGAATAACCGGAATCATCGTCGGAAGCATCCATTCGAGTTTCAATCCTGCTTTTTTGAATCCCTGGAAGAGCTTCAGTCGCTGAAGTGTTTTCTTCTCATCATTCATGCCATTCGCCTCGAGTTCCTCTTTCAATCTCTCAAGCGTCTGATCGATATCGAGTTGTTCCAATACCTTTCGGATAGCCTCGGCGCCAATACCCGCCGTGAACATCTGCCCGAATCGCGTCGAAAGATTGAAATACTCGACTTCGGACAAGACCCGGAAGAGTTCGATGCTCTTGATATCTTCTTTTGCGGTGCGATACTGATCCTTCAGCGTATCAAGTCCCTCTTCGACATGCTTCGTGGTACCAGATTCCTCTCGAACATCACCCTGCTTCGATTTGTACTCGCGCTCCAATTGATTGATTGCTTGTTCTCGCGCTTCCTCGTTGACAGAAGTGACAATGTATGAAGAGAAATACACGACTTTCTCCACTTCCTGCGGAGAGAGTCCGAGCGCCAAGCCGATTTTCGACGGCACACCGCGCAAAAACCAGATATGCGAAACCGGTGCGGCAAGTTTGATATGCCCCATTCGCTCACGGCGCACTACTGATCGTGTCACCTCGACGCCACACTTGTCGCAGACAATACCCTTATAGCGCACGCGTTTATACTTGCCACAATAACACTCCCAGTCCTTCGACGGACCAAAAATCTTCTCGCAGAAGAGTCCGTCGAGTTCGTAGCGCTGCGTGCGATAGTTAATCGTTTCGGGCTTCGTCACCTCCCCGCTCGACCACTCGAGCATTTGCTCGGGAGAAGCGAGCGTCAGGCGAACGCTCTCGAAATCACTCACTTTAGTGGTACCAGTTTCTTCCATCATAGTGTTGGGAAAATTAGAGTTGAAGAATACGAAATTGCGTATTTTTTATCAGTGTCGACTCAACAATTCATCTCGATGGATTCTTTCTTTTGTACGTATCGAGATGTTCCTTCACTTATGAATGGTCATCCTCTTCGGACACTATCGGCTTTGCGCCAACCAATTCAACATTGAGACACAGACCTTTCAATTCATTGACCAAAACATGGAATGACGCGGGGATATTCGGACTCTTGATAGGCTCGCCCTTGATGATAGATTCGTACGCTTTCGATCGACCAAGTACATCGTCTGATTTGATCGTGAGCATTTCCTGAAGTGTATGCGCGGCACCATATCCTTCGAGCGCCCACACTTCCATTTCTCCGAAGCGCTGTCCGCCAAACTGCGCCTTGCCGCCCAATGGCTGCTGAGTAATCAAGGAGTACGGTCCGATAGAACGCATGTGAAGTTTGTCATCGATGAGGTGATTGAGTTTCATGACATACATGACGCCAACCGTCGATTCATTGTCGAAATATTCTCCCGACTTCCCATCGCGAAGTCGAACCTTGCCGTTTTCGGGAAGTCCCGCCTTGCGAAGCTCGGTCTTGATATCTATCTCCGTCGCACCATCGAGCGCCGGAGTTGCCACAGTATACCCAAGTTTCTTTGCCGCCCATCCGAGATGCGTTTCCAAGATCTGTCCGATATTCATACGGCTCGCCACACCAAGCGGATTCAAAATCATATCAACCGGTGTCCCATCTTCGAGGTATGGCATATCTTCAATCGGCGCAATGCGAGAAACCACACCCTTGTTTCCATGACGACCAGCGAACTTGTCTCCCACTGAGACCTTGCGAAGTTGTGCCACTGAGACCTGCACCTGTTGGAACACGCCCATGGAAAGTTTGTCGCCCTGTTCTCGGGAAAAGATTTTTACATCAACCACCTTGCCACGTTCGCCGTGCGGGAGATAGAGCGAAGAATCCTTCACATCACGCGACTTCTCACCGAATATCACGCGAAGAAGTCGCTCTTCTGCCGTCAGGTCACCTTCACCTTTCGGAGAAATTTTTCCAACCAGAATATCGCCCGAAGACACTTCGGCACCGATACGGATGATACCCTGTTCATCGAGGTTCTTGAGACGGTCTTCACCGATATTGGGAATATCGCGCGTCACGACTTCGGGACCAAGCTTTGTATCTCGCACATCAAGCGAAAAGTCTTCGATATGAATAGAACTATAGCGATCTTCATGAAGCAATCGCTCCGACATGATAATCGCATCTTCGAAGTTGTATCCCTGCCATGGCACGAAGGCAACAACGACATTTTGCCCGAGCGCCAATTCACCACGATCAGTCGAGGCGCCATCGGCAATGAGGTCACCTTGCTTGAGGGATTGCCCCTTCACAACGCGCGGCACCTGGTTCATGCTCGTGAAATTGTTTGACTTCGCAAAACTCTTGAGTGTGTAGGAGCGATCAAAATGCGCTTTCTTCGAGCCGACCGGCGCCTCTTCGCGCACAACAACATGGCTCGCATCCACTTCAATCACTTCGCCATCCTGCCGAGCGAGTATCACCTGTCCGGAATCTGCTGCTGCCTTGTCCTCAATGCCTGTTCCAACAAGTGGCGCATCTGGCACCACACAAGACACAGCCTGACGTTGCATGTTCGAACCCATGAGAGCGCGGTTTGCATCGTCGTGTTCCAAAAATGGAATGAGTGATGTTGCTACAGAAATACACTGCTTCACAGAAACGTCTACATAGTCGATGCGCTCCGTCTCAATCATTTCCGGGTGGCCATTCACACGCGCCTCGACAAGCGGTTCTATGATATTGTTCTTTTCATCGGTATCGATACCAGCATGTGCGATAATTTTTCGATCTTCGACAATGGCATTGAGATAATCAATCGTGAGTGTAATAAATGGCTTCACGCGAATCGTTCCAGTCTTTCGCTCTTTGGCAATTTTCCCGGCAAGCGCTTCATCAATCAGTGTACCTACTTCACTTCCTGCTATCGACTCATTGAGAATTCTTCCCTCAAGCTCTTTTGGATTCTCAACTGAGACATCTTTCTGAATGCGCAGATACGGTGTCTCGAGGAATCCGTATTCATTGACGCGTGCATAGGTCGCCATATGACCTACGAGTCCAATATTCGGACCTTCCGGCGTTTCCACCGGACAAATACGTCCATAGTGCGACGAGTGAACATCGCGCACTTCAAAGCTCGCGCGCTCACGAGTGAGTCCGCCCGGACCCATCGCTGAGAGTCGTCGCTTGTGTTCAAGCTCTGCGAGAGGATTCACCTGATCCATGAACTGCGAGAGCTGAGAACTCGAGAAAAATTCCTTCACTGCCGCCGCAACCGGACGCGGATTGATGAGCTGTCCCGGGATGACGGTCTCGACATCACAGGTACTCATGCGATCCTTGATATTCCTCACCATGCGGTAGAGTCCGACACGTAATTTGTTCTGAATGAGCTCACCGACAGCGCGCACGCGACGATTGCCGAGGTGGTCGATATCATCCGGTCGCGCTTCCGGATCATTGTTGAGCCTGATAATTTCGCGAATAATAAGGACGAGGTCATCAACATTGAGGACGCGATTTGCCTCGAGATCTTCACGATTGGTTTCGAGTCGCTGATTGAGACGATATCGCCCGACACTTCCAAAGTCGTAGCGTTCATAGTTGAAGAACATCGAGTCAATCATTTGCTTCGCGTTCTCTTCAGTTGCGAGGTCACCCGGACGAAGTCGTTTGTAGACTTCCTTGTAGCCTTCACCCTGTGTCCGTGTTGGATCCTTGGAGAGTGTTTCCTCGATATAGTGCGTTTCTCCAGTATCGGTTCCTGCAAACAGTTCACGTAGCGTCGCATCATTCCCGCAGCCAAATGCTTTCAGGAGCGCTGTCACTGGCACCTTTCGCTTCCGGTCTATTTTCGCAGAGATAACCCCATCGAGATCGGTTTCGAGTTCGAGCCAGGCGCCGCGATTTGGAATAATCTTCGCACCAAAGAGCTTCTTGCCCTTCTGATAATTCATCGTAAAGAACGCGCCTGGAGAGCGGATAAGCTGACTCACGACCACGCGCTCAACGCCATTTATGATAAAAGTTCCCCGATCGGTCATGATAGGGAATTCGCCAAGATAAATTTCTTGGTCTTTCACTTCGCCCGTTTTCTTGAAGGTAAGCGTCGCCTTGGCACGAAGTGGCGCTTCATAGGAAATATTCTTTGCCTTGGCGGTCACTTCGTCATATTTCGGCTCATCGAGATAGTATTCACCGAGACGAAGCTCGAGATCTTTGTTGGTAAAGTCGCGGATAGGATTTACTTCTTCAAGCAATTCTTTGAAGCCCTTGTCCCAAAACCACGTGTACGAGCTTGTCAAAACATCGATAAGATTGGGAAGCGACACCATGATGCGTCGCTTGAAGAACTTCCGTGTCGAAAGAGATGAACCCGATCGAAACGAATCGCGAATCTTCAGCACTTTCTCCTCTTTTCTGACCTCTTCTTTTTTGGGCATAGAAAGACGCTCATCCTTTCTCTCGCCTCGCAGAAGAACAAAAAATTCTCCCGAAAGACGGCAGCGGATGAGAAGTTAGACTCGCTTACAATGAATTGTTATATCTCCGAGACAGAAGCGTTGACATTCGCTTGAAAAAGACCCTTCGTACACTTTCTCTTCCTATCATATCTTCCCTCTTCCTGCATGGCAATCTTTTCCTCTTTGGTTCGGAAACCGAACCACTCCACGCGAATCCCAGGGGCTTCTGTCCACAATCATGATTCCCTAAGAGTCCGCCTTTCTCCTGACTTTCCTAAGAGTATAAACTCCCCGCCAAAATTTGTCAAATGCGCATATACTCGACAAATTTCGTTTCAAGAAGCAACTTTTCCCGCCTTTACATCTCGTCCGCGCAGTTCATCCATGAGTGTGGCGTAGAACCGAAGATTGTGAAGCGAGAGGAGTCGCGACCCGAGCACTTCGCCGGTTGCAAAGAGATGCCGGATATAGGCTCGGGAGAAACCTCCGGCGCACGCCAAACAATCACATGCCTCATCGAGCACAGTAGCATCGTCTCGAAATCGCTCACTCGTCACATTGGCGACTTCATAGAAAGACTCGTCTCGAATATCACACTCGGCATGGCGAAGGAATGCTCTCCCATGCCGTCCCTCTCGTGTCGGAATCACACAATCGAACATATCCCAACCGAGAGCATGAGAGCGCACAATATCTCTCGGTGTCCCGATACCAAGCGCAAATCGAAGCGCGCTCACTGGAATACATGCGGCCGTCTCGCGAAGCACGTCCTCGAGAAAATTCCCTTCCATATCAAGATGCCTCGCACCGAAACCGTATCCATCAAAACCAATCGCCGCAAGCGCCTCAGCACAGTGTCGTCGAAGTGTCATATCCATACCACCTTGAACAACCGAGAAGAGAAGCGGTCTTTGCTTCTTGTCACCCTCCTCCTTCTCTTGCGCCAGACGCTCTTCATAGCGCACCTTGCATCGGTCTGCCCAGCGAAGCGTGCGCTCAACAGCGAGGGTAGCTTCCGCATTCGAGGCATCATTGGGGCGAGGATCGTCGAGACACACCATCATATCAACGCCAAGATCGAACTGGATGTCTATAGCGCGCTCGGGAGTGAGCAGGTGTTTCGAGCCATCGATGGGCGAGCGGAAAAGCGCGCCTTCTTCGGATACCGAGCCACATTCCGGATGTCGATGTATCAATGAATACACCTGGTACCCTCCGGAATCGGAAAGTATCGGCGCATTCCATCGCATAAACTCATGCACCCCGCCCAAACGAGAGATATGCTCCGACCCCGGACGAAGCAAGAGATGATAGGTATTCACGACGAGCGCCTCGATACCGGAATCAACAATCGCTCCCGGCTCAATACCGCGAACCGTTGCCCGCGTCGCGTCCGGCATAAAAAACGGCGTCTCCAAAACGCCGTGTGCCGTATAAATCTGACCTCTTCGCTCAGATCCATCTGTCTGCAAAATCTCGAAATGCGAATCCATGTCTCTACCCTACCCAAAACAAAAAACATGGTCAAGAGAAATTCGACACAATGAGCTATTCTCCCACCACCTTGTAGCCATTTGGCGGAAGAGATGCATCCTCACGGAGACCTATTGTTTTTTCTGATGTTCCCGACTGAATCGTCTCATTCGTAAAGACGTCTGTTGCTTTTGCTGACGATACTTCAAGCAATGTCGGCGATATATTGAGTTGATTCACTTCCGGGCGAATCGATACCTGGAAAGCAACCGTGCGCTTCGGTGAGAATATGCCCTCGCCCACACCAAGACTGCCGACATTCCACACAATCTTATTAGTTCGTTCATTGTAGGAAATTTTTTCTGCATCTGGAAACGTATTCCCCGTCCACGTGACGCCTGTTGGAAGATCTGCCGACACCTCTGCATTTGTCACATTATTGGTCGTATTCGAAAGCGACCAATGCAGTGTATAGGTCGTATTTTGACCCACTCTCGGAGGAATCGGTCCGGTATTCGGGAGCGCTCCGTCGTTGTAATACCCAGCTGTTTCCAGAAGAAGGCGCGAATTTACTTTCGCCCACATGGTGTCTGTTGCAATGATTTTGTTGGCACCTGCAGGATTGGGGACATCAGGACTTTCAATTTTTGCCGTCGTCTTTATTTGGAAATCTTTTGTCAGAGTACTCTGCGGCACCAGGTCATCTCGAACTGGCACATTGAATTCGATTTCGCCTGAGGCATTCGGCACGAGATTTCCAAGCTGTTTTACATCGGATGCCTTCCACGTAATCACCTTTCGGAGACTATCATAAGCGCCTTTCTCCGGACGAAGCCGAGAAAAGTCCAACGCGTCCCCTTCCAATTCCACAGTGACGATTACCTCCCGAAGCGCTATTTCACTGTCGTTGCGATACGCTATTGTATATCTGAGAAGATCGCCAGGATTCACCGCCTTCGGTACTGCACCATTCAAAGATTGTCGAATACTAAAAGGCGCTGACACAATGCGCGTCGTTCGTTCGGCATTGCTGTAGGAAAAAAAGGTGTTGTCTCCTTGGAAAGTACCAAATTCAACCCGTACCGTTTTGGTCTCGTTAGGCACACCATTCATATTCCCTGTGAGGCGAATTTTCCCTCGTTCGCCCGAAGCAATACTCCCGAGATACCATACGACTTCTCCCTCCGATGGTTTCGGATCAGCATCTTTCAAGGAAAAGCCCGACGGAAGCGTTGCCTTCATACGAACATTCGCAAGTGTCGCATCACTCGTATTTTCATAATTTACCAGATATGTCACTTCCCCCGAAGGCGACACCGAAAGCGGAGCCTCCAATTCGACAGCAAGAGAAGCGCTCCGCAAATTGACGCTTTTCTGTCCTGATACAGAAAATCGACTCTGCACATTGCTCGGTCGATAACGAAGCTCGGCGCGAATATACGCAATCGAATCCTTGGATCCGTAGAATTTCCCTGAAAAATCAAGGCTGTTTTTTCCAAAAGGAGCGATATCTCCGAGCGTCACAATGCTCGACGAGGCATCATTTCGGAAGATACTGGCATTCCCCTCTGGAACAAAGTTCGGCGGATAAGAAACAATGAGCTCCGCATCCGCAAGCCTCGAACGATTGGCATTCTCATAAGAAATAACAAAATCGGTTACATCTGAACTATTCACATTGCTCGGACCCATAACAGAAACCGTGACGCGATCTTGCGAAAATAAAGACTGCCGAATACGAACAAATGTTCCTACAAGAAGCGCAATGAACGCTATACCTCCAATGGCAAGCACTCCGAGACGAATCGTCTTTGCCCGATCAGCAAAAAACCGATTGCGTACCATGCGCCACCCACTCGTTTGCTCAAGTGCATTTTTGGCATCATCTGCAACATGCCCCGGATCGAATTCACTTGTCCGAGATGGTTCGCGAACTTCGCCATCATGTTTATGAAGTTGTTCTTCGAGATCCTGTATACTCATACTACAATCTTGTCACACAAAAAATACTTCCTTTAGTATACCATACTCAGACCTCAGCTCATTGGAAATTATCCACCACCCCTCACCCTACAACCCCGCCCCCTGCACCTGCCAATAGAAGTTTGAACACGCCGTATCCCGACACCCACACTTCCACCCGCCACCCTGCACCGAGCAGGTCATCCCCACAAGGTAGGCAGGGTCTGTGGCACTCGCGGTTGAGATATCGGTATCGGTGATGGAAGTCGTGATACTTCCTTGGCACCATTCTCCGTTGAGAGCACCGGTACAGGTACCGGTAAACTGATGCCAGTCAGCAATACCGGGGTCATAGTAGTAGCCTTTGGTATAGACGATTCGAGTAGTGTCTCCCGTAATGCCGAGTGTTGCTTTGAGGGTATGGGTATCACCACTGCTACACTCTGTTGCTATGAGAGGAGTATTACTCGCAAAGACATCATAGGGAGCACCATAGCCGGTGTAGGTACTCCCTGGGAAGGTGGCGGGAGTGATAGTGGAGCAGGAGGAGAAGGAACTTGATGGTGTTCCACTCCCTTTCACTTCTACTGCGGCGAGTGACCAAGACATACCGGTTGGGGCAGAGATTCCAATTGTTTTGTTTCCTGCTGTTCCGGCATTTTCGTAGTAGCCCGCTTCGACTCCATAGCTTGATCCGTCGGCATAGGCAGAGGTTTCTGTGAAGGATCCAGCTTGGGTGGTATTGTAGGTTCTTGCTCCAGTCTTCGCACTCCAGTCTCCGTTTACCATGATGATGGATGAGTTTTCACTGACGCCGTTTAGTGTGAGGGTTGGGTTTCCGGTCGCACTGTTGGCTTGGGCGGTCACACCGACACTACTCGCGTTTCGGAAGTGGAGGACGTCTCCTCCAAAGTTGCCTCCCGCGTTCGTGAAGACAACATTCACATTGGTTTGGCTTGTTGCGACACTCATCGTCCAGAGACGGAGGTAGGTGGCGTTACTGGCGGCAATCGTTTGCTTGAGTGTCCAGGTACCGGAGAGGGTTCCTGTGGGAGGAGTCGTGATGACACTTCCGGAGTTTTCATTCACGGCATAGGCGACGAGGATGTCGCCTGACTGAACATTGAAAGTACTCGTTGTCTTGGGAGAGGTACTCGTATTCCAGGGAGTTTCGTATTCGGAGACGAAGGTGGGAGAAGGAGGGGCTTGGGGGGTGGTGGCGGAAACAATGTTTGAGTAGGAAGAATTGTTGCCGGCTCCATCGTTTGCTCGTACGCGATAGCGGTAGAGAGTTGTGGCAGTGAGACCGGTGTCGGAGTAGCTGTTGGAAGTGGGAGTTCCCACTTGGGTGAAGGTGGAACACGAGAGTCCGGTACAGCGTTCGATGAGGTATCCAGTGATGCCCGATGTTGCCTGCCCCTCGGTAGTGGGGTCGGTTGCTGGATTCCACGTGACGGTGATACTCGAGGCACTGGTGGCGTTTGCGGCGAGAGTGGTGGGAGAGGTGGGGGAGGTGGTGTCGGGAGTGGAGGTACCGTATTCGTAAGCGCCGATATCCCAGCCAGAGCCAACAGGGCGAGTATTATCGGCATAATCATTTGTGACACTCGCTATGGTTATGCCAGTATCTTTGGCTGTAGAATTTATACCTATCTGAAGAAAGTTCGATGTGTTTTCGTTCGTTGAGAGAAACGTGCTAGCACTCCATGCTTGACTGGAGGAGCCACAGGATTTGCCGGAGCCACAAAGGTTGTTGGTCCCCGCATAGGTACCATCCAGTGGATTCGTTCCGTTTGGAGCGTAAATGATATTGTTCGATACAGTTGCTGTTCCAGGGCCGGAATACCCAGCAATGCCATTCGGCCAAGGGTCACTACCAATCTTAGCATAATCGTAGCATGTATTGTTCACGATAAGTGGTCGGGGAGTACCTCCACCCCTATCCCACACGCAACCAGAACCTGTGTCCCAGATGAGGTTGTTTTTAATAACCGTTCCATTGTTACCACCACCACTCTGTACGCTCATAGTAATACCGGGACGGCAGTTCCATGCCGTAGAGCAAGTAACTTTCCCAATATTATGAATCGCGTTTCCTGTAATTTCGAGGTTATTCGAAGTAACACGAGGATTGATTTCAATACCCTCACCACCCATATCACGAATAATATTATTGAGTATTTTCAAGTTTGAGTAACCGCCTCCACCCCCCGGGCCAGCATACACAAAACTTACCTGATCATTAGTAGATGTACAGCCATAACCTTCATTATTGATAAATGCAACATTTGAGTTTACCTTGCTATCGCCAACAGAAAACAAGAGCGCACCAGATCCTGAACACAAACTTTGTGTCCGATAAATCGTCGTATCATTCGAGAGAACATGCAAGGAGTACTGTCCAGCGGAGGATTGAAATCGAATTCCCAAATTCGAGCCACCATCAAATATGAGGTGATGCACATTGGAGCTATTGGTGTTTGAATTGCTAGTAAAAGTTGCGGTCGCTGTACCCCACGGCTTGATAACGATTTCATTCCCTGCGGATCCGTAGAAGGAATCATTATAGAGCGAAAGATTGCCCGTGCCACGAACGTACACATAGGCCGGCCCGCCAGTTGTACCTGGTTTTCCAATTACATTGTCAATATTGGCACAGGGACTTGAAGAAGAGCACGCACTTCCAGAGCCCGAACTCATATCAACATAATATTTGTTTGTCACGGTAGCTTCATCCGGTACCGTGATCGGATAAAATGCCGGCTTTTGATACCCAAGTGGATCAAGCCAGTTGACGCCACCTGTTGTCTGAGCGGCATAAACATGCGCAGGAAGAAGGAAGAAAAATAGTCCAATCGAAGAGAGCGTGAATGCAAGCAAATTTTGTTTCATGGTTTTTTGGTTGAGATTTTTTTAAGAATACCACAAAAGAAGCATAGCAAAAAAATGGGAGGTGAATACTATTTCCCTATGGTATACAAATTAGTCACTTCGGTTACAGAAAGTGCCCGGTTATACATGCGGACATCGTCGAGAGAACCCTTAAAAGAGGTGGAGTTCCCATTCCCGATCATTCCGGCAGTGTAACCCGGAGCACTTGTCGCCGTTCCGGCAGGGGCACCATTTACGTAAAAAGTGACAGATCCTGCATTATTTATCACTGCGACATGCGTCCAGATATCATCCGTAATTTCTGTGTTACTGCAATGACTTGTACTTGAATAGTAGAAATTAAGAGTTTGAACAAAGGAACATTGAGAACTGCTACTATCCTGAAGGTAAACGCCTATAAAGGTAGTGTCACTTTCCACTAACGAATTGTACCCTCCGAGATTTCCAGACGGCTTAATCCATGCGACGAAAGAATGGGTATTGGTAATGGTCGGACCGAGGACACTAATCTCATCACTCGTCCCATCAAAACTCAACCCCTGCCCCAATTTGCCAATCACGGCGGAGGAAGCAGTGAGACCCACGGCATCCCCGTCGTTGCCGTTCCCGCTTCGATCCTTCACCTCACTACTCGAATCGCCCCAGATGACGTCATTTCCGTCCATCGTCCAGTGCCCGACGAGCCCATCGGTCAAGGTGCCTTCCATGCCGAAGTTGATGGTTTGCTTCGCGCCGCTACTTCTGTAGAGATCGGCAACCTGCGTCGCAGAGAGTTCAGTTGAGTAGAATCGTAGGTCATCTAATATACCACCGAAATAGCTGCTCGCGATTTTTCCCAAATATGCTGCGCTCGCATTAATGCTAGTTCCAGTCGTCACAGTGATATGATGCCAGTTGGTGTTGGGAAAGGTGCTGGTTGCCGTTCCATCCACATAGATTGTCGGACTGGTAAAGTTATTCGCCGCTACCGTGCTGGACGTCATATTGATTGTCGCTGTGCCATTCAAATCAATAAAGGGCTGTGTTGTTGAGTTTGGCTTTGCCCAGAAGGAAACGGTTTTCACGCCGTTGTAGACATTGCCGAGAGAGATGGAGTCGCTACTTCCATTAAAAAGGAGTCCCTGACCAATTCGCCCTACCACTGCGCTTCCTGCTGTGAGATTTGAAGAGTCGCCGTGTTTCGCATACCCCGAGACGTCTTTGATTTCACTGGTCGTATCGCCCCAGACAACATCGTTCCCATCAAGTGTCCAGTGCCCGACAAGAATGGAGGATGTTGGTCCTGGAACCGTCGCATTCATCGTTTCTGCGGCTTGACCTTGATTTTTCCCCTGAAGTCGCCACCAAAGAACCGCTCCCACGGTGAGGGAGAAGAGGATAATGATCCAGGTGAAGAAGCGCGCAGGCATGGAGGGAAGAATGAGGAATGGATGAGAGAATTATAGCACGGTTTTTGTCTCAAAGAGGGTGTGATACATCTAGATTTGTGTCCCGGCATGATATACTGTCTACAAATAAAACCTCGCTTATGCGTATCTCCCTCCTCCGCGCAACACAGTGGTTCTTCATTGCTCTCTTTGTCGCGGGAACAGTGGGACTTACCTACGACTTCAACTCCGAAGCGAGCAAAACCGTAAACGCCCCCATCGAAAACCGCCTCTCCCAAGGCATCTTGGGCTACTGGAAACTCGATGACGGCTCCGGCACCAACGCAACTGACAGCAGTGGAAACGGAAATACACTCGCCATGACCGGTTCTCCAAGTTGGACTACGGGGCAAATCGGCGCCTATTCTCTCGATTTCTCCGGAAGCGGACAATACCTCTCCATCGCTGATCCCGCAAGCGGCATTCTCGACTTTGTTGATGGCGCGGACTTCACTATCGTCGGCTGGTTCAATCGCGATACCTTTGCCGCCGATCACACCATTGTCGCCAAGAAAACCGACCAAACCACCAATGCGGGCTATGTCGTCTGGGTCGACAACAATGCCGGCAATGACTATCTCAATTTCGAAATTTCCGACGGGACCGATACCTATTCCGCAACCGGTGCAACCAATTTGAGCGCAACCGGCTGGCACCACTTCGCCGCCGTCTGGAATGACAACACAGGGATGTATCTCTATCTCGATGGCAGCCTCGATGGAAGTACCACCACCTCCACCGCCGCCATCAATTCTCTCGCCAATGCGAATGCCTTCCGTATCGGCGCCGAGAGTGATGCGGGCGTGCCTTTTGATGGGAAGATTGACGATGTCAGACTCTATGGCAAAGCCCTCTCCGAAGATGCAGTGAAAAGACTCTATCAGACCACCGTTCCGGGAGATCCGGTTGATACGGGACTCGTGGGACACTGGACGTTTGATGGACCAGATGTGATTTGGGGCGATACGAGTAACGAGATCAAAGATGTGAGCGGCAAAGGGAATCATGGGGATGCCGTGGGTCTCACCGCCTCCTCTGCTGTGATTGGGAAATTGGGACAGGCTTTGAGTTTTGATGGGACTGGGATTGATGTTGCAGATTCGACAAGTCTCGACATAACGACCGGAGAAATATCTATGTCGGCGTGGGTGAGCTTGGATTCATTTCCAGCATCATCTCAATACGTGCTTATTTTCGGAAAACCTAATAATTACTTTCTCTATCTCTACAATGCGGGATCTGACAACCTCGATGTGGATTTTGGATTTGCAAGTACCGGACCAACCTATCGCGATGAACTTACCACTACACAGCCTATTGTGAATACAAACGAGTGGTATCACATTGTGGCAACATACAAAGATAGCTCAAACACCATAGTGATGTATGTTAATGGTGTGCCACAAACTGATAATGGTGGTGCAAGTGCGTATACTCCAATTACTGATAACTTACCGTTAAACATGGGGGAAGCTTATGATTCATACAGTTTTTATGGAAAAATCGATGATGTCCGCCTCTATAATCGGACGCTCTCTGCGACGGAAGTAGTGGAACTGTATAATAGGGGAAAATAAAAGTGAATGTTATTCAGATAAAATAAAGCGATTCTATGATTAAAAAACCTGTTGTTTCTCGTCGATTTTGTTTGCCATCCTTCAAGAAGAGCGGGCTTATTTTCGTGTTCAGCTTTTTCCTCTTTGCAGATATGAGTATCGCTCAGGCGGCCGTTCTTTTTCAAGATAATTTCAATTATACCGATTCAGTCAATAATCATGGGTGGAGCGCCGGGTCGACATCTTCTATTGCGGTTGGAGCTGGTCCGGATGGTTCAAATGCTCTAAAGATTATCTATAACTGTGATTCAAATAGCTGTGGAGATCGTTGGCATAATTGGGATGCGCCTGCTAATACACAAGAGCTAGATATTAAATTTAACTTTAAGTTTGATTGTGGTTCAGGAAGTTGTGTTGGTGGAACAAAGTTTTTAAAGTTATTTGGCATAAGAAATGGAACTAACTATGCAAATACTACCACAGCCACTACGTATCAAACCAATATATTTGACCAACTAAGCTACGGCTGTTCAGGAACTACTCGCGACACAGCATCAATTGTAACCTATGCGGGATCAAGCAGTTGTGGGGGAACAGTTACCGGAACCAAGCCTGGTCCTATAAATGCCATGGATGGTAATTGGCATACATGGGAACTCCATATGAAGTATAACGACAACAGTCAGACAAACGCTATTTATGAGGTCTGGTACGACAATGTCAAGGTTATTGGATTGACGGGTATTACCAACCGAGACAATAGCAATTCCCTCTATTTTGACTATATCTGCCTTGGAGGATGGAACCAGTTTTATGGAGGGTCTCCGTATAGTGTCTACTATGATAATGTGGTTATTTCAAATACCCCTGGAGGGAGCGATACCACTCCTCCCGCATGGCCCACTGGCACGAGTGTCGCCGCGAACGCCACCAATTCTACTTCTATTACCGTCACCTGGACCGCCGCCACGGACGATGTCGGCGTAACCGGCTATACGGTCCAGCGTTGTACCGGTCTCCCCGCCGCCTGTCCCGACGCTTCGTTTGCTACGGTCGGTACTCCCGCTACCTCACCATTTGTGAATAATACCGGACTCTCCCCGAATACCGACTACAGCTATCGTGTCCGCGCGAGTGACGCGGCAGGGAATGTCTCTGGTTGGACCAATGTGGTAAGCGCAAAGACCCAACCGCTCGCCACTCCCGTTATCACGAGCCCCCTCACCGCTTCGGCTACCACCGGTTCCGCCTTTTCCTACCAAATCACGGCAAGCAACACACCGACTTCCTACAATGCAACCGGACTCCCCGCATGGGCGTCCGTCAATACGAATACCGGCGTTATCTCCGGCACTCCTTCTACAACCGGTACGACTAATATCACCATTCGCGCCACCAACGCGGCGGGTACCGGAACGGCCACTCTCGTACTCACCGTCACCACTCCGCCCCCCATCTCCCAAAACCTCCTCCTCGGACTCAACTTCGATGAAGGAACCGGCACCACCTCTTCCGATATCTCCGGACACAATCATACCGGCACGCTCTCCAATGCCACGTGGTCTTCTGGCAAAACCGGAAGTGGCATCTCTTTCTCCGGAAATGCCAATTCCTACGTAAGCATCCCCAATGAATCCGACTTCGATTTCACCAACAATTTCACCGTCTCCCTCTGGATGAAAACCGCTTCTTTCGGAAGCGCCTGGGCAGCACTCGTTTCCAAAGGAGATTCTTCCTGGAGTCTCACCCGTTATGCGTCAACGAATACGCTTGACTTCAACTCTTTCTCTCCAAGCGCCAATGATCTCCAAGGAACCGCGAATGTCGCAAACGACGCGTGGCATCATGTTGCTATCGTGTATGACGGAACAACCAAGAAGCTCTACGTGGACGGAAACATCGACGCGCAAGCAAGTTTCACGCAAACCCTCTCAACCAACAACTTCCCCGTAAGAATCGGAGGGAATGCCGAATACACGAGCGGCGCTTTTAACGGGAGTGTGGACGATGTCCGCATCTACAACAAAGCATTGACGCAGACGGAAATTCAAACCGATATGAATACGCCACTCACCCAAGGCGGAACCGACACCTTCTCCCCCTGCAACACTGTCACCACTACCAACTTCTCCCAATCCGCCTACAACGGTTACGGAGCTCCATACGACGCCTTCCAAACAAGCACAAATCTCATCAATGCGAGTTGCTCATCATCCGATTCCCATACCATTCAAGCGACTCTCGGACAAACCGGTGACTCGACGAGGATCGTGTATACCAAAGGCTACTACTATGACCCCGGTATTGCTGACTGGCATCAGTTTACCGGCACCTGTACCGGTGCCCTCAATGGAGAATGGTGCCAAGGAAGTATCACCGCTTCCATTACCGATACCGATATCTCGACTGCAAGTGCCATAGACCCTGCCTACTTTGTCGGGATGACCTGCAGTATCCAAGGTGGTGGATGGAAGTGTGGGTGTCGGGATACAACGTGTTCAAACTTCTATTGGCAGGTGCAGGGGGCGGGGTTGTAGGAACAAGAGTTTATAGCTGTTAGCTTTTAGGAGATACAGGAAACTCTAAGCTAAAACCGAGAAGCTAAAAGCTGGTTTCGGGCTACTTTTTGCTCAGTTTGGAAATCATAGAATTGAGCATTTTCATAACTTCTCCAAGAAGAGAAGCCGTTTTTTGGTATTCCCCTTTTTCGATTAGATTCAAACGAAATGAAATTTCGAGTTGTGTCTCAAGCTCCGCTCCGGATCCATAGGCGATACGAAGAAATTGAAGAAAATCTTTTCGAATCCTGCAACATCATCCTTCCGAAATGTTCAAGGGTACCGAAACCACCGCTCTTTGCATTGCAGAAGAAACCGCCATACTCGCTTTTCCCTAAAAACTATAAGCTAACACCTATAAGCTGTTCCCTCTCTCCCTTACTTCTCTTCCACGACGATCCAGTCAAATGGGATTTCTTCAGAGGTTTCATTTTTCATTTCAACAGTGAATCCCTCCCCTTCTGAAATATCAGTGACTGCAAGTGGCTCGGCAATTGCCTGCTTGGGCGTAAGGAAGATGCGCGATCCAACACTGACCGCTTTTGTTTTGACGATTATCTGCTTCCCATTGCGTGCCAAGACATCCGGATCTTCCATAGAATCTCCTGACACATCATCAAATCCATCGGCAATATCATTGCCGTCAGCATCCTTTTCTCCCTTCTTGTCAACCGCTTTCGGGAAAAGTGTTGCTGAGCCGATTGTCGGCGCCTCTTCATCCACAATCTCGATAGCGAGCGCACCCGTCGAGAGCTCCTTCGCGCGAATCTTTCCATTTGAAAGATCGAGATTGCCATCTGCATTCTTGACCAGGACATTGCCGAGTGACAATGAATTGTAGAAATCGAGCAGCACTTGGTTCGAACTTTGTAGGAGTGACACAGCGGATTCGAGATCTGTCACCTTGATCGAAAGCGCTGTTGTATCTATCGCCTTTTCTTCAAGGCTCGCGAGACGAACTTCGAAACCATTCTCCGTTTCAGATACAACTGTCAATTGCTCGTCCACTGATGACTGCAAACTCGCAAGCGTTGTTGCATTTGCGGTGGTTTTGAGAGAGGTCGCACTGACATTCGCGCCGAGTGTCGTCACTTTGGTGTTCTCTTCCTGAAGAGCCTTTGCCAAAATAGGGACGAGACCAATAGTGTTCAGCTGGAGATATCCGCTATCATCCGTTCTCACGAGTTCAGGAATAAGTGCGCCAACTTCCTGCGCAATAAACCCGAAGCTCTTCATATCGCCATCAGATTGATAATTCCAATTGTATTCCACTGGCCGAAGAGCAAGAAGCGTCTCAAGTCCCAATGTTGTTGAATGAATATTCTTCTTCAATCGACTATCAGAGGAACAGCTTATCGTACCTCCGGTCGCAAGCGTACAGCCCGTACTATTATTGCTGTTAAATCGAGCAATAACACCGGTGCCAGAAGCAAGCACGTCAAGCATATATGCTGGCGTCGTGGTGCCAATACCAACTCCTTGATTCTGAATACCACCCGATCCATCACTTTCCGCATACACCGTAAGAACCGGGTTGCTATCAATCTGTGCACTATAGCTTTCCACTGTTCCCGATACCGATGAACTGGTCACCGACATATCAAGCCAAGAGAGAATACCTCCATCCTCCGGTAAACTCTGCGCACCGAGACGGGCATTGGCAATAGTTGTCACACCAGTCGAGTCAATCTTGAAGTCCGGCGAGGTACTGAGACCGTCATTGGAGTCAATCTTGAAGGTATCGCTATCGGAAGTATCGACACCGATGGAGAACTTCACTGCGAGAGAGGTAGCTGCCGTGCGGAATTTTATAAGAGGATCATTTGTTGTTGTGTTGGAAGTAATCGTGAAAATTCGATCACTCGCCGCAGAGCTATAGAGCTCGAGTCCAGTGACAGGCGTCGCCGTACCAATACCAACATTGCCCGCAAAATACGATTGATTCGTACTCGATGAATACAGTGACCAGCTCCCTGCCGTCGTCGCGACGGTACCGAGTACCAAGTTGGCATTATGCGTCGCTCCTGAGACATCCGTTATATTGACACCGTAATTGGATGTCGCCGCTCCGGTCGGACCCGTAATCTTTGCGCCGTATGTCGCTGTCCCTGTTGCACTCATCGTCCCGACAAATACACCGTAGTTCGTAGAGGATGCGGCTGTACCCGTTATACCGCCGAGATTGATGCCATAGTTCGTTGCGCTCGCTACTGCCGTTACGACACCAGCGGTAATCTGCGAATTTGATGCCGTTCCTCCGGTCAATGTTCCGAGGTTAATGCCGTAATTATTTGCACCAGTACTTGAGATATTTCCGACGGTCACTCCAGCGCCAGTACCGGTACCAGAAATCGTTCCGATATTTATTCCCTTGTTCGCCGTAGATCCAGAAAGATTGCCAATATCAACGCCCGTCGATGTTGCCCCCGTAAGCGCAGCTACTTGCAAACCAAAGTTTGTTGTCGCTCCAGTTGCACTGAAATATCCGGCGATATTTGTCGATGTTGTCCCTGTATTCGTAATAGCAGAATAGAGTCCATAGTTCGTTTTGCCACTCGTGCTATTAGCACCCGAACGGCTGAGATTCAAGAGCTTGGAGCCATCTCCAACCGTTGAAGTAGAAGAAACATTGAGTGCTGTGCCTGTAGTAAGTGAATTGGCGGTATAAGTGAGACCGGTTGTAGTCGTCCCGGTGAATGTCTGATTGTAAGTATAGGTCGTCTGAGCAATGGTCGTGTTTTCAGAAAGAGTGCCACCGAGCTTGAATGTTGTAGAAGAAAGAGTGAGACCGTTTCCGGCGGTGTAGGAAGAGCCTGCACCAATACAGTCAGTCCAACCAGTGTTTTGGTAACAGCGGAATTTGTTGTCGAAGGTATTGTAGTACATGGCGCCTTCGAAGCCTTCGCTCGGATCACTGGTGGTGTTCCTTACATCAAGACCAAACAATACTGGAAGTGTCGTATCGGTTCCCAAACCAATTTGTACCTTCTTGTTGTCAATACTCCCCGCCCCATCAGAGAGGGCATAGATCGTCAGGAGATTCTGCCCATCAACCTGCGCGCTATAACTCTCCACCGTGTTGTCCGTCGCGCTACTCGTCACATCCATATCCACCCAGGAGAGCACTCCGCCATCGGTTTCAAATTTCTGTGCGCCAACCTGAAGCTGACTGATGGTGGTAACACCAGTCGTATCTATGGAAAATTGACTTGTGCCACTGAAGTCTGAACCAGCATATATTTTGAATTTATCAGAATCCGTATCATCAACACCGAGAGAATAGAGAGCGCTGTTCTCGGTGAGCTCAAAGCGAATACCTGCATTGTAACTTCCGGCATTGGTGTTGCCGATAGTGAGATAGGTATTTGATGCATCGGCTGCCAAAATATCAAGAGCACTGTCGGGAGTAGCGTCCCCAATCCCCAATCTCTTATTCGTATTATCCCAGAAGAAATTGGCATTGTCTTGTGTATACACACCGCTTGCACCGGCAAAAACGATAGAGCCTTGGGTGAATTGAGTGGTCGTGCCCGTTCCTCCAAGTGCCACTCCAAGCGAACTCGCCACACTCCAGGTACCACTACTAATAGTAGGAACACCAGTAGAGGCAGAGGTATTGAGTCCAGTGCCTCCATAGATGGAGCCAATTGCAGTGCCATTCCAAGTAGCAGAGGTAAACGTCTGTCCTCCATCAATAAGGGCAACGGTTCCCGTACTCGCTGGGAGCGTAATGGTATTGGTACCGGCGATAGCGGTTGCATTGAGGGTGATGGTACCAGAAGTGCTTCCATCAAATTTGATAGTGCGGGTATATACATCCTTCCAAGCAATCGCAGCGGAACCGAGGTCATCGGTATTGTCGGTGTCGGAGACGAGGCTCGTATTGATGGCGACGGAGGCGAGGTTGGAGAGAGCGGCGTTGGCACCACCAATACCACTGACGCTCGCACATTCCCAGACATCGGTTGCTTCGTTCCAAGCAAGTACTTCCCCACTGGTACATCCTTGAAGGAGGGTGAGTCCGGTTGCGAGGAGTTCCATACCAGAGCCGGAGCTCGTGGTACTTGAAAGCGCATCCGTTGAAGGCTGGAGAAGAATGCCGAGACTCCCGCCAGCCGTTCCCGTCATTACGAGTCCGCCACTCGCGGTTGCTGAGGCGATATAGTCTCCGGTCGTATGTGTCCCAAGTGCCACCTTGCCCCAACTCGGTGAGGAGCCTATCCCGCCAGAAAGGAGAACATTTCCAGTAGCGACATCACTCAGTCCCGCAAGTGTCGTTGTTCCAGAGGCATAGAGAATGTCGCCAGCGGTATATGAACTCAAACCTGTTCCCCCATCGGCGACGGATACATCTGTCCCACCCACTCGATAGACATAGGCGCCACCGATAGTGACGGCGGTCGGGATATCTGTTGCGAGTGAAGGGACACCTGAACCATTGGTGACAAGTATGGAGCTATTCGCCGTTGCCAGAGAAGCGAGTGTATTGGCAGAAGTAGTATAGAGGAGCGTATTGGTCCCGCCGAAAGTCGCCACCCCCGTTCCTCCATTCCCTACTGGCAGTGTCCCCGTCACATCGGTTGTGAGGTCAACTTGTCCGCGAACAATGTCTTGACCGGAAAGGGTGATGTAGTCATAGGATCCGGAAAGGGTGACAGCGTTATGAAGGTCACTGGTGAGGGCGACGGTTCCCGTACTCGCTGGGAGCGTAATGGTATTGGTACCGGCGATAGCGGTTGCATTGAGGGTGATGGTACCAGAAGTGCTTCCATCAAATTTGATAGTGCGGGTATATACATCCTTCCAAGCAATCGCAGCGGAACCGAGGTCATCGGTATTGTCGGTGTCGGAGACGAGGCTCGTATTGATGGCGACGGAGGCGAGGTTGGAGAGAGCGGCGTTGGCACCACCAATACCACTGACGCTCGCACATTCCCAGACATCGGTTGCTTCGTTCCAAGCAAGTACTTCCCCACTGGTACATCCTTGAAGGAGGGTGAGTCCGGTTGCGAGGAGTTCCATACCAGAGCCGGAGCTCGTGGTACTTGAAAGCGCATCCGTTGAAGGCTGGAGAAGAATGCCGAGACTCCCGCCTTCGGTGCCGGTCAGAGCGAGACCACCGCTTGCGGTTGCGGAGGCGACGTAGTTTCCGGTGGTGTGCGTCCCGAGGGTGATGAGATTGTTGAGAGTGGTCGCGCCCGTTCCTCCATTCCCTACTGGCAGTGTCCCCGTCACATCGGTTGTGAGGTCAACTTGTCCGCGAACAATGTCTTGACCGGAAAGGGTGATGTAGTCATAGGATCCGGAAAGGGTGACAGCGTTATGAAGGTCACTGGTGAGGGCGACGGTTCCCGTACTCGCTGGGAGCGTAATGGTATTGGTACCGGCGATAGCGGTTGCATTGAGGGTGATGGTACCAGAAGTGCTTCCATCAAATTTGATAGTGCGGGTATATACATCCTTCCAAGCAATCGCAGCGGAACCGAGGTCATCGGTATTGTCGGTGTCGGAGACGAGGCTCGTATTGATGGCGACGGAGGCGAGGTTGGAGAGAGCGGCGTTGGCACCACCAATACCACTGACGCTCGCACATTCCCAGACATCGGTTGCTTCGTTCCAAGCAAGTACTTCCCCACTGGTACATCCTTGAAGGAGGGTGAGTCCGGTTGCGAGGAGTTCCATACCAGAGCCGGAGCTCGTGGTACTTGAAAGCGCATCCGTTGAAGGCTGGAGAAGAATGCCGAGACTCCCGCCTTCGGTGCCGGTCAGAGCGAGACCACCGCTTGCGGTTGCGGAGGCGACGTAGTTTCCGGTGGTGTGCGTCCCGAGGGTGATGAGATTGTTGAGAGTGGTCGCGCCCGTTCCTCCATTCCCTACTGGCAGTGTCCCCGTCACATCGGTTGTGAGGTCAACTTGTCCGCGAACAATGTCTTGACCGGAAAGGGTGATGTAGTCATAGGATCCGGAAAGGGTGACAGCGTTATGAAGGTCACTGGTGAGGGCGACGGTTCCCGTACTCGCTGGGAGCGTAATGGTATTGGTACCGGCGATAGCGGTTGCATTGAGGGTGATGGTACCAGAAGTGCTTCCATCAAATTTGATAGTGCGGGTATATACATCCTTCCAAGCAATCGCAGCGGAACCGAGGTCATCGGTATTGTCGGTGTCGGAGACGAGGCTCGTATTGATGGCGACGGAGGCGAGGTTGGAGAGAGCGGCGTTGGCACCACCAATACCACTGACGCTCGCACATTCCCAGACATCGGTTGCTTCGTTCCAAGCAAGTACTTCCCCACTGGTACATCCTTGAAGGAGGGTGAGTCCGGTTGCGAGGAGTTCCATACCAGAGCCGGAGCTCGTGGTACTTGAAAGCGCATCCGTTGAAGGCTGGAGAAGAATGCCGAGACTCCCGCCTTCGGTGCCGGTCAGAGCGAGACCACCGCTTGCGGTTGCGGAGGCGACGTAGTTTCCGGTGGTGTGCGTCCCGAGGGTGATGAGATTGTTGAGAGTGGTCGCGCCCGTTCCTCCATTCCCTACTGGCAGTGTCCCCGTCACATCGGTTGTGAGGTCAACTTGTCCGCGAACAATGTCTTGACCGGAAAGGGTGATGTAGTCATAGGATCCGGAAAGGGTGACAGCGTTATGAAGGTCACTGGTGAGGGCGACGGTTCCCGTACTCGCTGGGAGCGTAATGGTATTGGTACCGGCGATAGCGGTTGCATTGAGGGTGATGGTACCAGAAGTGCTTCCATCAAATTTGATAGTGCGGGTATATACATCCTTCCAAGCAATCGCAGCGGAACCGAGGTCATCGGTATTGTCGGTGTCGGAGACGAGGCTCGTATTGATGGCGACGGAGGCGAGGTTGGAGAGAGCGGCGTTGGCACCACCAATACCACTGACGCTCGCACATTCCCAGACATCGGTTGCTTCGTTCCAAGCAAGTACTTCCCCACTGGTACATCCTTGAAGGAGGGTGAGTCCGGTTGCGAGGAGTTCCATACCAGAGCCGGAGCTCGTGGTACTTGAAAGCGCATCCGTTGAAGGCTGGAGAAGAATGCCGAGACTCCCGCCTTCGGTGCCGGTCAGAGCGAGACCACCGCTTGCGGTTGCGGAGGCGACGTAGTTTCCGGTGGTGTGCGTCCCGAGGGTGATGAGATTGTTGAGAGTGGTCGCGCCCGTTCCTCCATTCCCTACTGGCAGTGTCCCCGTCACATCGGTTGTGAGGTCAACTTGTCCGCGAACAATGTCTTGACCGGAAAGGGTGATGTAGTCATAGGATCCGGAAAGGGTGACAGCGTTATGAAGGTCACTGGTGAGGGCGACGGTTCCCGTACTCGCTGGGAGCGTAATGGTATTGGTACCGGCGATAGCGGTTGCATTGAGGGTGATGGTACCAGAAGTGCTTCCATCAAATTTGATAGTGCGGGTATATACATCCTTCCAAGCAATCGCAGCGGAACCGAGGTCATCGGTATTGTCGGTGTCGGAGACGAGGCTCGTATTGATGGCGACGGAGGCGAGGTTGGAGAGAGCGGCGTTGGCACCACCAATACCACTGACGCTCGCACATTCCCAGACATCGGTTGCTTCGTTCCAAGCAAGTACTTCCCCACTGGTACATCCTTGAAGGAGGGTGAGTCCGGTTGCGAGGAGTTCCATACCAGAGCCGGAGCTCGTGGTACTTGAAAGCGCATCCGTTGAAGGCTGGAGAAGAATGCCGAGACTCCCGCCTTCGGTGCCGGTCAGAGCGAGACCACCGCTTGCGGTTGCGGAGGCGACGTAGTTTCCGGTGGTGTGCGTCCCGAGGGTGATGAGATTGTTGAGAGTGGTCGCGCCCGTTCCTCCATTCCCTACTGGCAGTGTCCCCGTCACATCGGTTGTGAGGTCAACTTGTCCGCGAACAATGTCTTGACCGGAAAGGGTGATGTAGTCATAGGATCCGGAAAGGGTGACAGCGTTATGAAGGTCACTGGTGAGGGCGACGGTTCCCGTACTCGCTGGGAGCGTAATGGTATTGGTACCGGCGATAGCGGTTGCATTGAGGGTGATGGTACCAGAAGTGCTTCCATCAAATTTGATAGTGCGGGTATATACATCCTTCCAAGCAATCGCAGCGGAACCGAGGTCATCGGTATTGTCGGTGTCGGAGACGAGGCTCGTATTGATGGCGACGGAGGCGAGGTTGGAGAGAGCGGCGTTGGCACCACCAATACCACTGACGCTCGCACATTCCCAGACATCGGTTGCTTCGTTCCAAGCAAGTACTTCCCCACTGGTACATCCTTGAAGGAGGGTGAGTCCGGTTGCGAGGAGTTCCATACCAGAGCCGGAGCTCGTGGTACTTGAAAGCGCATCCGTTGAAGGCTGGAGAAGAATGCCGAGACTCCCGCCTTCGGTGCCGGTCAGAGCGAGACCACCGCTTGCGGTTGCGGAGGCGACGTAGTTTCCGGTGGTGTGCGTCCCGAGGGTGATGAGATTGTTGAGAGTGGTCGCGCCCGTTCCTCCATTCCCTACTGGCAGTGTCCCCGTCACATCGGTTGTGAGGTCAACTTGTCCGCGAACAATGTCTTGACCGGAAAGGGTGATGTAGTCATAGGATCCGGAAAGGGTGACAGCGTTATGAAGGTCACTGGTGAGGGCGACGGTTCCCGTACTCGCTGGGAGCGTAATGGTATTGGTACCGGCGATAGCGGTTGCATTGAGGGTGATGGTACCAGAAGTGCTTCCATCAAATTTGATAGTGCGGGTATATACATCCTTCCAAGCAATCGCAGCGGAACCAAGGTCATCGGTATTGTCGGTGTCGGAGACGAGGCTCGTATTGATGGCGACGGAGGCGAGGTTGGAGAGAGCGGCGTTGGCACCACCAATACCACTGACGCTCGCACATTCCCAGACATCGGTTGCTTCGTTCCAAGCAAGTACTTCCCCACTGGTACATCCTTGAAGGAGGGTGAGTCCGGTTGCGAGGAGTTCCATACCAGAGCCGGAGCTCGTGGTACTTGAAAGCGCATCCGTTGAAGGTTGGAGGAGAATGCCGAGACTCCCGCCTTCGGTGCCGGTCAGAGCGAGACCACCGCTTGCGGTTGCGGAGGCGACGTAGTTTCCGGTGGTGTGCGTCCCGAGGGTGATGAGATTGTTGAGAGTGGTCGCGCCCGTTCCTCCATTCCCTACTGGCAGTGTCCCCGTCACATCGGTTGTGAGGTCAACTTGTCCGCGAACAATGTCTTGACCGGAAAGGGTGATGTAGTCATAGGATCCGGAAAGGGTGACAGCGTTATGAAGGTCACTGGTGAGCGCGACGGTTCCCGTACTCGCTGGGAGCGTAATGGTATTGGTACCGGCGATAGCGGTTGCATTGAGGGTGATGGTACCAGAAGTGCTTCCATCAAATTTGATAGTGCGGGTATATACATCCTTCCAAGCAATCGCAGCGGAACCAAGGTCATCGGTATTGTCGGTGTCGGAGACGAGGCTCGTATTGATGGCGACGGAGGCGAGGTTGGAGAGAGCGGCGTTGGCACCACCAATACCACTGACGCTCGCACATTCCCAGACATCGGTTGCTTCGTTCCAAGCAAGTACTTCCCCACTGGTACATCCTTGAAGGAGGGTGAGTCCGGTTGCGAGGAGTTCCATACCAGAGCCGGAGCTCGTGGTACTTGAAAGCGCATCCGTTGAAGGTTGGAGGAGAATGCCGAGACTCCCGCCTTCGGTGCCGGTCAGAGCGAGACCACCGCTTGCGGTTGCGGAGGCGACGTAGTTTCCGGTGGTGTGCGTCCCGAGGGTGATGAGATTGTTGAGAGTGGTCGCGCCCGTTCCTCCATTCCCTACTGGCAGTGTCCCCGTCACATCGGTTGTGAGGTCAACTTGTCCGCGAACAATGTCTTGACCGGAAAGGGTGATGTAGTCATAGGATCCGGAAAGGGTGACAGCGTTATGAAGGTCACTGGTGAGGGCGACGGTTCCCGTACTCGCTGGGAGCGTAATGGTATTGGTACCGGCGATAGCGGTTGCATTGAGGGTGATGGTACCAGAAGTGCTTCCATCAAATTTGATAGTGCGGGTATATACATCCTTCCAAGCAATCGCAGCGGAACCAAGGTCATCGGTATTGTCGGTGTCGGAGACGAGGCTCGTATTGATGGCGACGGAGGCGAGGTTGGAGAGAGCGGCGTTGGCAGCCGTGTAGCCGAGAGAGGCTTGGTAGCCAGAACAGACACTGCCGGTGGTACAGATGGTGCCGGTTTCATTTGGCAAAGTCCAGGTGCGGACAGCGGAAAGATCAGCGCTGGTCAGTTGACCCCTCCCATCAACATCGTAGAAATACAAGCTGGTTCCTTGGATGCCGCTTGAGGTGAAGGCATCTCCGCTCGTCACATCTCCGATAGCGGTGATATCTCCGATACCTCCCGATCCGGCTGAAGTCCAAGAAAGTACTCCTGATCCATCGGTAATTAAGACCTGCCCACTTGTCCCATCATCATTCGGAAGTGTATAGGTGATGTCTTGTGTTTGGGTGCCGGGCTGGAAAGTCGTGGTGTAGTCGGTCGCGCCCTGTTCGGAGTAAAGAATGAAAGAACCGTCGGTGCCGTTTGCGCCGAGTTGGAGGGTGTTGATGTTGACGGAGGAGGCGAGGTCGAGGGGTGGTGGCAGTGATGGAGAGGTTGGAAGAAGGAGCGAGCCAGGTCAGTGCACCACCAGAGTTATCCCAGAAGAGAACGCGATCGGCTCCGGGATTGGAGAGTGTGGTACCGGTGCCTCCTCGGGTAAGGGAGAGATATTGTTCGGCAGCAATAGAGTTCGTGCTATCCCAATATGTTGCGTAGCCGCTTGTTCCAGTTCCACTCACTCCGCCAGCACCGGAGACGCTCGACCAAGAAAGTGTGCCACTTCCATCGGTGAGAAGTACCTGCCCACTTGTCCCATCATCGTTTGGAAGTGTATAGGTGATGTTTTGTGTTTGGGTGCCGGGCTGGAAAGTCGTGGTGTAGTCGGTCGCGCCCTGTTCGGAGTAAAGAATGAAAGAACCGTCGGTGCCGTTTGCGCCGAGTTGGAGGGTGTTGATGTTGACGGAGGAGGCGAGGTCGAGGGTGGTGGCAGTGATGGAGAGGTTGGAAGAAGGAGCGAGCCAGGTCAGTGCACCACCAGAGTTATCCCAGAAGAGAACGCGATCGGCTCCGGGATTGGAGAGTGTGGTACCGGTGCCGCCAAGTGCCAGGGAGAGCGTACTCGAAACATTCCACGCACCAGCGGTCACATACGGCACACCAGTCCATCCTGAACTATCTTGCCCCGTGCCACCGCGCGTATTGGACAATTGCGCTTCCGATGTCAGAGTGTTTGCTCCACTCCAATAGGCAACTGCATTCGCCGCTCCCGTACCAAGCGCTACTGTGCCGGTCGCATTTGGAAAAGTGTAGGTCTTGTCATTACTTGACAGGTCGCCAACATCGAATATACCGAAGAATGTCGCGCCACTTGATTCGAGAATCTTGAGTTCCGATGAAGCATTGTTGAGTACGATGTCATAGGCACCTGTCTGATTCCAATCACCCGTAAGCGCGCTCAACGCGAGTGTGAGAGAAGAGCCTTCCCCACCACCATCCCCTCCAGAAATGCCATTTCCATTACTGATACTCGCTACATAATTCCCCGTCGTGTTCGTCGTAAGTGCGATAAGATCATTGAGACTCGTTGCTCCCGTTCCTCCATTTGCAACCGGCAGCGTTCCAGAGACACTCGTCCCAAGCGCCACCTTCCCCCAGCTCGGTGCCACGCCTACCCCACCGGAAAGGAGGACATTTCCCGTAGCAATGTCAGCAAGTTTGGCAAGTGTGGTAGCACCGCTTGCGTAGAGAATATCACCAATGGCATACGAACCGATATTTGTTCCTCCTCTTGAGACCGCGAGTTGGTTTTCTCCGGAAATGGTAGAGGTGCCAGACCAATAGGCGACTTGCCCACTCGTTGCACTTCCCGTCACGCCGCCAACACCAGAGACAGAGGCGCACTGCCAGACACTCGTTCCATCATTCCAAGAGAGGACTTCATTGTCAGCACAGCCTTGGATGAGGGAGAGTTCATTGGAGCTCGTGCCTTGGAATTCGAGGCCGGAGTTGGAGGAAGTGCTTCCGGTGCCATCGGCAGAGGTGAGGAGGTTGACGGAGAGGCTAATAGATCCGGCGCCGTTTGTCACTGTGACACCGTTCCCTTCGGAAAGCGCCGCAAGTGTTGGCGCACCGGTGCCATCACCAATGAGCAATTGTCCATTTGTCATCACTCCCAAGACACCAATCGCACTCGTGCCATTCCCATAGAGAATGCCCCCACTTGCGAGTGCCGTTGTTCCAGTCCCTCCAAGCGCCACTCCAAGCGAACTCGCCACACTCCAAGTACCACTATTAATAGTAGGGACACCAGTGGAGGCAGAAGTATTGAGTCCGGTACCGCCATAGGTGGCGCCAATTGCGGTGCCGTTCCAGGTACCGCTTGCTATAGTGCCGGTCGCTGTGATGCCAGTGAGATTGCCCGTTGTAATAATAGTACCCGTTGCGTCTGGCAAGGTATAGGTGCGAACAGCGGAAAGATCAGCGCTGGTCAGTTGACCCCTCCCATCAACATCGTAGAAATACAAGCTGGTTCCTTGGATGCCGCTTGAGGTGAAAGCATCTCCGCTCGTCACATCTCCGATAGCGGTGATATCTCCGATACCTCCCGATCCGGCTGAAGTCCAAGAAAGTACTCCTGATCCATCGGTAATTAAGACCTGCCCACTTGTCCCGTCATCGTTTGGAAGTGTATAGGTGATGTCTTGTGTTTGGGTGCCGGGCTGGAAAGTCGTAGTGTAGTCGGTCGCGCCCTGTTCGGAGTAGAGAATGAAAGAGCCGTCGGTACCGTTTGCGCCGAGTTGGAGGGTGTTGATGTTGACGGAGGAGGCGAGGTCGAGGGTGGTGGCAGTGATGGAGAGGTTGGAAGAAGGAGCGAGCCAGGTCAGTGCACCACCAGAGTTATCCCAGAAGAGAATGCGATCGGCTCCGGGATTGGAGAGTGTGGTACCGGTGCCTCCTCGGGTAAGGGAGAGATATTGTTCGGCAGCAATAGAGTTCGTGCTATCCCAATATGTTGCGTAGCCGCTTGTTCCAGTTCCACTCACTCCGCCAGCACCGGAGACGCTCGACCAAGAAAGTGTGCCACTTCCATCGGTGAGAAGTACCTGCCCACTTGTCCCATCATCATTCGGAAGTGTATAGGTGATGTCTTGTGTTTGGGTGCCGGGCTGGAAAGTCGTAGTGTAGTCGGTCGCGCCCTGTTCGGAGTAAAGAATGAAAGAACCGTCGGTACCGTTTGCGCCGAGTTGGAGGGTGTTGATGTTGACGGAGGAGGCGAGGTCGAGGGTGGTGGCAGTGATGGAGAGGTTGGAAGAAGGAGCGAGCCAGGTCAGTGCACCACCAGAGTTATCCCAGAAGAGAACGCGATCGGCTCCGGGATTGGAGAGTGTGGTACCGGTGCCTCCTCGGGTAAGGGAGAGATATTGTTCGGCAGCAATAGAGTTCGTGCTATCCCAATATGTTGCGTAGCCGCTTGTTCCAGTTCCACTCACTCCGCCAGCACCGGAGACGCTCGACCAAGAAAGTGTGCCACTTCCATCGGTGAGAAGTACCTGCCCACTTGTCCCATCATCGTTTGGAAGTGTATAGGTGATGTTTTGTGTTTGGGTGCCGGGCTGGAAAGTCGTGGTGTAGTCGGTCGCGCCCTGTTCGGAGTAAAGAATGAAAGAACCGTCGGTGCCGTTTGCGCCGAGTTGGAGGGTGTTGATGTTGACGGAGGAGGCGAGGTCGAGGGTGGTGGCAGTGATGGAGAGGTTGGAGGAGAGGGCGAGCCAAGTGCTTGCTCCGGCAGAGTCGTCCCAGAAGAGGATGTTGTCGGCATTGGGGTCAGAGAGAGAGGCGCCGGTGCCGCCATCGGCAAGTGATACATCTGTCCCGCCCACTCGATAGACATAGGCGCCACCGATAGTGACGGCGGTCGGGATATCTGTTGCGAGTGAAGGGACACCCGAACCATTGGTGACAAGTATGGAGCTATTCGCTGTTGCCAGAGACGCGAGTGTATTGGCAGAAGTTGTATAGAGGAGCGTGTTGGTCCCGCCGAAAGTTGCAACACCCGTTCCTCCATGTGCCACCGCAAGCGAAGTTGCGTCGACACTCCACGTGCCGGAGGAAATATATGGTACGCCTGTTGAGCTCGCAGTATTGATACCTGTCCCACCATAAGTTGCGCCAATAGCTGTCGCATTCCAAATGGCATTGGTAAATGTCTGTGCCCCATTGATCGTCGCTATCGTCCCCGAAAGATCCGGGAAGGTAAATGTTCGATCAGCACTTGGATCAGCAAGAGTGATGAATGTCTCGAAAGTATCTGCTGTCGCTCCTTCGAAGATAAGTCCATTTGTTCCGAAAATAGCATTGTTCGCCGAAAGCGCCGGGTCACCCGCAAGCGCCGTAGAATAGTCGAGTGCGAGAGAGAGTGATGCGCCCGCTGATCCGCCTGATCCGCCCGTGAGACCCGTGAGTGTCGAGGTGCTCGCATTGGCGACATAGTTTCCCGTGGTATGCGTCCCAAGCGCCACCTTCCCCCAGCTCGGTGCCACGCCTACCCCACCGGAAAGGAGGACATTTCCCGTAGCAATGTCAGCAAGTTTGGCAAGTGTGGTAGCACCGCTTGCGTAGAGAATATCACCAATGGCATACGAACCGATATTTGTTCCTCCTCTTGAGACCGCGAGTTGGTTTTCTCCGGAAATGGTAGAGGTGCCAGACCAATAGGCGACTTGCCCACTCGTTGCACTTCCCGTCACGCCGCCAACACCAGAGACAGAGGCGCACTGCCAGACACTCGTTCCATCATTCCAAGAGAGGACTTCATTGTCAGCACAGCCTTGGATGAGGGAGAGTTCATTGGAGCTCGTGCCTTGGAATTCGAGGCCGGAGTTGGAGGAAGTGCTTCCGGTGCCATCGGCAGAGGTGAGGAGGTTGACGGAGAGGGTTGGAGTAGCGCCTTCGCTTCCGGCAGATCCAGAGATACCATCTCCGGCAGTGATGGCAGCGACGTAGTTGCCCGTAGTATGCGTCCCAAGAGTGATGAGATTATTCAAACTCGTCGCACCCGTACCGCCATGCGAGACCGCCAGTGCCGTTGTATCGACACTCCACGTACCACCTGTGATATAGGGCACGCCGGTCGAGCCACTCGTATTGATACCGGTACCGCCATAGGTGGCGCCAATCGCGGTGCCATTCCAGACACCACCTGCAATCGTACCAAAAGTTGCGTTACCGCTAAATGTCCAGGCGCCGGTCACGGTCTCATCCTGACCAAGGCGAGCGATTCCGGAATTCGCATAATCGATTGCCACCGTTGCTTCACTCCCGAGCTGAGTGATACTGAAGTCATTGGCATCAAATGTGAGCGTATCAATACCTGTATACGCTGTTGCTCCTTCATTCACGTTGATAATTGATGTTGTAGCACCGAGATCGCTGGAGCATGTCCATACTGAACTCCCACTATCCCACTTGAGTATTTCCCCATCCGAACAACCACCAAGCAACCGGAGTCCAGATGCAACGAGCTCGAGTCCGGAATTCGACTGTGTCGTCGATGTCGTGCCCGTCGTCGTCACATCGAGCGCAAGTGACACCGACCCCGATCCATTCGTCACCGAGAGACCATTCCCAACGGACAATGTTGCCAAAGAGAAATCACTTCCATTTCCGATGAGGAGCTGTCCATTCAAAGGGGTAGACGTGAGTCCGGTACCTCCCTGTGAAACGCCAAGCGAAGAGGCAACGCTCCACGTACCAGAAGCAATCACCGGAATACCCGTCGAGCTCGAGGTGTCGAGTCCGGTCCCACCACGAGATGTCGCTAGGTATGCTTCCGACCCAAGCGTACTTGCTCCCGTCCAGTAGGAAACAAAGCCATTCGTTCCTGTTCCGGTTATGCCACTGCCCGATCCTGCTCCGAGCGATGCAAAGGTCGTACCATCATCCGAGAACTGCCATTCCCCTGCCGACCCGCTATAGCGAAGTGTGGGCGCATTGGTCGCGTTCGAGACCGTCAGGTCGAAATTGTTCGACCCTACAGCTGTTCCAGACCCAATATTAAACGTGAGTGAATCCGTACCGGTATCCGTGTTTTGCGCGTGACTGTCACCCTGAAGATTTGAGACATCGCCGAGAAGTCCGGAGACATCCCCAAGAAGCCCGGATACATCGTTTAGTACGCCCGTAAAATCTTTGTTGTTTGCGAGGAGTAATTTACTTCCGCTCGTCCCAGTCGGGAGCTGCTTTATATCTATCTTCCCGCTCGTGCCATAGGTCACGATATCACCGGCATTCGTGCCAATCGTTTTCCCTCGCAAAAATTGTGAATTAATCGCATTCGTAAATGTGCCAAACTTTTTCCGTGGCACCATTTCCGAATCCGTCCCAACGCGGACCCCGAGGAAATACTCCCCACCCTCAAAGGTGAGCGTCCCCGGAAATGGCGTCGTCACACCGAGGTAGGCATTCATGATGCCGTTCTTCACGGTCACTTGCTGTGTTTCCTCCCACACGCGAAGCGTAGCATCCGTGTCCGACGGGTAGGGATCGCTCGTCGCACGATCGGCGCGATAAATGCTAAACCGGACTTCATATTCGCCATTCGGCACTGGCGACCCTTTGCCGTCAAGCAATATTGCCGAAGCACTCACTTGCTTTTCATTCCCAAGTGTTGGCGTTGTTCCCGGAATCGCCTGCGCAAAAACAGCCGGAGAAGCTACTCCCCAGATACAAACCCCTGCCAGTATACCTACCGAAAGAAGTGCGATGAAATGCTTTTCTGTCTGTATCACATTGCGAAGCATTGTGAGCAGACTCACTTTTTTGTTTTGATTGAAGAAATGCATTCGGGATCGAAGTAATCCGAGAGGATGAAAGCGTATCCTCCTCGTCACTTCAGTCGAGAGCATCGAAATTAAGAAAATACACCCATGTGTCTAGTCATAATAGTACTACAAAATCCACAAAAAAACAAAGCTCTTTCGAACTCTGTCAAGTACATCAATATGCCCGATTATTCAACAAAATACAAAGCTGCACTTCCAAATTTCACATAAAAATTCAAGACACCTTCTCAATCCTCAAATATCTCGGCATTTGAAACTCACTCTCCTGCAAGCACTCTCACAAGATTCGTCATTTTTCATTTGAGATCCACCCTTCGTTCAAGCCGTTATTTCTTCACTGCCCAACCGAAGACCTCTTGCAAAGCATTGGTGATAAGCTCAAAGAGTGACACCACTCGCGTCCCTGTATACACCGCATGCGGATCACTCGTAATTTCGTTGCCATAACGATCACGAACCGTCACGGTGTAGAGATACGTCGAGGAAAGATCGAGATTCGAAAGAACGGCACTATGTGACATTCCAAATCCATCTTCGTCAAGAGACTTTTCGCTCCCTCCTGCAGTTTTGCTATATTTCAGTGTCGATTTTGCCGCTTTGCTCGTTCTCCACGTAATGAGCGCTCGCCCCTCGTTTTGATTCTTACTCCCCAGTGTCTCACCTCGAATATCATCGACAGCAAGCTCGGTCAACTCATCACCCTGCGAGAGCAGTCCGACATCGCCGCCCAAGACGATTTGCCCGACGCGATAGTTTTCACTTGAGAGAACGCCGACACCACCCAAATCATTCTCACCAAGCACTTCGGCTGGTGGAGATGATTTCGTTTCCGCACTTTGTGCCGCACTCGTCGATTGTTCCTGCGCTTTTTCACGTTCGAGTGCCGCGAGCTTTGCCTCTTCCGACCGATTCACAAACCATGCATTTAACCAGACGCCCACAGAACCCACGAGCACCGCAACAGCGAAAAGCTTTGCCATGCCGATTGCGACACGATGAAATATTCCCTTTGATTTCGAGGGAATATCCCGATTATCATTCCACCGCTCGTCTTTCCGGCGCCACGGCGCCTTCAACTTCTCAATCATGTTTGCATTATAGCAAAACCCTTGCAAAAAACAGAAAACGCGCTATGGTGCGAGTACTTGGAAGAAGTTCGAACGGCTCCCCACCTAAAAGATCCTTTGAAAATTTAGCTTCCTTGCACGAAATGAAAAGATTTTTTCCGTCATTCCCATCCATCTAGCAGGAAGAATCCAGGTACCATTCGCTAAAGATAGCCCATCTACGAACGAGTTCACCCTCTGAAAGCTCATGAAACCTAAATGCCTATCTTTGCGAATATGCTGTGTTAGAGGTTTTAACTTGTACTGAGAAAA
This sequence comes from Candidatus Moraniibacteriota bacterium, assembly GCA_016699385.1. NCBI lineage: Bacteria > Candidatus Moraniibacteriota > Candidatus Moraniibacteriota bacterium. The sequence continues at coordinate 50,828 of CP064974.1, read as the reverse complement.
AATTCATTCCACGCAAGGTAAGGATCTCAAACTTCCAGTTTGTCATTATTTTCTAACATTCAGATTGCGACATTACTTGGTAATTTTTAAACCCCTATGTCCGAAGAATATCTTGTCAAGAATTCAAAGCATTTCTACGCCGTCATCATGGCTGGCGGAAGTGGCACCCGCCTCTGGCCACTTTCGAGGAAGTCTCTGCCGAAGCAGTTCCACAACTTTGTTTCCGAAAGCGGATCAACGCTCCTCGAAGACACGTGGGAACGAGTGCGCCACACCATTCCAAACGTGCAGAATATCTTTGTGGGAACAAGTGACCGCTACCGTAATAAAATTCTCAGTCTCCTCCCGGATATTGATTCTGACCACCTCATCATCGAGCCAGCCCCTCGCGGCACTGCCGCCGCCATCGCTCTCGCGGCACAAGAAATATTCCATCGCGACCCAGAAGCTATCCTCGCGACCATTGCTTCCGACCACGTAATCGCCAATAGCGAAGCGTTTTCATCGGCACTCCTTTCTGCCTTCGAAACAGCGTCAACATTTCCAGACAAAATAGTGACACTCGGTATTAATCCGACCACTCCCGACACCGGTTTTGGGTATATAAAAATGGGTGATGATCTCGGCACGATTCGAGATCATCGTGTTTTCTCGATTGAAGCTTTCAAAGAAAAACCCGATAGAGAAACCGCCGAAGAATATCTCAAGAATTGGGAGTATCTCTGGAATGCCGGCTACTTTATCTTTTCTGTGCAAACGCTCCTCAATCGAGTGAAATCCCTTACGCCCACACTGTTCGAAACCCTCGAACATATGGAAAAAGAACGAGAAAATCCGAAGGCACGACAAGCGCTCTTCGAAAGCCTCCCGAATGACCCGATAGAACCCGCCATTATCGAGAAACTCCCCCCAGAAGAACGCGCCGTCATCCCCGCGCCACTCGAGTGGAGCGATGTTGGCAATTGGTCAGCGATATTCGACCTCCTCGAGAAACAACACGAGGTTTCTATCATCGCGCGCGGCAATCATGTCGATGTCGGAAGCAAGAAATGCCTCATCCTTTCCGACAAAAAACTCATCGCCACTATCGGTCTGGAAAACATCGTCGTCGTCGAAACCAATGACTGCATCCTCGTTGCAAGCAAGGATAAAGTTTCCGATATCAAAGCACTCTTGGAAAAAATAAAACAAGAAAAGGGCGAGGAATATCTCTAGCGCTTGTTAAGAAACTTGCTGCGCGCAGGACAAAATCTATGTCATTCCGAGCGGAGTCAAAGAATCTCAACTTTCCGGAAGCGCTGCACATCTGTATAAACCAAAATCTACCTCGCTTCTCGACTTGGCGGGATTGTTTCGTTTGGGACACGACGAAAGTGACACCTCATTTCTCGCAAGGTGAATTAAAGAATCACTTATCTTTGTATATTTTCTTCGCCTTTGCTGGCGAGTTTCGAGAAGATATTTCTGAATTCCTCATCGGAAAAATAATCGATGCGAATCATGCCTCCGGCATTGGTTTTTGCGATACGCACTTTTGTGCCAAATATTTCTGACAAAGCACTCTCGCGAGCTTCGATTTCCGGGTCTTTCGATGCGGATTTTCTTGGCGGTCGAGTCGAGACGTTTCGCGACTTCATTTCCGCCTCGCGCACCGTGAGACCCTGTTGGACAATCAAATCGAAAAGCGCTCGCTGCTTCTCAGGATTATCGATAGAGAGAAGCGCCTTAGCGTGTCCTTCGGAAATTGTTTCATCGGCAACCGCACGTTGTATATCAATGGGCAATTGCAAGAGTCGCATCGTATTGGCTATAGCGCTCCGACTTCGCCCCATCTTCTTCGCTATCGCTTCCTGAGAGAGCTGAAATTCCTTCGAAAGTCGTTCATACGCGCGAGATTCCTCAATGGGATTGAGATCATGCCGCTGAATATTCTCGATAATAGCAAGCTCGAATTTTTCCTGATCTTCCGCTTCACGTATCATGACAGGCACTTCCGTAAGTCCGACGATTTTCGCTGCCTGCAGTCGACGCTCCCCCGCAATAAGCTCAAAATTACTCCCGACACGCGTCACAATGAGTGGTTGAAGGATACCATGCTCCTTGATTGACTGCGCGAGCTCCATGAGCTTTTCTTCGCTAAATTGGATGCGTGGCTGATGCGGATTTGGTACCACATTCCCTATCGGTACCGAAAGCGCCGCACCTTCCCCTGTAGACACTGCTGGAGCAGTCACTGCAACAGAATCTTTCGTGAGTGGTGGCGCTGTCTCCTGCATAGTCTTCACGGGAATATCAAACACTGGCGAAGAAATCTCCCGAGGTTCACGAGGCGCATCTGAAGATCTTGATTGAACGGATGAGTCGGACTCACCTTCTTTCTTTATGGAAACAGGAGGCGCTGTGGGCATTTTCTGAAGAGGTGCCATTTTCACGCCAAAAGGACTCGTCTTCTGAGTAGAAGCTGAGGATGAAAAAGATTGAGCATTCTCCGGAGGAGTCGCATCTTGCTTTTTCTGGTTCTGAGGAATCAACGAAGACAACCCTCTTCCAAGACCATGTGGCTGCGGCATACACGCATCACAAAAATATATGCCCCCATTGTATCACACTTCTGAATTTCCACATTCTCCATCCACCTACATCCCTCCCCCTTGCACCTGCCAGTTGAAACTCGCACACGCCGTATCCCGACACCCGCACTTCCAACTCCCTCCCTGCACACTGCAGGTCATCCCGACCAGGTAGGTGGGTGAGCCCGTCCCGGAAGTGGAGACATTGGCATCCGTGATCGTCGCGGAGACGGAGCCTTGGCACCACTCGCCATTGAGCGCTCCCGTGCAGGTGCCGGTGTATTGTCGCCAGGCGCTTCCTATTGCATCGTACCAGTAGCCTTTGGTGTAGACGATTCTCGCGGTGTCTCCCGTTACTCCGGTCGTGAGCGTGATGGTATGCGTGTCGGCGCTGGTGCACAGTGCATTCATCAGATTCGTACTCGTTTGAAACGCATCGAAAGGCGCGCCGTAACTGTTGTAAGCGGCATCGGAGAAGTTCGCGGTCGTCACGGTGTTGCAGGCGACCGTACCGCCTCCTCCCGAAGTAAGCGCCGTATTCATATCGGTTTGGATTTCTGATTGCGTGAGCGCCTTGTTGTAGATGCGGACATCGTCTATCGTACCGTCAAAGGAGTTGGAGCCTTCGGGATTTGCTCCGATTGAAATGTTGGCGGTGTTTTGATCGATGGTGCCGGTTTTGGCTTGGCTTCCGACTTCGAGTCCGTCTTTGTAGAGTGTCATCGTGCTTCCGTCATAGACCGCGGCGACATGAGTCCAGACATTTGTTTGGAGAGTGCCGCTCGTTGCAACGAGGGTTGTGGTTGTGCCACCGGTTTTGAGGCGGAAGCGGAGGAGACTATTGGAATCGGAGAGCATCCAGGTATGACCCTGTTCGGTACTGTCGGTTGCTTTGGAGAGGATGCGGACATCGTCCGTCTTCCAGTCGTCCGCCCGTACCCAGGCGCTTAGGGTGATGGCGCTTCCGGGAATGTTCCAGTTTCCAATACCGACAGAGCTGCTCGTTCCGTTAAAGTCGAGAGCGTTTCCGTATTTGCCGCTCGTCGACCAGGTGGTATTGGAGAGAGTACCGGTGTGGTTGTGACCGGAGATGTCTTGGGTGGTGGTGCCGGTGCCTTCGGCAAAGTTGTAGCCCGCCTGGAGATACTGGGAGACGGGAGGTGTCTCGGGGGTCGTGGCGGAAGAAATATTCGAGTAGGGGGAAGTGTTGTTGGCGGCATCGGTTGCGAGGACTCGGTAGCGGTAGGTCGTCGTTCCCGTAAGACCGGCGTCGGAGTAGGAGTTGGTCGTTGGAGTGGCGATTTGGGTGAAGGTGGTGCAGGAAGTTCCGGAGCAGCGTTCGACGGTGTAATTGGTGACGGCGACATTGTCTGTGCTTGCCGTCCAGGCGAGGTTGATGCTGGAGGATGAGACGACGGAGGTTTGGAGATTGCTCGGAGCTGTGGGCGCTTGCGTATCAGGAGCTTGGGTCGTCGCACCGACCACATTGGACCAGCCGGAGAGATTCCCGGCGGCATCGGTCGCGCGGACGTGATAGTTGTAAAAGGTGTTTGGCGTGAGGCCGGAGTCGACGAAGGGAGAGGTGGTCGGAGTGCCGACTTGGGTGAAGGTGGAACAGCCTGTTCCTTGGCAGCGTTCGACGACGTAATTGGAAATACCTGACGTGGTTTGTCCTGCGACTGTCGGATCGGTCGAGGCGGTCCAGGAGACGGTGATGCTGGAGGATGAAGGAGCAGTAGCGGCGAGGTTGGTGGGAGAAGTGGGAGACGTGGTGTCGGGGGTACTAGAGCCGGAGGTGTACTCGTAGGCGCCGATGTCCCAGGTGCCGTCGGCACCGCGGGTGCTGCCCAATAAATCCGCGTTGTAGGGTGAACCCAGAGAATAACCCGCCGCCGTGGTACCGGACAATCGCAAATCGCCACCCGGATAATTAACAAACGGATTGCTAGTAGCTAGGATATTATTGCTAGAAGTATTCGCGGAACAACCACTGGTCTTGGTATCATACCAGAGATTATTGCGACAGACATTGCCTGTGCCACCGTTTAAGTGGATGCTCGAATTATAACCAACCTTAATTCCTGCAATAGTATTGTCGTATGCAACGGAATTATTAGTAATCGGCCCAGGACCAACCGTATCTCCAATCATCACAACAGCGTCTGTATTGAGATAAGTGTCTTGCCCTGTCTTGTAGAAGACATTACCATAGATTTGCCACGCATCCATTGAGTTGGCATTTCCATCCCAAGCAGCAATTTCACCAGTACAAGCATAGCCCTCTTGCGGATTGTGACATGAATCCTCAAAAATATTCCATCGAACAATCGCATCCTTGCAATGCACTTGCCCCCTTATTGCTTCCTTGGACCAACCTTTGTAAAAATAGCTTTTCTCAACAAGAAGCCCTTCGCCGCCAGCGCACTGCAACTCCAGCGTGTTCTGAATAAGTACCCGAGAGATCGACCAATTTTGGCAGGCTAGCGCACCGCCCCCAAACCCGCCTAGATAAAAAGATCTCGACCCGGTGTATGTGGCATAAGTAGTCCCCGTATTGCCGACGTGCAAATAGCTGAACGACAGATTATCCGCCGAGCATTCACCTGATGGGGAATGTCCTCCATCGAGCCGAGACGCCCGAACTTCAGTCGCTCTAATGCCATAAGCCCCGGCGTCCTTCCAGTTACTTTCATTTCGCGTGGCGCCGTCGATGACATAATAAGGACGAGTGAAATACAGACCGCCAAATACCGCCTGCCCGTCGCAATAGTCCGCACTGTATCCCGTCCCCGTCCCGTGATCGCTCGCAATGCATTTCTTGATTGTAATCGGTGTCGTACCGCTCGCGTCGTCGTCGAAGGTGTAGCTGCCGTAACTCCCATCCGCGATATAGTAGGTTGCCCCGCGCACCAGAGTCGACGGAAGCGAATCACAGGCATTCGTCCAGTCGGTACAGGTTGAGGATGTGCCTCCGTCACGGATATAATAATTGACTCCGCCCGACTGCGTGGTGGCACCGACCACATTGGACCAGCCGGAGAGATTCCCGGCGGCATCGGTCGCGCGGACGTGATAGTTGTAAAAGGTGTTTGGCGTGAGGCCGGAGTCGACGAAGGGAGAGGTGGTCGGAGTGCCGACTTGGGTGAAGGTGGAACAACCGGAGCCTTGGCAGCGCTCGACGATGTAATTGGAAATACCTGAGGTGGTCTGTCCCGCGACTATCGGATCGGTCGAGGCGGTCCAGGAGACGGTGATGCTCGATTGGCTCGTGGCGTTTGCGGCGAGGCCGGTGGGAGAAGTGGGGGAAGTGGTGTCGGGGGTACTAGAGCCGGAGGTGTACTCGTAGGCGCCGATGTCCCAGGTGCCGTCGGCACCGCGGGTATTTCCGTTTCCGTCAATTGAGTCAAAGCCTTCGCCAAGCGCCGTTCCAGCATTAATGGGAGATGCGCCAGAAATCGAAGATTTAAGATTAAAATTAAAACCAGTTACATTGACGAAAGGATTGTCGCTTCCTTGCAGCCACGTCCCGGGCGAAGAGGGGCAGAGGGAATAGGGTGTAGAATTGCACCATGAGGTATAAGCTGTTCCATTGGTAACGATACCGATATTTTGACCGGCTTCCCGCGATTTATACCATAGATTATTCGCGACGACATTGCCGCTTCCGTTCCCCAGTTTGACGAGATTTTGTCCTCCTTGAATGTTGTAAAACACATTGTTGTACACTTTCCACCCACTAACACCGTCCGACGGACCGCTCCAATAACTTCCCAATACGACCGCATTGGTGCGCATGATGTTGTTGTACGTGCCACTATCTCCGAAAACATTTCCATAGACTGACCAATTATCATTCGATCCGTTGGTTACACGAGTCCACATATCTGCCGTCGCGCCGTCGCCACCGTGTTGGCAAGCGGTTGGAGGATAGATGAGATTGTCGATGAATTTATTGTGTCGAAGAATCCACCCGCTCGCTTCATTGTTTGAAATGCTTTCTTTTGCCCAACTCGGACCAAGATGGGTATGTTCAATAGTCCAATTATTTACATTAACAGTCCGAATACTGATTTCCACGTTATGTATATGGCTTCGGGAAATGGTCCAGTTGTGCATGCTTCCATACACGGCATATATACCACTTCCTGGCGTACTCCCGGTACATATTTCTCCGTTCGGACCGCCGATATCCACATAGCGTATTATTATGTTCGGAGCATTTGCGCCATCACCTGTGTTTGCGTAAATTTCGGACGTCTTAAAGCCATAGGCTAGCGTCTCTTGCCAATTGTCTTCATTTCGTTTTGCACCATCAAACACATAGTAGGGGCGCTTAAAAGTCAGACCACCAAATACCGCCTGCCCATCGCAATACCCCGCGCCGTACCCAGTCTCCGTCCCATGATCGCTCGCAGTGCATTTCTTAATCGTGATCGGCGTTGTGCCGCTGGCGTTGTCGTCGAAGGTGTAGCTGCCGTAACTCCCATCCGCGATATAGTAGGTATCGCCGCGGGTCAGATCGGCTCGGCAATGTCGCATACGCGTTCGTCCAATCGCTCCCGTTCCCAGAAGCACCCTGGCGCACATATTTGTTTGCCGCTTCGGCGCTTGAAGAAATACCGATGAACAAAAAAAGGGCAGTGACCGAAAAGAAGACTGATCGGAGCATTCTCTTCTTGACCGATATTTTGAGGGGTAGCATAGGATGACGGCTAGAAAATTATTTTTTACAAATGAACGCTTGAATGGATTGAATGAGGTATCTATGCTTCTCGTTCCATCTATCGCCCTACCGCCCGAGAGTATAGAGATTCATTACTTCCGTTGCCGAGAGGACACGATTGTAGAGGCGGACATCGTCGAGTTTCCCATCAAAAGCACGCGCAATGGGCCATCCTGCATCAACTCCAATATGGAAACCCGATCCGGAATCGTCTCTCCGACTTCCGATGCCATTGTCGCCGGATGACTGAGTGACATTTTGTCCGTTCTTGTATATGACGACGCTCGTCGCTGCGGATGATCCGGTCCATGTCACCGCGATATGATTCCAGATACCGAAATCTGAACTCGTCAGAGAATTATCAAGGGACTGCATTGCAAGATCTGTCGCTCCATCATAATCAACACCAAATACGACAAAATTATATATTCCGTCCACTCTCACGAGAAATCCTTCCAAAGGCGTGCAACAATCGGAACCTTTGTTGATAACATTTCCCTGGCTATTCTGGCCAAACGAATCCAAATTCATCCAAAATGAAATCGTGAGAGCGCTCAAATTGGCAAGCGACGACCCCGACCCGGCATACACATAATCCCCATCCCCATCAAAACTCATCCCCTGGCCCAATTTCCCCTTCACCGGTACCGCTCCCGTTATCGTCCCATTGTTCCCGAAGCTACTCCTGTCTATTGCGGTACTCCCCTGAATATCCGGACCATCAAACGTCCAGTGCCCAACCAAGGAGGTGTCGACGGGTTGGGCGGGGCTCGTGGTATTGTAGAGCTTCTTTACTTCGTCAGCAGAGAGAGCGTAGCCATAGACGCGGATATCATCGAGCTTGCCATCAAAAGGAACTCCGGCGTCGGATTCGGCTCCGATACGGAAGGCATTGGCATTCGAGAGGTCTCCTATACTACTGGTAGAGGTTTCTGTGCTTCCATTGAGTCCTCCGTCGATATAGACAGAGGCACCACGACTATCATCCCAGACGGCAGTGAAGTGATGCCAACCGGTTGATGTGAATGTTGTGGTAGAGTCTGCTTCGTAGGTATAGGTACCATCAGAAATTTCGAAGTTGACCGTATCGGTAGAGGCATCTATCCAGACGACATAGCCGGCATTGGTAGCTTGGTCGGTTTTCTTGGCGACGATGGTGTGGTCGGCGGTGAAAGTGTCTCGATTGAACCAGCCTGTGAGGGAGAAGTCGGCTCCATTGGCAAAGTCGAGGACACCGCTTGCGGGATCGGCGACGGAGAGGTATTGTCCGCTTCCGGAGAAGTCGAGGGCAGAGGGACCGATGTTTCCGGTCACCCAACCGGGAGAGCCAGTCATGGCGAGGGTGTTTGCATTTCCACTACTGTCGGTCGCATTGGTGCCGGAGCCGTCATCGAGTTTCCAGTAGCCGCGGAGGGATTGGGAGAGGGGGTCTTCGACAGGAGCATTTACTGTTGCGGTGCCAGCCGTGTAGAGCTGGTAGACTTCGGAAGCGGAGAGGACGCGGTTGTAGACACGGACATCGTCGATGGAGCCAGGGAAGCGAGATGCACTCGACAAGTCATAGTCAACGCCAATGGATATTGTATCAGGAGCTGAGGTGAATGCATCAGTCCGTGAATCATTGAGTATACCATCTACATAGAGCTTCTGACTGCCATTTGTTACTGTGAAGACTCCGTGATGCCATGTATCATCAATAACGGAGGAGCGGGAGTACACAAGATTACTTGAATTATCAATTGTACAAGCGAGGAGTTCATTGGCGTACCCTCGTATTTCGCAACGGTCATAATAAAACTTTGCGATAATCGTATCATAATCATCCACATGCACGTCCCCCGTCTTGAACCAAAAGGCAAAAGAGTAGGAAGTGAGTGTCGTGTTGTAGGGAGTCTCTATCTGATCGCTCGTCCCATTAAACTTGAGCGCCTGCCCCTGCTTGCCAGGGACGACACTTGCCTCTGATAGAGAGCCAACGGCATTGCCATGTTGTGCGCCGGCAGTCGAGTCCTTAATTTCCGTCGTCGTATCGCTCCACACGATATGATTCTGATCGAAAGTCCAGTGTGCCACGAGCCCGCTCGTGAGAGCATTGTCACTGGTCCCTGGCGAACTGACCGTCACGCCCGCCTTCGACTGATACCAAAAATATCCTCCTGTCCCCGCGAGGAGGAAGAGGGAAATGATAATCCATTGAAACAAATACGCGCGTTTCGTTTTCCGATGCATGAGGGCATTATACCATGCTCGAATTCGCATCCAATGGTCCCGAATTCTTGAACGAAAATATGAGAAGTGACTCGTAAAACAACCGGTGAAAAAAATGAGAGAGAAGTGGTATACTGTAGATATTGATACTCGTACCGCAAGCGCCACAGACCCTGCCTACCTTGTGGGGATGACGGGCTCTGTGCAGGGTGGCGGGTGTAAGTGCGGGTGTCGGGATACGGCGTGTGCGAGTTTCAACTGGCAGGTGCAAGGGGGAGGGGTGTAGGGATAGAAAAAATGATTTTACAAAAAAATAACCACGCGTATGGTGGGCATTTTCTTTGTGAGAGTCGTTGGCAAAAACGACTCTCACTCCCGATTCACAACGCCAAGCGCATTCATGACAAGCGTTTGTGAAGCGCCACCCGAGGCAGTGAGGGAAACCGTGAGAGGAGCTGTCGGTATTCCCGAAACGCGAGCAAAGACAGTCTCACTCAAGCCACTTACCGAAACAGACGAAGGTATAGCAACTCGCCGATCGAGCGATATATTCCGAGTCGCAAATGAAGCACCTTGAAAAAGCACGAGGGAACTATTACTAAGAGCCACCCCCCACGGAAGACTCCCCTTCCCTGCAAGTGAATATCCCTGCGCATTTCGAAGTGAGCCAGCAAGACGATCGGCCGTCTCGGCAACAGCATCCTGCGACAAAAATCGACTATAGAAAGCCGGTGCAAATCCAGCGATCACAAAGAAAATTGCCACAACAAGAAGAAGCTCAATAACAGTAAATCCTCGAGAAATCATGGAAGAGCAGGAATAAAAAATGGGAATTACAAACTCTATACCTCTGCTTATCTCTGTAGCGACCCTGTCAGCGAATAAATCGGGGTGATAATAGACAGTGCGATGAAAAGCACGATGCCAGCAATCGCAAAAAGAAGCGTTGGCTCGAGGAGTGTCGAAAATCGTTTCGCAACGGTGTCCACCTCTTCATCAAAAAATCGGCTCAAGAAGAAGAAACTTTCATCGAGCTTCCCCGTTCTCTCACCAACCGCGACCATCTTGGTTGCGAGCGGCGGCACATGCCGGAATCCTGAACGCTCAAGGAGGACAGAAAGTTCTGTACCGGTTGAGACGCCTTCTTTGAGTTCCCGAGTATAGCGCTGAAAGACGCGGTTTGTAAGACTCTGTTCCTCAACGCCAAGAGCATGCACAAGCGGAAGCCCGCTTCGCATCATAATGCCAAGTCCGCGGAAGAGTCGCCCGAGGGAAACTGCCGAGAGGAATGTTCCGATTATTGGAAGTGAAAGAAGAAACATATGCCACCTTGCCTCGACCAGTCGGGTATGCACTGCGAAACGAAGCATAGCAAAAAAACCAATACATGATGTGATAATGAGAAATCCATGCGCCTTCATGAGTGCCGCAAACCACAAGAGCGCACGCGTTGACCACGGAAGTGTCACGTCGAGCGAATCAAAGAGATCGATGAGCTTCGGCAAGATGAATATACTAATGAAACTCCCCATAATTGCCGCAACCACAAGGATAAGCGCCGGATAGAGTAATATACCCTGAATCTTTTTGTGCAAGGCATCTTCTTTTGAAAGTTGTTTCGCAAGAAATTCCAGATTTTCCGAGAGTGTGCCCGACTCTTCACTCACTTCAACAACACTCACGAAAAACGGGTCGAAATCCTTCTGATGAATCCGAAGCGCTTCCGCAAGTTTCTTGCCACGCTCAACATCAGTACATACTGATTGGAGCACTCGCTGAAATATCGGGAGCTTCGTCTCCATTTCGAGCACGCGAAGCGCTTCCGGAAGAGATATCCCGCTCTTCAACATCATAGAAAGATGCTTCGCAAACATCGCCCGATCAGACAGTCGAATGTGAGAGGAAAACATAGGAAAAAATTCAAAATCCAGACCTGAAATGAGAAAACGATTTCAGAAATTTGAGATTTGAAACTTTTTTAAGAGTCAGTTGAAAAGGCATCAAAAAAACCATACATCTCGCACTGTTTTTCGTATATGTCATTCTCTGGCAACCCGAATCACTTCATCGAGTGTTGTTATTCCCTGTCGAACTTTCTCAATGCCATCTTCAATCATCGTGCGCATGCCACTTCGTTTTGCAATAGCTTGAATCTCACTTGCTGTTGCTCGCTCCATGATAGCATGGCGAAGCTCTTCATCCATCGAAAGTACTTCGAAAATACCAACACGACCCATATATCCGCTTCCGTGACAAAGCGGACATCCCTTACCTCGATAGACACGGGTCGTCCCCTTTTGAATTGATGACTTCTTTGGAAAAGTTTTCTGCACAAGCTCCTCGCTCAATTCCTTCCGAAGCAATTCCAAAGAAATCTCCTCACTCACACGACATGGCTCATGAATCTTTCGCACTAATCGTTGTGCGACGATAACCGATACCGTCGAAGCAATCAGAAATGGTTCAACCCCAAGATCAAGAAGGCGAGGAATCGTAGTAGCAGCATCATTGGCATGCAGTGTCGAAAGTACGAGATGTCCCGTCATGGCGAGATTAATCGCAATACCGGAAGTTTCCTCATCGCGAATTTCACCAACGAGAATAATATTCGGATCTTGGCGCAATATACTGCGAAGTCCCGTCGCAAAGGTGAGGTTGGCACGCTGATTCACCTGAATCTGATTGATGCCTGCCATATCATATTCGACTGGATCTTCAATCGTCATGATATTAATATTCGGTTTGTTAAGAATCTTCAGTATCGCATAGAGCGTCGTGGTCTTCCCGCTCCCCGTAGGACCTGTCGAAAGAATCATGCCATGGGGCTTCCGATACGCAATCGCCATTTTCTCAAGATCTTGCGAAGCAAACCCAAGTGTCGAGAGAGAAAACTGTCGCACATGCTCAGCAAGGAGTCGCAAGACAATCTTCTCACCATCCGTCGTTGGCACAACGGAGAGACGCATGTCCACTGGTTTTTCATTCCCTTCGATTGATGCGCGGATTTTCCCATCCTGAGGTACTTGATGCTCATCCGTGCGCAGTCTCGAAAGCACCTTGAGCCGAGCTACCACCTGCTCATGTATTTTCCGCGAGAATGAGAGAATATCGTAGAGAATGCCGTCAATGCGAAAACGAACGATTGCCGCTTCCTCGCGGGGTTCAATGTGGATATCAGATGACTTATTCTGATATCCATAAAGAAAAAGTGCATCCACAATGCGAATGATTGGTGCATCTGATGTTTCTTCACCTTTCTCTGCACGTCGCTCAGCCATCTCGACATGCGATGCCATCATCTCGTCAAATGTTTTGCCAATATCTTTGGTATAGAGACTGAGTCCCAAGTCGATATCAGATGCCGTTGCGAGAAATACCCGAAGTGGCATACCTGTCTTCTTGACAAGGAAATCGCATACTTGGAGATTGGTCGGGTCCTCCATTGCAACTGCAAGTCCACGTTCATCACATGAAATCGCAATGACTCGCTGAGCACGAGCCACCACAAGGGGGATCATTCGAAGCACATAATCGGAAATTGAAATATCTGAAATACGAACAACAGACACTCCGAGGATATCCCCGATAATTTCCGCCGCCTCTCGCTCACTCATATGTCCCTCGGAAACCAAGAGCGGGAGGAGTGGTGTCTTATTTTTCGCTGCAGATTTTTGTGCGCCGCTCAATACTTCATCTGAAACCAAATGCATTTCTGCAATCAGATGAATAAGGGCAGCTTCATCAATAATCATAGAAGACCAAAGAATGCGCGAGAATCCCTCACGCAGAGTTACTCCAATGTTTACCGAGCATGCTCAGCGGCAGAAGTGAGCGCTTCTTCGACGCTTTCTACCATCTGATGAATAGAAACATTGGACTTGACAATGTACTTAAAGACACCAAGTGCCTGAGCGCGATCGATATCTTCCTGCTGACCGAGATTTGACAGGATAATAACCGGCACATCGCGCAGATTCTTTTCTTCTTTGATTTTCTTCAACACTTCAAACCCATCCATTTCCGGCATGACAAGGTCGAGAATAATCAAATTGGGACTATGTTGTTTCAAAAGCTCCAGAGTTTCCTTTCCATTTGCCGCCGTTACCACGCCAAATCCTTCTTTCTCGAGTTTCGTCCGATACAAGTTTGCGTAGAATTGGTCATCTTCTGCCACCAAGAGAAGTGCCGTCCTCTTCGCATCTCCTGCCATACCATTTCCTTGTGGTGCGACTCCTGTCATATCTTCCGTCATACGCGTACGTGTTAAAAAGTTATTTCTTCCCTGGATCCTTCTCCAAGACTTTTGCTGACAATCGGCTTAGGGGGAGTTCGATGAAAAACGTTGTTCCTTTCCCTTCGACGCTTTCGAAAGAAACTTTTCCGCCCCACGATTCAACAAATATCTTTACCACCGCAAGTCCAAGTCCCGATCCTTCAGTCTGGGAGTGAACCGCATTACTCGCACGAAAAAATTTTGCAAATATATTCTGCTGTTCATCTAGAGGAATCCCGATTCCATCATCTTTCACTGAGAGACGGCATGCATCATTCACATTTGTAATTTCCACAATCACGTGTCCGCCGGGCTTGCTGTATTTCACCGCATTTGACACAAGATTGCGCACTACCTCGTAAAATCGCCGCCTAGGAACAAGAAGCTTCGGAATATCCGCGCCAGACTTCAAACCAAATACTACGCGACGTCGCTGAGCATCGAGCTCCAAGAAACGGAAAATACTTTCTACCACTTCAGCCACATCAACTGATACTGATTCTTCGACACCATTCGTTCGATTGAACTTCGCCATGTCGAGGAGGTCGTTTACCAACTCAATCATTTGTTGATTGCTTGCATGGAGACTGATAATCGCCCGTCGCGCCTCATCCGACAGCGTCCCAAGATCACCAGAAAGGAGCATATCCATACACCAGCGAGCGCTTCCAAGCGGCGTCCGCAACTGATGCGCTACGATAGAGAGAAAGTGGTCCTTTGCCTGAATAAGCCGATGCTCAATTGTCGCATCTCCCAAGAGAATGATTGTTCCAAGACGAGTCCCTTCTTTATCGGAAAATGGTACCGCTCGCCCTTTTACGGGACTTCTCGACGAACCATCCTTCTTCACAAGAGATATTCTGCCGGTAAATTCCTGAGGCGAATCCGAAGGCGCGTAGGGCGATGAGGAAAGAACGGTCTGCAAATCATCATCGATGGAAAATTTCACGACCAACCCAACTGGTTGCCCAATTGCCTCTTCAACGCTCCATCCAGAAAGAGCACTTGCTTTCGGATTAATAAAAGATATCGCCCCATGAATATCCGTCACAAAAATTGCATCACTCACCGATGCAAACGCCTCAATCATCCATCGGTCTTTGTTAGAAAAATCACCCGAAATATGATGCAAAGACGAAGTCATGGAAAACGCTTACAAAAAAGACTGTCGCATCCAGTATACCACATAAACACTCTTCATCCGAAACCCACAAAAAACTAACTTTGTCAGAAAAATAGGTCTTTCAAAGATTATCTAAAATAACGTTCCGCGTGATGCCTGAGGAGCTGGCATCTCCACTTCTACTGACTTCCGCCGTCCCAAGAGATTCATCACGGCATCCCAATTGCGGAATTCCGGATGTCGCTCCAATTGTTTTTCGAGCACTTTGACTGTCACAGCGACATCCCCTTCGGCCGTATGCGCACTCGTATGAACCTCGCCACAATACTCTTTGGTCGCCGCCGACAAATCCCGCCGAGACACCATGTCGCGTGGAGCAAACTTATGAAAGATAAACTTCGCATCGAGGATTTTCCGATTCGAATAATCGAAATTCTTCCCTACCGTCGCAAACTCAGCACGTAAGAAGGGTAGATCGTATCCATACACATTGAACCCACCGACATCCACCCCTTCAAAAATACTCCAGAGTTCATAGCAAAGTTTGGCAAAGGAAGGCGAGTTCGCAACGTCCTCATCGGTAATCCCATGCACCGCCGTCGCATCCTTGGGTATCGGTCGCAAGGGATTAATCCGCTGTACCGCCGCAATCACTTGCCCACTCGGCATGATTTTCTGATAGGCAATCTCCACCGTCCTATCCTCCCCCGCTGAGAGTCCCGTTGTTTCAAGGTCAAATACCACAAGCGGTCGTTCAAATGGAATCAGCGTCGGAAGAATAGAATGCATATACCAAAAGTTTCAAAAATATTCCTCCATGATAGCAGACCAAGCAACTCTTGTCATGCTCAAAAAAAGAAGACTGGATTCCTAATAAATAAGATGTCCAGTCTGAAAAACACAAAAGCTTTTCGGCTAGGAAACACAGAACTCTTCCCGATAGGCATTTAGAGGTTCAAAAAAAAGTCGGTACTTCCTGTGATTACGAACAAATTCACACATATCCGACAATGTAGCGATACTTTCAATTCGCACTCCCAACTCCCGACGAAGAACCTGTATGACTGGTTGACCGCCCACCATATCGCGTTCCTGACGATCAAAACCAATCACAGTGCCCACCGGAAAGCCACGGAGACTTCGAATGTATCGCAGTACGTTGCGGATCGTTTCGCCTCCGGATACAACATCCTCCAGAACAACCACGTGACGGTTGTCGATAGGTTGTCCAATACAGATACCTCCCTCCCCATGTTCTTTTTTCTCTTTCCGTAAAGATGAGAAAAGAGCGTTTTCGCCATATTCAGTGAGAGAAATCGCCGTCGCCACAGCAATCAATAGTCCCTTATAGGCAGGACCGAAGAGTATCGGAGCATCCTCTTCCGTAAAGAATTCCTCAGCGCAAAGAACCTGCGCATAGCAATCTCCCATACGCCTGAGAGCGTCCCCGCTCCGAAGCATGCCTACATTGAAGAAGTAGGGGCTTATTCTCCCTGACTTCAATTCAAATTGCCCAAGCTGAAGAGCGTCGTACTCAAACGCTACTTCAAGGAACTTCTTTGCATACTCTTTCATGAGAACAACACCTCTTCTTGAAGAATTTTTTCGACACATCGGTCACATCGTTCACGAACGCTACCAAGAAAATTTCCTCAGTTCCTCATTGACTCAGCAAAAATAACAAAGTCTACTGCCAAGACAAATCTCATGCAAGCGGAAATCGAACGCCCGCAATCCACACAATAACGACTGGCAATTCCCACCGTGCAACCTCTCATCTTGTATTGGTAAAGTTCCACCCCAGAGGTTCCTGGGGTTCGCTTTCATCCTACCGATACCAGGGTACAGATGTCAATATTAGCGATAGAATCCAAAGAAAAAAGCGCTTCCACTAGAAGCGCCTGGCGAAATATTTCAGAGTTCACCCACAAAGTCCCGAAGCTCCTGACACCTGAGTTTCCGAAGTATTCTTCGATACATTTTATCAACCTCAGTAGAAACAAATTTCTTTCTTTTCATTATCCCATTCTTTCCCTTCTTTTCCACAAAGAATCCTTCTCGTTTCACATCACGAATATCAAAATTTTCTTCGAGGAGCATTTTGAGAAGACGACACTCATCACCGGAAAGATTCGCTTCAGCAACACGTTTCCAAATCTTCCTTCGAAGCAAGGAGCAATCATACTCACACTGGATACGGTCCGTTGAGTCTTCTCCTTCCGGAAGGACGTCGATAAGTGTCAAATCTGTGCTGCCATGATCTTTGGGACTGCGAATGGAAATAGCAAGAGACGCTGGTCGACTCACCATATCAGCCCGTAATGCTTCCTGTACTTTTCCCGGTTTCAGCCTTTCTGATCGCCTCGAACTTTTCACCAAGAGGAGCAGGAGCCATATCTGTTCACGCGCAAGACTTTCAAGCCACTCTCGCGCAAAAGCCATCGACTCACGATTTCCTGGCGATTCTTGATCAAGATACGCCGTCAGAACAATACTCAGAATCAATCCAATCAAGCGCTTATTCCGAAGCAACGATTTGAGTTCACTCTTTCTGGGAAGACAATATTTACCGCATTGCTTACTTACTTTAGTTGTCATGCAACATCCTCCAGATCAAATCACAAAGTTCACCAGCCGATTCGGAACGAAAACTACGTTTCGAACAGTTGCGTTTTCGAGGTACTGCTGGACCGTCCTTTCCTCACGAGCCAAACGCTCAACATCTTCTCGCGAAGTACCTGCTGAAATCCGAAGCCTCGCGCGAAGCTTGCCGTTTACCTGCACCACCACCTCAACCGCCTCAGCAACAAGAAAGCGAGGGTCGGCTTTAGGCCAACATCCCAACATAAGCGATTTCTTGTTTCCCAGCAAGTGCCAGAGTTCTTCCGCAATATGCGGCGCAAAAGGCGAGAGGAGAAGCAAAAATGTAGAATAGACATCGAGAGAAACGCTTTCTTGTTTTTCCATCTCATTCGCCAGAATCATCAGCGCCGACACCGCCGTATTGAACCGCATTTCTTCGATATCTTCCGATACTTTCTTAATCGTCTTATGAAGCAAAGCGTTGAGATCTTTATCTTCAACAGGTGCCTTTTTATGATTAACGTTGAATTGCATCTTCCACACCTTCTCCAAGAACCGCCGCGACCCGGCGATACTCTCTTCACTCCACGCAACCGCCTGATCAAACGGTCCCATAAACATTTCATAGGCGCGCAGAGTGTCTGCACCAAAGCGCCGGACAATATCGTCCGGATTTACCACATTCCCCTTGGACTTACTCATCTTGACTCCGCCCTCGGCAAGAATAAGTCCATGTGACGTGCGCTTCATATACGGCTCCGATGTCGGCACAACACCAATATCGTAGAGAAATTTGTGCCAAAATCGTGAGTAGAGCAAATGCAATGTCGTATGTTCCATCCCGCCATTGTACCAATCAACTGGCGTCCAATACGCGAGTGCCTCTTTGCCTGCAAGCGCCTCCACATTCCCCGGATCTGTATAGCGCAAATAGTACCAACTCGATCCCGCCCAATTCGGCATCGTGTCCGTCTCACGCCGCGCGGGACCGCCGCAGATGGGACATGTCGTCTTCACCCAGTCTTCCATTGCCGCCAGAGGCGATTCTCCTGTTTCCGTCGGCACATATGACTTTACTTGTGGCAATTTTAGAGGCAACTCTTCTTCGGGAAGTGGTATCCATCCGGAGTTTTTCTTGCCCGCTGTAGCTTTGGCACAGGCAGGACAAAACACCAGCGGAATCGGCTCCCCCCAATATCGTTGCCGCGAGAACACCCAATCGCGCAATTTGTAATTCACCTGTTTCTTTCCGAGTTTTTCCTTCGTGAGCCACGCCGTCATTTTCTCCCGCGCCTCTTCGGATTTCAGCCCAGAAAATTCACCAGAATTGATAAGGATGCCTTCATCAATAAAACAATCTTTCCCTGTCTTCAAAATCTCCCACATATATTGAAAGTTTCGAAGATTCAAAAATGAATCCATTTCTTTTCGGTCAATCCATATCGCTTCATGATGTATCGTCTCTTCGTCTTTTGGCTTTTCCCATGCATCATTTTCAAGCATAAACAACATGCCAACGCCTTCTGCATATCTATTCACATCCTTATGTGCCGCGTAGAAATTCGTGTGCACTTCCCCTCCGACAAATTTCTCAAATCTCGGATGCTTATATCCTGTCTCCTCAATAATTTCTCGTATCGCCGCCTCAACAGGAGACTCCCCTTCTTCAATGCCACCGATAACCCCCGAATGCCAACCGAATTTCTCCCAATTAAGACAAAGGTACTTATCCTCCTTCCAGTGTCTCACGAAAGAAAATGCTGTTTTTCTCCTCACGGTCGGTTTATCCGATTGTATTGCATCCTTTCCTTCAGTATTCGAAAAGAACGGTGCAACTGACTGTCGAATCGGTAATCCATGCTTCTTTGCAAATTCGAAGTCCCGCTCATCATGCGCTGGCACTGCCATCACCGCACCCGTGCCATAATTCCCGAGGACATAATCCGCGACAAAGACCGGCACGCCTTCACCGGTAAAGGGGTTCACTGCTTCTACTCCCTCAAGCTTCACGCCAGTCTTTTCTTTCGTTGCATCCAGGCGATCTTGTTCGGTTTTCTTCTTCACGGTGTCCGCATATTCCCGAACCTCTGCCAAATTTTCGATTCCGATTTCTTTCTCTTTAAGAAGCGGGTGCTCCGGCGCCACAACCACATACGTGCAACCGAAAATCGTATCCACTCTCGTAGTAAAAACTTCGATACATTTCTCCTGCTCCCCTGCCTGAGGGGAGCTCTCCGGTACTTCAGAGTGAGAGAAGGGAACACCCTTTTCTATATCCCTGATGTAAAATTTCACAATCACTCCCTCGCTCCGTCCAATCCAATTGCGCTGTTGTGTTTTCACGCGGTCAAGATAATCCACCGTATCGAGATCGCGATCGAGTCGGTCGGCATACTTGGTAATCGCCAGCATCCATTGTTCCTTTTCGCGTCTCTCCGTCGATCCACCACACCGCTCGCACACGCCGCCAATCGCCTCTTCATTGGCAAGTCCAATCCGACACGACGGACACCAGTTGATATCCATCTTTGTTTTGTACGCCAAGTCATGTTTAAAAAGCTGAAGGAAAATCCACTGCGTCCATTTGTAGTATGCCGGATCCGTCGTATTGATTTCCCGAAACCAGTCGAAAGATATCCCGATATTTTTAACCTGTCTGCGAAAATTATCCGTATTCCTTTTCGTCACCACCTCCGGATGAATACTGTGTTTTACGGCGTAATTCTCCGTCGGAAGCCCAAAGGCATCCCACCCAAATGGATAAATCACTTCATACCCCTCCATCCGACGCTTCCGTGCTACCGCATCGAGTGCCACATACGGTCGGACATGCCCCACGTGCAACCCCTCGCCCGACGGATACGGAAACTCAACGAGTGCATAGAATTTCTGCTTCTCCGCACCTGTCTTCGCATGGAAAAATTCTTCCTCTTCCCAAAGTTTTTGCCACTTAAACTCAACTTCTTTCGGATCGTATTTTGCATTCATAGACATTTCACAAGAATACCCCCATCCTATCGCGTCAGAGCAAAGTTTTCAATGTTGACAAATATGAAAACAGGGCTCGTATTACTTCACGAGCCCCTCAAACTATGCTCCGAGAGCAGATATCTTATTTGCACAAAAAGAACATCCCAATCGCTTCCCCATGGTAAAACAATTAACCACTTCAATAAAATTCGGGTTGCATTCTAAAGAATGGAGTATTCCGAGATTAAACCATGCCACTGGGAGCAAAAGGTTTCCAGCATCCAAAAAGCCCTGCCGCGCTTTTTTCATGTCACGCTCAACACCCTCTCCTTCAGCATAACAACGAGCCAAGAAATTCAATGCGAAAGGATCATTCCTTTGCTCCAAAAATATCTTGTTGAGATATTCGACCACTAAAGTCCATCGAGAGCCTTTCTCTGGAGCATACGCAGCAGCACAAGCCCCTCCGCCATAAATCTCCTGGATATACGTCCACAACTTCCAGTATTCATCACTATGCTTACCGCAGTCGTCAGATCTCTGTGGAAATGGCACTACCCATACATACCGCTTCATTGCAATCTCCTTCTCTATTCAAAAGAACCACTGTCAACACGGAAATCAAGAACTAATTCGATGTCCTCATCTTCTGGTATACACTCTTCCCGATCCGATACAACACATACACACCGAGAAGGTACAAAAGGAATACTGGCACCACTGAGACTACGAAGTAGATAGCTCCATCGATGAAATTTCGAAACTGCGATATGAGCGCGTTCGTTGCCGCCTTCACCGTCTGCCATGGTCGCCAGGTATTTGTGGTCGTGCCCACTTGCGCATCCTCACTCAAAGAAATAGTGATTGATGCCATGTCGGTTTGCGATGCCATGTACTTTTTCTGCGTTTCGAGCTGTTCAATTTCACCGCGAACACGCGAGAGCTCACGCGTCACTTCAAGCACATCCGACACCTTCCCCGATGTCGTATTGAGAATTTTTGTAAAAGCTTCTTCTTCGGCATACTTATTCTTGATACGCGCTTCGAGATCAGCAAATTGCGCCGTCACATCACTCGCCGACGACGACTCGCTCAGAACGACACTCGCAATGCCTCGAATAGCCGCGTTCGCCTCGGAAAATTTCTCTGATGGAACATTGATAGTCACAAAACCGGTCTGCGCCGAATTCGACGCGCGCTTTGACACGCTATATCCCAAGGACTCATCCTGCATCATCGGCATCGGATACCCTGGCACATCACTGCTCAATGATCGAGAAGCGGTAAATCCACCGAGACGCGTCGCGATACGATCAATCTCATCCGCCGACCACTCAGCGTCTTCGACGCGAATCGAAAGCGCACCACTTCGCACTACTCGTTTCTCTCCATCAAGAGGTGACGGACTCGCAACGTCTAGTGCAACAGTCGATACAGATTGATTCTCCGCCATCATCTTTCCTGATGGCTCCGTTCCAGACAGATTGTCAACCGCCATCATAGGAGCAGTCACTCTGTTAGGAGGAACACTTTCATCAGCAACATCGTCTCTCATCATGTCTCCCATCCCCTGCCAAGACAATGCTCCTTTGGAAACACCTCCACCGGAACCAATGCCTCGCTGATACTGCGCCCCACGAAAACCTCCCCTACCAAAGAAAACGAGAAATATCGCTATCAACAACACTCCGACCGCAGCATATGCTACCCATCGTGTCATTTTTACAAAAAATTCTTGATTCATAGGAATTGTTTACAAATTGTATCTTTAGTATACACCGGAAAATTTATAAAGAAAATTCCAACAAGTATCACGCGAGCAGGAAATCAAGGAGGTTTTCCTAACCCACTGTATATGAAATAACAACAATCCTTCTTTCTTGAGCAACCAAACAAAAAAGCTGTCACTTCAATCAACACCGAGAAATCTCAACGCTGCAAGAAGAATTCCCATTGATTCAACTAAAACTCCTTCATCGGTAGAGCGATTTTCACGTTGCTTTCACTTTGAAAGAGAATGTCTACACGCTCGTTTCTGGATTCACGCTGCGGTGACTACGATGTTTCTTGGCAACATGAAGCCGTGCCCAGGCACGCTCAAGTGCTGCAACTGCCACTTCCTGCTCTTCGGCAGAAACGTCGATTTTCTTCTCGCGAATTTCGCGCGCTCTTTCCTCTGCAACTCGTGCGCGTTCGAGGTCTATCTCATCGGCACGCTCCGCCGCGTCTGCCAAGACGGAGAGCGCATTGTCGTGAAATTCGACAAAGCCACCCAACACAACAAAGTGCTGCGACTCGCCACGCACAGTCTCGACGCGAGCCTCGCCAGACTTGAGCGTCGCGATATACGGAATATGGTCCGGCAATATCGTCACCTCGCCCGCTTCTGTCGGGAGTGTCACTTGGAGCACCTCTTCTTCAAGAAGCTTCCGCTCCGGCGTCACCAATGAAAATTTTATGGATTTCATAGCAATTATAGGCTGAAATCTTTTCCTGCGGTCTCAACAGCTTCCAAGATAGCAGAAATTAAAATGCGTCGATACTATTTTGTACTTGCAAGCACTTCATCAATACTTCCTTTCATATAAAAGTCCTGCTCAGGGATGGCGTCGAGTTCGCCGGAGAGAATTCTTTCAAAGCCAGAAACGGTGTCTTCGAGCTTCACATATTTCCCGGGCTTCCCAGTAAACTGCTCCGCCACGAAGAACGGCTGGGAGAGAAACTTCTGCATCTTGCGCGCGCGCATAACGGTCAGCTTGTCGTCTTCGGTCAATTCTTCCATACCGAGAATCGCGATAATATCCTGCAAATCTTTGTAGCGCTGAAGCACTCGCTGAACGTTGCGCACAACAGTGTAGTGTCGCTCACCGACAATATTGGGATCGAGAATCGTTGAGCTCGAGTCCAACGGATCCACTGCCGGATAGATGCCGAGCTCAGAGAGCGCTCGAGAGAGTACAACGGTCGAGTCGAGATGTCCAAAAGTCGTCGCAGGTGCCGGATCTGTCAGGTCATCTGCTGGCACATAGACCGCCTGCACGGAGGTAATTGAGCCATTCCTCGTCGAAGTAATGCGCTCCTGCAACGTGCCCATTTCTTCTGCAAGTGTCGGCTGATAGCCCACTGCTGATGGAATGCGCCCAAGAAGCGCCGACACCTCAGAACCCGCCTGCGTAAATCGGAAAATATTATCAACAAAGAGAAGTACATCTTTTCGCTCGTCATCACGGAAATACTCTGCCATCGTAAGCGCGGAGAGTGCCACGCGCTGTCGTGCTCCCGGCGGCTCATTCATCTGCCCAAAGACAAGTGCCGTCTTTGCGAGCACACCCGAGTCTTCCATTTCGTGATAGAGATCATTCCCCTCGCGCGTCCGCTCACCGACACCCGCAAAGACTGAGTAGCCACCATGTTCCTGCGCGATATTCCTGATAAGTTCCTGAATCACCACCGTCTTCCCCACGCCCGCCCCGCCGAAGAGCCCCACCTTACCGCCCTTCATAAAAGGACACACGAGATCAATAGACTTGATACCCGTCTCGAACACTTTCGCCTCCGTCTCCTGTTCTGAGAATTTCGGCGCCTTCCGGTGAATCGAACGCAGTTTCGCATTCTTCAATGCTGGCTTTTGATCTATAGGTTTGCCGAGCACGTCGAACATTCGCCCCAGCACTTCCGGTCCGACCGGCACCGCAATGGGCGCGCCCGTCGCGCGCACTTCCATCCCCCGACGCAGCCCATCGGTCGGTCCCATTGCAACCGTCCGCACCCGATTCCCACCCAAGTGCTGATGCACTTCTGCCACCAATTCGCCGCTATCAGGCAAAGCAACTACCACCGCATCCAAAATCTTCGGCAATTCCCCCTCAGGAAATTCCACATCCACCACCGGCCCGATTACTTGAAGAAGAGTTCCATTCATAGTTACATGTATTAAAAATCTCAAGACACTGCTGCCATACCCGCTGAGAGCTCGGCGATCTCTTGCGTCACTTTTGCTTGGCGGAGTTGGTTGTAGAGAAGTGTAAAGCTCTCGGTCATGTCCTTGGCAGCATCGCTCGCATTGCGCATCGCAACCATACGCGCGGCTTCTTG
Organism: Candidatus Moraniibacteriota bacterium; assembly: GCA_016699385.1. Classification (NCBI taxonomy): domain Bacteria; phylum Candidatus Moraniibacteriota; species Candidatus Moraniibacteriota bacterium. The sequence goes on along the minus strand of CP064974.1, from coordinate 26,283 downwards.
CGACGCATTCGACTCGAGCACTGCGTGAAGCACCTGCATTTCGACAAGACGAAAGAGAAGCGAGCGAAGCACTATTTCCGGCGCCGGCTCTATGGTATATTCCGCCCGCAAGACATCCGTCCCGACCGCAACATTCTCTCCACTCATCTCAGCAATCTGCTCCTCAACGTCGCGCTCAAAAAACGGGAGCACCTGGTGAACGCGAACCTTCTGCACAAGCGCCGAAACGAAATCGGTATACACAATCGAGACGCAATCCCACCGCTCCGATTCAAATCCCTCAAAGAGAAACTGGGCAATTGAACGAACTTCCGAAGCCGTCGGACTCGCAACCACGTCCGGAAAAGATGCGATGATATTTCCTGCCAAGAATTTCAATCCCGTATCGCCTTTGCGTCCCAGCGAGACAAATTCTATCTCTGCATCTGTACGACTCACACGAATCGACGCTATATCTGTCCGAAGTCGGCGAAATATCTGTGTATTAAATGACCCGCACAGCCCGCGATTCGACGTCACTACGACAAAGAGCTGTTTCTTAATCGGGCGCGCTGTAAGAAGTGGCATCGCATCTCGCACATCCCGCGCACGTGAAACCACCGAGAGCACATCCCAAGCGCTCTTGGCATACGGTCGAAGCGCTGCGACCTGTGCCGCCGCCTTCCGCATTTTGACCGACGAGATCATTTCCATCGCGCGAGTGATCTTCCCCGTATTCTTCACGCTCTTGATTCTTCGCCGAATTTCACGAGTTCCTGCCATACATTTCAAACTCTAAACGACAAAACTCTTCTTGAATGTCTCGATATGCTTCTTCAAAACCCCCTCTACTTCTTCATCAAGCGCTTTCTTGTTCCCGAGCACTGTGAAAAAATCTTCACCGTCTGTATCAAGATATTCGAAGAATTTCTCTTCCCACTCATTCACTTTCTCAACCGCCACATCGTCGAGATGTCCGCGTGTGAGCGCATAGAGCACGGCGACTTCCTGTTCGACCGAGAGCGGCGCGTATTGTTTTTGTTTCAAAACTTCAACACCTCGCTTCCCGCGCTCAATCTGCTCTTTCGTCTTCTCGTCGAGATCCGACCCAAACTGCGCAAAGGCTTCGAGTTCGCGGAACTGCGCAAGATCCAAGCGGAGCGTCCCGGCAACCTGCTTCATCGCTTTGATTTGCGCCGAACTCCCCACACGCGAAACAGAAAGCCCTACATTGAGAGCTGGACGAATACCCTTATAGAACAAGTCCGACTCGAGATAAATCTGCCCATCCGTAATAGAGATAACATTCGTTGGAATATATGCCGACACATCGCCTGCCTGTGTCTCGATAATTGGGAGTGCTGTGAGCGACCCACCATCCAAATCCTTAGAAAGCTTCGCACTTCGCTCGAGAAGTCGCGAATGAAGATAGAACACATCGCCCGGATATGCCTCGCGCCCCGGTGGACGACGAAGAATAAGCGATATCTGCCGATAAGCCGTCGCATGCTTCGAGAGATCATCGTACACAATAAGCACATCCTTCCCCTGCTCCATAAAGTACTCCGCCATCGCACACCCCGAATAGGGAGAGAGAAACGAAAGCGCTGCCGGCTCCGACACACCCGCAACAACGACTGTCGTATATTCCATAGCGCCACCCTTCTCGAGCTCGGAAACAATACGAGCCACTTTGGACTCCTTCTGCCCAATGGCAATGTAGAAACAAAGAACATCCTGACCCTTTTGATTCAAAATAGTATCAATCGCTACCGCGGTTTTCCCCGTCTGTCGATCGCCAATAATGAGTTCGCGCTGACCGCGCCCAACAGGGATAAGCGCGTCAATCGCCTTGATACCCGTCTGAAGTGGCTGCTTTACCGATTCGCGAGCCATTACACCGGGCGCCACTCGCTCAACCGATCGAAAGGCATCGGGCACGATCTCCCCTCTGCCATCAATTGGGTTCCCAAGCGCATTCACTACTCGCCCGACAATGTTTTTCCCAACTGGAACCGAGAGGATTTTCCCCGTCGATTTGACACTGCTTCCTTCTCGGAGGTCACCCGCCTCGCCCAAGAGAATGATTCCCGCCATATCTTCTTCGAGATTGAGCGCCATACCCAAGACACCATTCTCAAATTCAACCATCTCTCCCGCCGCCACATTTGCAAGTCCAGAGACACGCGCAACACCATCTCCTACCTCAAGCACCGCGCCCGTCTCCTCGCGCTTCGCCGTCGATTCAAATTGTTCGATCCGTTTCCGAATCTCCTCCACGATTGAATTTTGGGTCATAGGCTCTTCTCGAGAAATTGCTTAAGTTGTCCAAGTCGTCCGCCGATACTTGCATCGAATGTTTCGTTTTCTGTTCGAAGTACTGCGCCACCGAGAAGTGCTCTGCTTATTTTCTGTTGCAGGAGCATTTTCTCTCCACCAAACACTTTCTTTCCCGCCGCTTTCAGAGATGTTTCCGATGTTTCGGAAAGGGGTACCGCAGACACAACCTCGACCCGCTTCACTCCCGTCTCTCGCTCAGCAATCCGCTCGATATGTCGAAGGACAAGCGGTATATCACGCCGACGCCGATCACGCACGAGGAACGCGAGAAATCGATCAATCATACTCGGGCGATTCGCCGACTCGGCGTGCTTCACCGCCTCATACAACCCCTCCGCATATTGTCTCGCCGTTATACGCATAGATCAAAGTTTCTCCACGGCTTTGCGAACCAGCTCATCGTCACTCATGCCTTTGAGCTTTTCATCGAGCACTTTCTCGGTCGCGAGCATCACGAGCCCGGCAAGCTCGCGCTTCATATCCGTGCGCATACTCTCTTGCTCAGCTTCTATCTTTTTGCGCGTCTCAGCAAGAATGCGCTCTGATTCTTTGCGCGATTCAATCATGATTTTGTCAGCTGTTTTCTCTGCGGATTCCCGGGCGTGCGCGACAATCGCCATCGATTCTTTGCGCGCTTCATCGAGTACTTCGCGCTCTTTCGCTTCGATTTCAGAGAGCTTTTCTGCTGCACGTTTTGCATCTCGAAGCCCAGACTCTATTTTCTTCGTTCGCTTCTCGAGAAATTCGAGCATAGGACGATAAGCAAATCGCCGGAGCACCCACAAAAGAATGAGAAAATTTACCGCCTGCGCGATAAGCAATTTCCAGTCAACGCCAAGTTTTGCAAGCACACTCATAGATGCATCAAAAAATTCCACTGTTCCCCTGCTCTCAATTCCCTACTTAAAAAGAATGATGAGAGCAACCACAAGCGAATAAATCGCGATTGCTTCCGTGAAGGCAACGCCCAAAAACATTGGGATCTGCATCTTTGAACTCGCCTCCGGATTTCTTCCCAATGCTTCCATCACCTTGCTAAAGAAAAGCCCCATACCAAGCCCGGTGCCAAGCGCACCCAAACCAATCGCAAGCGCCGCGCCGATATATTTGAGACCATCCGAATTTCCTGCAAGCGTTTCCGCTACCACCTTTGCTTCTTCCATAACATTTATTGATTACCTATTTAAGACAATAAAAGAAAACCCCTGAAAAACTAAAATATTTGAACTGCTCCCATGACTATTCGAAATACAACTGGACAAACCTAATGCGCGTGCTCTGGCTCAAGTGTCGCCATCTTGAGAAATACGAGCGTCAGAATGGAGAACACCGCCGCCTGCACCACACCCACAAAGAGCTCCAGGAAAAGAAACGGAAGCGGCACAAAATACGGCACAAGATTGAGCACAACGATGAGAAGTACTTCCCCGGCAAAAATATTTCCAAAGAGACGAAATGAGAACGAAATAACACGCGTCGCCTCCCCCATCAATTCCAAAAGTCCCATGAAAGTCCCAACACCATAAGGCTTCTGAAAAGGACTCACGAGGAACTTGCTCGCATATTTTGCAACACCAATCGTCGCAATACCGATAAACTGCACCAAGAATACCACTACCAGAGAAAGAGCAAGTGTCATATTAAGATCCGCAGAAGCGCTTCGCAAAAACGGAATCGTCTCGTGTCCCGCGCGAAGTCCCACCGTGCCAAGTCCTGGTACCAACTCAATCCAATTTGAGAACAGCACAAAAAGGAAAATCGTCGCCACAATTGGAAAGAACTTCCGTGCCAAACGATCATTTCCGGCAACATCTACCACAAGACTCCAGAGCATCTCAAACACCGCCTCGACACCTGACTGCAATTTCCCCGGCACAAGCGTGAGTTTCTTAAAGAAAAGCACTGAGAAAATGATGAGCGCACCGCTGATAATGAGTGTCAGTACAATGGTATTGGTCACTGGAAACCCCCAAAGATGGAAGAGCGTTTCCGCTGCAATGGAGATATTCATAACACAAACAAAAACCCTCTGCCAAAAAGCAGATGAAATAAAAACCTTTCCCTTACTCACAGTATCTTCGAAAACAAGAAGAAAGTCAATGTGATATGTGATGTAAGTAATCCATCACCCCTCACTCTACAACCCCGCCCCCTGCACCTGCCAATAGAAGTTTGAACACGTTGTATCCCGACACCCACACTTCCATCCACCACCTTGGATACTGCAGGTCATCCCGACAAAGTAGGCAGGGTCTATGGCACTCGCAGTCGAGATATCGGTATCGGTAATGGAAGCAGTGATACTTCCTTGGCACCATTCTCCATTGAGGGCACCTGTACAGGTGCCGGTAAACTGATGCCAGTCAGCAATACCGGGATCATAGTAGTAGCCTTTGGTGTAGACGATTCGGGTGGTGTCGCCGATACTACTGATCGTTGCTATTCGGGCAACTCCTTCATTTTTTCCGCCGCTTCGGTAAAAGCAGCTTTTACCATTTCTTCCAGCGCGGAGAGGTTGCCGGAATCCGCCGCTTGAAGCGCCTCAACATATGCCTTTCTCCCTGATTTTGTCTCCACCTTAAGTTCGATTGGCGGAAAATCGAGCGAGAGGAGAATGATATTGTTAAGCAATCGACCGATGCGTCCGTTGTAATCCAAGAACGGATGGATCCAGAGAAATCGGTGATGCGCCCACGCGAGAAGGGTGACAAGCTCGTCTATAAAAGTATCGTTCTCAACTTTCAACAAACTCTCCATCCTCACGTGAACATCTTTCAGGAAATCATCCATGAGTCCGGGAACGAGGTAAAATTTCGGGGGCGTATGGTGAGAAACAGAGACATCGATTGTTCGAAATTTGCCACCCATGTCGGGGAATATCCATCCGAAACCTTCGCGGTGCGCTTCTTGTAAGAATTGAAGCGTGAGCATATCCGCTCCCTCCTCGCTTTTCTTCACAACAAAATCCCACGCCCGTTTGATTCCTTCCACTTCGAGGGGAATCAGTTTGGAACGCGGGAGAATGCCAAAGGCCGTTTGCTTGTAGCTGGTTTCACCGAGATGACGCATGCGTTTTGGTTCTCAATTTCCGGAAAACCGCATTGACCGTTTTCATTGAGAGTTCTGGGTTTTCACTCTTCGTAGTTCGATAGACCATTTTCTTTTCAAACGCGCCAAAATAGCTCCGACGGAGTGCACTCTTAGTCGGAGATTTTTGAAAAATCCTGAATGTGGCAAGTATGGATCGTGTGGTCATAAGCGAATCATAACAAAAAACGAGCAAACGGTCAATTTCTTTATTCCCATATTCGTATTGCGAAGAAGACGTGCTTCGTAACAGACAAAAACAAAAACATGGGGCGATTACCCGGAATCGCCCGTACGCAATCCTCTCCATCCTTTAATCAAGCAAATCATGATTCAAGGCCGGCACCCGAATGCAGGCTCGTTTCCGTTCCCGGATGCGTATCTGTTCCCGTTTGGTAGGGGCGATTCTTCGTAATCGCCCCGTACCCGTACCCGTATGCGGGAACGAAAAACGGGAATGGGCGCGGATACAAATGCGCAAATGGGAATACAATACGGGAACAGGGCGATTACCCGGAATCGCCCGTACGCAATTCCCTCAACTTTGAATTTTTCACTTTTAACTTTGAACTCTCACTGTCCCGCCCCTTGAATCTGCCACGAGAAATTCGTACAACTCGTGTCCCGACATCCGCATTTCCACCCACCTCCCTGCACACTGCAGGTCATCCCGACCAGGTAGGTGGGTGAGCCCGTCCCGGAAGTGGAGACATTGGCATCCGTGATCGTCGCGGAGACGGAGCCTTGGCACCACTCGCCATTGAGCGCTCCCGTGCAGGTGCCGGTGTATTGTCGCCAGGCGCTTCCTATTGCATCGTACCAGTAGCCTTTGGTGTAGACGATGCGGGTCGTGTCGCCGGTTATGCCGGTCGTGAGAGTGATCGTGTCGGTATCGGCGCTGTTACAGGTCACATTGACAAGCGGGGTGTTACTCGTGAAGGGATCGAAAGGCGCGCCGTAACTGTTGTAAGCGGCATCGGAAAAGTTCGCGGTCGTCACCGTGTTGCAGGCGACCGTACCGCCTCCTCCCGAAGTAAGCGCCGTATTCATATCGGTTTGGATTTCTGATTGCGTGAGCGCCTTGTTGTAGATGCGGACATCGTCTATCGTACCGTCAAAGGAGTTGGAGCCTTCGGGATTTGCTCCGATTGAAATGTTGGCGGTGTTTTGATCGATGGTGCCGGTTTTGGCTTGGCTTCCGACTTCGAGTCCGTCTTTGTAGAGTGTCATCGTGCTTCCGTCATAGACCGCGGCGACATGAGTCCAGACATTTGTTTGGAGAGTGCCGCTCGTTGCAACGAGGGTTGTGGTTGTGCCACCGGTTTTGAGGCGGAAGCGGAGGAGACTATTGGAATCGGAGAGCATCCAGGTATGACCCTGTTCGGTACTGTCGGTTGCTTTGGAGAGGATGCGGACATCGTCCGTCTTCCAGTCGTCCGCCCGTACCCAGGCGCTTAGGGTGATGGCGCTTCCGGGAATGTTCCAGTTTCCAATACCGACAGAGCTGCTCGTTCCGTTAAAGTCGAGAGCGTTTCCGTATTTGCCGCTCGTCGACCAAGTTGTATTGGAGAGAGTACCGGCGTGGTTGTGACCGGAGATGTCTTGGGTGGTGGTGCCGGTACCTTCGGCAAAGTTGTAGCCCGCCTGGAGATACTGGGAGACGGGAGGCGCAACGGGCGTGGTCGCGGAAGCAATATTCGAATAGGGGGAGAGGTTGTTGGCGGCGTCGGTTGCGAGGACTCGGTAACGGTAGGTCGTCGTTCCCGTAAGACCGGCGTCGGAGTAGGAGTTGGTCGTTGGAGTGGCGATTTGGGTGAAGGTGGTGCAGGAAGTTCCGGAGCAGCGTTCGACGGTGTAATTGGTGACGGCGACATTGTCTGTGCTTGCCGTCCAGGCGAGGTTGATGCTGGAGGATGAGACGACGGAGGTTTGGAGATTACTCGGAGCTGTGGGCGCTTGCGTATCAGGAGCTTGTGTGGTGGCGCCGACCACATTGGACCAGCCGGAGAGATTCCCGGCGGCATCGGTCGCGCGGACGTGATAGTTGTAAAAGGTGTTTGGCGTGAGGCCGGAGTCGACGAAGGGAGAGGTGGTCGGAGTGCCGACTTGGGTGAAGGTGGAACAGCCTGTTCCTTGGCAGCGTTCGACGACGTAATTGGAAATACCTGACGTGGTTTGTCCTGCGACTGTCGGATCGGTCGAGGCGGTCCAGGAGACGGTGATGCTCGATTGGCTCGTGGCGTTTGCGGCGAGGCCGGTGGGAGAAGTGGGAGACGTGGTGTCGGGGGTACTAGAGCCGGAGGTGTACTCGTAGGCGCCGATGTCCCAGGTGCCGTCGGCACCGCGGGTATTGCTCAATAAATCCGCGTTGTAGGGTGAACCCAGAGAATAACCCGCCGCCGTAGCTCCAGACAGGCGGAAATCTCCTCCTGAGTAGTTGACGAACGGAGAAATATTACTGTGAATGTTATTTGACGATGACGAGCAACTATAGGCAACCGATCTGGCAGTATCGTATGACAGATTGTTTCGGCATACGCTACCCGAACCTCGGACCAAGACAGCGAGATTCCCTTCCTTAAAACCCGCCAGGGTATTATTGTAGATTTCCACTCCCGGAACATTGTCGTTTGATCCACCGATAACAATGATAGCATCTTGCATAGATGCACTATTGGTTACCCATAAAACATTTCCGTAGATTTTCGAATTAGCCCAGCATGCCGAGTTTTCGTAACCATCAAAAAGGGCAATTGTCCCAGTACAAGCACCAGCTGTGGGATCAGCAGGATTCCCCTGACAGGAATCCTTGAAGATATTATGCCGAATGGAAAAATTGCTCATACAAATTTGACCGCGGATCGCTTCCTTTGACCATCCATTTACGATATAGCTGTACTCGATCAACCCGCCCCGTACTCCATTCATATGATAGGTTGTGATTGTGTCGTGCACATAGTTGTGAGACATCGTCCAATTCTGACAATATTCATCAAAACCGCCTATATAAAATGCTGCGTCCACGCCGCCTGTCGGCGGGTTTCCCGTGGGCGTGCCCCCTGCGTTCACATACTGCATTGTCAGATTAGATGCGCACACTCCCGGCGAGAATGACGTGTTCGCCGAGAACGTTGATACGCGGAAACCGTACGCACCACCATCAGCCCAATTACTTTCATTCCGCGTTGCACCATCAATAATCCAGTAGTCACTCGCAAAAATAAATGACCCAAATACCGCCTGCCCGTCGCAATAAGCCGAACTGTACCCAGTCTCCGTCCCATGATCGCTCGCAGTGCATTTCTTAATCGTGATCGGCGTTGTGCCGCTGGCGTTGTCGTCGAAGGTGTAGCTGCCGTAACTCCCATCCGCGATATAGTAGGTATCGCCGCGGGTCAGATCGCTCGGCAATGTCGCATACGCGTTCGTCCAATCGCTCCCGTTCCCAGAAGCACCCTGGCGCACATATTTGTTTGCCGCTTCGGCGCTTGAAGAAATACCGATGAACAAAAAAAGGGCAGTGACCGAAAAGAAGACTGATCGGAGCATTCTCTTCTTGACCGATATTTTGAGGGGTAGCATAGGATGACGGCTAGAAAATTATTTTTTACAAATGAACGCTTGAATGGATTGAATGAGGTATCTATGCTTCTCGTTCCATCTATCGCCCTACCGCCCGAGAGTATAGAGATTCATTACTTCCGTTGCCGAGAGGACACGATTGTAGAGGCGGACATCGTCGAGTTTCCCATCAAAAGCACGCGCAATGGGCCATCCTGCATCAACTCCAATATGGAAACCCGATCCGGAATCGTCTCTCCGACTTCCGATGCCATTGTCGCCGGATGACTGAGTGACATTTTGTCCGTTCTTGTATATGACGACGCTCGTCGCTGCGGATGATCCGGTCCATGTCACCGCGATATGATTCCAGATACCGAAATCTGAACTCGTCAGAGAATTATCAAGGGACTGCATTGCAAGATCTGTCGCTCCATCATAATCAACACCAAATACGACAAAATTATATATTCCGTCCACTCTCACGAGAAATCCTTCCAAAGGCGTGCAACAATCGGAACCTTTGTTGATAACATTTCCCTGGCTATTCTGGCCAAACGAATCCAAATTCATCCAAATGAAATCGTGAGAGCGCTCAAATTGGCAAGCGACGACCCCGACCCGGCATACACATAATCCCCATCCCCATCAAAACTCATCCCCTGGCCCAATTTCCCCTTCACCGGTACCGCTCCCGTTATCGTCCCATTGTTCCCGAAGCTACTCCTGTCTATTGCGGTACTCCCTGAATATCCGGACCATCAAACGTCCAGTGCCCAACCAAGGAGGTGTCGACGGGTTGGGCGGGGCTCGTGGTATTGTAGAGCTTCTTTACTTCGTCAGCAGAGAGCGTAGCCATAGACGCGGATATCATCGAGCTTGCCATCAAAAGGAACTCCGGCGTCGGATTCGGCTCCGATACGGAAGGCATTGGCGTTCGAGAGGTCTCCTATACTACTGGTAGAGGTTTCTGTGCTTCCATTGAGTCCTCCGTCGATATAGACAGAGGCACCACGACTATCATCCCAGACGGCAGTGAAGTGATGCCAACCGGTTGATGTGAATGTTGTGGTAGAGTCTGCTTCGTAGGTATAGGTACCATCAGAAATTTCGAAGTTGACCGTATCGGTAGAGGCATCTATCCAGACGACATAGCCGGCATTGGTAGCTTGGTCGGTTTTCTTGGCGACGATGGTGTGGTCGGCGGTGAAAGTGTCTCGATTGAACCAGCCTGTGAGGGAGAAGTCGGCTCCATTGGCAAAGTCGAGGACACCGCTTGCGGGATCGGCGACGGAGAGGTATTGTCCGCTTCCGGAGAAGTCGAGGGCAGAGGGACCGATGTTTCCGGTCACCCAACCGGGAGAGCCAGTCATGGCGAGGGTGTTTGCATTTCCACTACTGTCGGTCGCATTGGTGCCGGAGCCGTCATCGAGTTTCCAGTAGCCGCGGAGGGATTGGGAGAGGGGTCTTCGACAGGAGCGTTCACCGTCGCCACGCCGGCAGTGGAGAGCTGGTAGACTTCCGCTTGGGTGAGCGCGCGGGAGTAGATGCGAACATCGTCAGATCACCCCCTTAACATCAAAGATGGGCGAAGGGGTGCAGTTTCGTGTGCCCATCGAAAAATCCGCACTCGAGACAATGGTAGCGGAAAGCGTATCCATGTCAGTCGTGCCCGTATCATCCGCGCCATCGACGTACAGAGTGACCCCCGAAGCGCTCGAGGAACCGTCATACGTCACAGCGATATGGTGCCATGTTTCATCGGCGATATCGGAAAGTCCATTCACGGTGATGCCATTGGAACCGGAATCGCTGTTTCGAATATTCGCTTTCCATGAAGCGGTCGAAGCATAGATGTCGTATCCTCGCTGATCAGGGGTAGGACCCATCTTTCCGATTATTGAACCGTCTACATCCGAGTCTGTCGCGAGATGAACCCATGCCGAAAGCGAAAATGGGTCGGTACGTTCGAATGCAAGGACATCGCCCATGCAAACATAATCCCCACCCCCATCAAACCCCATCCCCTGACCCAGTTTCCCCAAGGCTGGCACTGCTCCCGTGATCGTCCCGTCATTTCCTCCGGTTCCCCGATCCGTTACCGTCGTCCCGGAGATATCGAGGGCATCAAATGTCCAATGCCCGACGAGTCCGGTCGTGAGCGTATTGATTGTTGTTTCGGGCGCATTCACCGTCGTCCCGGCTTTTGATTCATTCTGCCCTTGGTGTTTCCAGTAGAACCCCGCCCCCACAGCAAGAAAAAGCGCAATGATTGTCCAAGAAAGAGTCGGATAGAAAACATAGGTTGGAAAGATAATTGGGACGCAAAATCTTCGTTTCTACATCCCCGCTCCCTGTATCTGCCACGAAAAATTCGCGCACGTCGTATCTCTACACCCACACTTCCACCCACCTCCCTGCACACTGCAGGTCATCCCGACCAGGTAGGTGGGTGAGCCCGTCCCGGAAGTGGAGACATTGGCATCCGTGATCGTCGCGGAGACGGAGCCTTGGCACCACTCGCCATTGAGCGCTCCCGTGCAGGTGCCGGTGTATTGTCGCCAGGCGCTTCCTATTGCATCGTACCAGTAGCCTTTGGTGTAGACGATTCTCGCGGTGTCTCCGTTACTCCGGTCGTGAACGTGATGGTATGCGTGTCGGCGCTGGTGCACAGTGCATTCATCAGATTCGTACTCGTTTGAAACGCATCGAAAGGCGCGCCGTAACTGTTGTAAGCGGCATCGGAGAAGTTCGCGGTCGTCACGGTGTTGCAAACTTGGGTTCCGCTTCCTCCTTGGGTGAGCGGGGTATTCATATCGGTTTGGATTTCTTGTTGCGTGAGCGCCTTGTTGTAGATGCGGACATCGTCTATCGTACCGTCAAAGGAGTTGGAGCCTTCGGGTTTGCTCCGATTGAAATGTTGGCGGTGTTTTGATCGATGGTGCCGGTTTTGGCTTGGCTTCCGACTTCGAGTCCGTCTTTGTAGAGTGTCATCGTGCTTCCGTCATAGACCGCGGCGACATGAGTCCAGACATTTGTTTGGAGAGTGCCGCTCGTTGCAACGAGGGTTGTGGTTGTGCCACCGGTTTTGAGGCGGAAGCGGAGGAGACTATTGGAATCGGAGAGCATCCAGGTATGTCCCTGTTCGGTACTGTCGGTTGCTTTGGAGAGGATGCGGACATCGTCCGTCTTCCAGTCGTCCGCCCGTACCCAGGCGCTTAGGGTGATGGCGCTTCCGGGAATGTTCCAGTTTCCAATACCGACAGAGCTGCTCGTTCCGTTAAAGTCGAGAGCGTTTCCGTATTTGCCGCTCGTCGACCAGGTGGTATTGGAGAGAGTACCGGTGTGATTGTGACCGGAGATGTCTTGGGTCGTGGTGCCGGTGCCTTCGGCAAAGTTGTAGCCCGCCTGGAGATACTGGGAGACGGGAGGTGTCTCGGGGGTCGTGGCGGAAGCAATATTTGAGTAGGGGGAAGTGTTGTTGGCGGCATCGGTTGCGAGGACTCGGTAGCGGTAGGTCGTCGTTCCCGTAAGACCGGCGTCGGAGTAGGAGTTGGTCGTTGGAGTGGCGATTTGGGTGAAGGTGGTGCAGGAAGTTCCGGAGCAGCGTTCGACGGTGTAATTGGTGACGGCGACATTGTCTGTGCTTGCCGTCCAGGCGAGGTTGATGCTGGAGGATGAGACGACGGAGGTTTGGAGATTACTCGGAGCTGTGGGCGCTTGCGTATCAGGAGCTTGTGTGGTGGCGCCGACCACATTGCTCCAGCCGGAGAGATTCCCGGCGGCATCGGTTGCGCGGACATGATAGTTGTAAAATGGGAGACGTGGGAGAAGTGGTGTCAGGGGTACTAGAGCCGGAGGTGTACTCGTAGGCGCCGATGTCCCAGGTGCCGTCGGCACCGCGGGTGCTGCCCAATAAATCCGCGTTGTAGGGTGAACCCAGAGAATAACCCGCCGCCGTGGTACCGGACAATCGCAAATCGCCGCCCGGATAATTAACAAACGGATTGCTAGTAGCTAGGATATTATTGCTAGAAGTATTCGCGGAACAACCACTGGTCTTGGTATCATACCAGAGATTATTGCGACAGACATTGCCTGTGCCACCGTTTAGTGGATGCTCGAATTATAACCAACCTTAATTCCTGCAATAGTATTGTCGTATGCAACGGAATTATTAATGTCGGCCCAGGACCAACCGTATCTCCAATCATCACAACAGCGTCTGTATTGAGATAAGTGTCTTGCCCTGTCTTGTAGAAGACATTACCATAGATTGCCACGCATCCATTGAGTTGGCATTTCCATCCCAAGCAGCAATTTCACCAGTACAAGCATAGCCCTCTTGCGGATTGTGACATGAATCCTCAAAAATATTCCATCGAACAATCGCATCCTTGCAATGCACTTGCCCCCTATTGCTTCCTTGGACCAACCTTTGTAAAACAGCTTTTCTCAACAAGAAGCCCTTCGCCGCCAGCGCACTGCAACTCCAGCGTGTTCTGAATAAGTACCCGAGAGATCGACCAATTTTTGGCAGGCTAGCGCACCGCCCCAAACCCGCCTAGATAAAAAGATCTCGACCCGGTGTATGTGGCATAAGTAGTCCCGTATTGCCGACGTGCAAATAGCTGAACGACAGATTATCCGCCGAGCATTCACCTGATGGGAAATGTCCTCCATCGAGCCGAGACGCCCGAACTTCAGTCGCTCTAATGCCATAAGCCCCGGCGTCCTTCCAGTTACTTTCATTTTCGCGTGGCGCCGTCGATGACATAGTAAGGGCGAGAGCAAATACAGACCGCCAAATACCGCCTGCCCGTCGCAATAGTCCGCACTGTATCCCGTCCCCGTCCCGTGATCGCTCGCAATGCATTTCTTGATTGTAATCGGTGTCGTACCGCTCGCGTCGTCGTCGAAGGTGTAGCTGCCGTAACTCCCATCCGCGATATAGTAGGTTGCCCCGCGCACCAGAGTCGACGGGAAGCGAATCCACAGGCATTCGTCCAGTCGGTACAGGTTGAGGATGTGCCTCCGTCACGGATGTAATAATTGACTCCGCCCGACTGCGTGGTGGCACCGACCACATTGGACCAGCCGGAGAGATTCCCGGGCATCGGTCAGCGCGGACGTGAGTAGTTGTAAAAGGTGTTTGGCGTGAGGCCGGAGTCGACGAAGGGAGAGGTGGTCGGAGTGCCGACTTGGGTGAAGGTGGAACAACCGGAGCCTTGGCAGCGCTCGACGATGTAATTGGAAATACCTGAGGTGGTCTGTCCCGCGACTATCGGATCGGTCGAGGCGGTCAGGAGACGGTGATGCTCGATTGGCTCGTGGCGTTTGCGGCGAGGCCGGTGGGAGAAGTGGGAGAAGTGGTGTCGGGGTACTAGAGCCGGAGGTGTACTCGTAGGCGCCGATGTCCCAGGTGCCCGTCGGCCCCGCGGGTATTGCTCAATAAATCCGCGTTGTAGGAACCCAGAATAACCCGCCGCCGTAGCTCCAGACAGGCGGAAATCTCCTCCTGAGTAGTTGACGAACGGGGAAATATTACTGTGAATGTTATTTGACGATGACGAGCAACTATAGGCAACCGATGCGGCAGTATCGTATGACAGATTGTTTCGGCATACGCTACCCGAACCTCGGACCAAGCCAGCGAGATTCCCTTCCTTAAAACCCGCCAGGGTATTATTGTAGATTTCCACTCCCGGAACATTGTCGTTTGATCCACCGATAACAATGATAGCATCTTGCATAGATGCACTATTGATTACCCATAAAACATTTCCGTAGATTTTCGAATTAGCCCGTATGCCGAGTTTTCGTAAAACCATCAAAAAGGGCAATTGTCCCAGTACAAGCACCAGCTGTGGGATCGGCAGGATTCCCCTGACAGGAATCCTTGAAGATATTATGCCGAATGGAAAATTGCTCATACAAATTTGACCGCGGATCGCTTCCTTTTGACCATCCATTTACGATATAGCTGTACTCGATCAACCCGCCCCGTACTCCATTCATATGATAGGTTGTGATTGTGTCGTGCACATAGTTGTGAGACATCGTCCAATTCTGACAATATTCATCAAAACCGCCTATATAAAAATGCTGCGTCCACGCCGCCTGTCGGCGGGTTTCCGTGGGCGTGCCCCCTGCGTTCACATACTGCATTGTCAGATTAGATGCGCACACTCCCGGCGAGAATGACGTGTTCGCCGAGAACGTTGATACGCGGAAACCGTACGCACCACCATCAGCCCAATTACTTTCATTCCGCGTTGCACCATCAATAATCCAGTAGTCACTCGCAAAAATAAATGACCCAAATACCGCCTGCCCGTCGCAATAAGCCGAACTGTACCCCGTCTCCGTCCTTGATCGCTCGCAGTGCATTTCTTGATAGTGATCGGCGTTGTACCGCTGGCGTTGTCGTCGAAGGTGTAGCTGCCGTAACTCCCATCCGCGATGTAGTAGGTATCGCCGCGGGTCAGATCGCTCGGCAATGTCGCATACGCGTTCGCCCAATCGCTCCCACTCCCAGAAGCACCTGGCGCACATATTTGTTTGGTTGCTTCGGCGCTTGAAGAAATACCGACGAACAGAAAAAGGGCAGTGACCGAAAAGAAAACTGATGGAAACATTCTCTTCTTGACCGATATTTTGAGGGGCAGTATGGATGACGGCTAGAAAATTATTTTTTACAAATGAACACGCTTGAATGGATTGAATGAGGTATCTAAGCTTCTCGTTCCATCTATCACCCTACCGCCTGGAGAGTATAGAGGTTCACTACTTCCGTCGCCGAGAGGACGCGGGTATAGAGGCGTATATCGTCGAGGGAGCCGTCAATTCCATTTCCCCTTCGTAGTTTGGGGCGGCGCCAATTTGTAACCGGATAGCCGCTATCATCAGCACGGCTCCCCTATTCCGTCATCCCAATTGCTTGTTGTCAAAGCTGACTCCGTTTTTTGTAGAAGGTCATACCCGATGTTGACTGGCTCCTGTCCAAGTGACTGCCACATGCGTCCATACTCCGAAGTCACTGCTAGTGAAACTATTGTCCGGTGTACTCGCGTTCAAATTCGTTCCGCCATCGTATTGTACTTCGAGGGCAAACATTTTGTAGTACGAATGGAATGATGTTATCCATCCGACCGACGCGCCGCAACAATTCAAATCTTTCGAGAGGACATAGTTCTTTAAGGTCGGGAAGGATTCAATGCGCACCCAGAAAGCTATGGTCATGGCAGGCAGATTATCGAGAGAACTCCCCGACCCGGCATCGATTGAGGTAGACGCCGTCCCATCAAACCCCATCCCCTGGCCCAATTTCCCGATCGTCGGTACCGCTCCCGTTATCGTTCCATTATTCCCAAACTTGACCGATCGATCGCGGTCGTCCCCGCAATATCCGGTCCGTCAAAGGTCCAGTGCCCGACGAGCCCTGTGTCGACCGGCTGTGCCGGCGCGGTCGTTTGGTAGAGCTTCAAGACATCGCTTGCGCTCAGGGCGGAGCCATAGACGCGAATATCGTCGGAGCTTCCCGTCAAAGGGAACGCCCGCATCTGATTCCGCGCCGATACGGAAGGCATTGGTATTGGCGAGACTGCCGATACTTGCGGTTGATGTGGTCGTGCTACTGTTGAGACCGCCATCTATATAGAGATACATGCCGTTCGAGTCATCCCAGACGGCGGCAAAGTTGTGCCAACCGGTCGCGCTGAAGTCGGTAGAGGAAGCGACGCTGTAGGTATCGGTTCCATCGGCGATCTCGAAGTTGAGGTAATCGGTTCCTCCATTGTTATCTATCCATAGCACATAGCCGGCATTGGTCGTTAGATCTGTTTTCTTGGCGACGATCGTGATCGGCGGTGAAAAGTCTCGGTTGAACCAGCCGGTGATGGAGAAGTCGGCGCCATCGGCAAAGTCGAGGACACCGCTTGCGGGATCGGCGACGGAGAGGTATTGTCCGGAGCCGGAGAAGTCGAGAGCGTATGGACCGATATTCCCCGTCGTCCAACTCGGGGGAGCCGGTCATGGCGAGGGTGTTCGTGTTTCCGCTACTGTCGGTCGCGTTGGTGCCGGAGCCGTCATCGAGTTTCCAGTAGCCGCGGAGGGATTGGGAGAGCGAGCTCTCGACAGAACCATTGAGCTGCATGCTGGCTTTGGATTCGAAATCGTAGTTTGAGTCCGACGACAACAAGCAGCACGGCGGCGATGCCGCCCCACTGGAGGAAATGTGAGGGAGAGTTTCATAGAGGGGGTTTTGATATCACCATTGTATCATCACACGCGCATCTTCTGAAACAACTCGCCCTCCGCAGAATACGAGAGAAAATACTTTGCTTGAAACGATAGAGCGGAAGCCATAGCCATTTCCGAGCGAAGTTGAGAAATCTCAACTTTCCAAAAGTGCGTCTCTATCGCGCTGAGACCCCTGTCTCTCGGCAAACAGACTTCTGCGTCACCTTATCTTTCGCGAGAACCGAACCGAAATTTTCTCCGACATTTTGATGACAGTCCGTGTTCTCGACAATAGGTAGCGACAACACTGAGGAAGGCTTTGCCATATCGCCGCGTCTTCACTTCTCCGAAGCCAGAGATTCGCAAGCTCGGATATGTCCGATGGAAGAAATGTGGCAAGCTCGAGAAGTGTCGCATCGGAGAAGATAATGTAGGGCGGCACGTTTTCTTTCTGCGCATAGTCCGTACGAAGCGCTTTGAGTTGATCGAGAAGTGTCGCTTCGTGAGCAGGAATGACTACCTCTACTTCCTTTTTGACTTCCACTGAAGCGGTCAGCATTACCCGTGTCTCACCACGAAGTACAGCAGCGCTCTTCTCTGTCAGTGAAAGTGTCGGGTATGGTTCGCCCACTTGCTTCAGGAATCCCAATGCGATGAGATCCTTGGCATAGCGAAACCACGCTTCCCGAGAAGTGTCTGTGCCCGCGCCAAAGTTTTTATGGCACGATGCTCAGGGCAGATCTTCTCGGATTTCGATCCGCGAAGCACGTCCTATAGTATAGCCAAGACCAACTCGCTCATGGAGACGAAAGACTGCCGAAAGCAATTTCTGCGCAATAAGCGTGCCATCAAATGTCGTCCGTTCGGAGAGACACACATCACAGGCATCGCATGATTCTGGAAAAACTTCACCGAAATAGCGCAAGATGAGATGTCGTCGGCACACATTTGCCTCGCAGAGGTCTGCCAGCTGTTTGAGCTTGCGGAGCATAACGACCGATTGCTCTTCATTCCCATCAACGAGTGCAAACCGTGCGAGCTTCTGCACATCTGCCGGCGAATAGAAGAGGAGCGCTTCACTCTGAAGACCATCCCGGCCAGCACGCCCCGTCTCCTGATAGTAGCTCGATATTCTTGGGGAGATCCATATGGACAACAAATCGCACATTGGACTTGTTGATTCCCATACCAAAAGCAATCGTCGCAACAATAATCTTGGTCTCATCGCGGAGAAATCGACCCTGATGTTTGTCTCGTACACTCGCATCGAGCCCTGCATGATAGGATAGCGCCGAGAATCCTGCTTCAGTAAGTCGCCTTGCCACACTGTCAGCAGATTTCCGTGACAGCGTATAGACAATACCGGAATCATTGCGGCGCGTTGCAAGATAGCGAATCAATCGCTCAAAATCTTTGCTTTCGGTTGATAGTATAGTGGATATTTGACGGTCAAAGCTCGATTTGAAAAAGAGCGGTGAGTGGAGCGCGAGTCGTTCGACAATATCCTGACTCGTCAAATCGTCCGCCGTTGCCGTGAGCGCGACCGTCGGCGTCGCAGAGAAGAATTTCTTGAGGTCGGAAAGGAAGCGATACTCCGGACGAAAATCATGTCCCCATGCCGAGATACAGTGCGCCTCATCAACCGCAAAAAGTGACACGCCCACTTCTTGCAAGAACGGAACAAGGGATGACGCGCCAAAAGTCGCTCGGGCGCAATATGCAAGAGCTTCGTCTTCCTGCGCACAAGAGAGGCGAGCACCCGATCCTGCTCTTCGGGCGAGAGCGACGAATTGAGATATTCCGCCGCAACACCAGCCACCCGGAAGTGCATCCACTGATCCTTCATCAGCGCGATGAGTGGCGAAATAACCACAGTGACATTTGGCAAAAGGAGCGCTGGAATCTGATAGCAAAGCGACTTCCCACCGCCCGTCGGCATGAGCACAAAGGCATCTCTCCCAGCGAGCACTGCTTCGATAATCGCCTCCTGATGAGAGCGAAACGGATCAAACCTAAACCTGCGTTTTCAAAATATGAAGCGGGGTGGACATAGAAAGAAAAGAAAAACTGACACTTTGGTCAGCATAACAAAGCGCCAAGCACTGTCAAAGAACGCGCCACAAGAAAATTGCCTCACATCCTCTCTGGCACAGAGACACCAATCAATCGAAGCGTCTCCGCGAGTACACATTCTTGGTCGCACCGACAAGCGCGAGACGTGATCGTGTCACGGGCATATTCCCGGAATCAAGAACCGTACATTCGTTGTAAAACGAGTGGAAAAGATCGGCGAGACGAATCGCATACTGAGGAAGCTGGTGCACAGTAGACGTTTCCAACGGCAGAGCAAAGCACTTCTGAAAATCTCGCCAAGTGTCGCACCAAAAGAATCTCTTTCGAATTCTGAAGGTGTATTTCTTCTTGATTGACAGAGAATTCTTGCATATTCATACCAAGTTCTTCTTCGGCTTTCCGGAAAATACTCGCCATACGCGCATGAGCATACTGTACATAGAAGACCGGGTTCTTCTGACTTCGCTCTTCGGCAAGTCCCATATCGAAATTCATGTGTATCAGGGAATACATGAGAAAGAAGAATCGCACCACATCAACATCAATCCGATTGAGCAATTCATCTACCGTCACGATATTCCCAGCGCGCTTGGACATGCGGACTTCTGACCATTCTTTACCAAGCGGTACCAATTGAACCAGTGTAAACGTCACTCGATCCCGGCAAAGCCAAGTGCCTCCGCCGCCGCGTGAAACCTCGCCACATACCCATGGTGATCAGCACCCCAGACCTCGCTGATTCGGTCAAAGCCACGTTCCTTTTTGTGGAGAAGATACCCACAGTCCGACGCAAAATAGGTCCTTTCTCCATTTGCTTTTATGAGTACTCGGTCTTTATCATCACCATACCGTCGTCCGAAGCCAAAGAGCGCCTTGCTCTTCATGGGTCAGTCCCTCCTCTTTGAGAAACGAGATTGCCCGATCGACATATCCTGCCTCGACGATATCGTTTTTTTCAGAGATAAAATCGTCAAACGATATTCCCATTCGCTCCGAAACGGTTTTCTGAATGTATTCTTCCAGAACAATCCGCCCTGCCCACGCTCCAACAACTCGCGGATCGGTCTACTCGAAGTTCCGACTGTCGCGCCCATCTCTTCCCAAGATCATCGATATACTCACCACCATATACCGCTTCAGTATCTTTAAGGACACTATGCCCAAGCTTCGCAACCTGCTCCCCGGCATCATTCACATAATATTCAGTTGAAACGTCATAGCCGCACTTCTTCAGAATTCGCGAGAGCGTATCACCAAAAGAATCCTCCGCGAGCATTCCCCATATGGAGCGGTCCGGTCGGGTTGGCAGAGATGAATTCCAGAAGAATCTTGCCATGATCATTGAGCTCTTGTGCGCCATATTCATTCTTCTTGGCGCATATTTCCGCTACAATTCCGCAAGCATCTCCGGAGTGGCCGAAAAATTGATATACCCCGAGCAAATAACTTCAATAGTAAATTGTCTCAAGCGATTATCCTTGGACAACTGCTCTTCAAGACGGTGAGCTATATCAAGTGGCGATTGCTTCAAATGCCTCGCAAGCGAAAAGAGCAATGTTCGATGTATAGTCTCCATGCGAGTCATCTTTTGGGAATGTCACATCGAAAGAAGGTTCCCCTTCACACGAAAGAGTCTTCCCTCCTTCATCGAAAAGTGATTGGAATGCGTCTTTGAGTGCTGATTGCAAGAGTTCTTTCATATTTCCATCCTAGCGGAGAGCATGAGAAAAGTGAAGAGCTCTAAGTATTTGACATTAATTCTCTCGACTCCTTCGTAAAAAACAAAAATACTTTAACTATTTCCCATAGAAGGGATTCTGAGATAGAGAATTCAAAAAAAGAGTCTCACTGGAAAACAAAATTATGCCTTCCAAAAGACGCAGGCGAAAACCCGTTTGGGCGCAAATGAAAAATGCTCTAGGCGGAGCGTTCTCAGTCGTCCTTGTTTTTGTTATCTCTCTTGGCGTATTCGTAAATCAAGCCAAGGCCGCCTCTCTTACCGCGCTCTCCGACACTCAGAGTCGCGTCAAAAAGACGAGTTTTCCAATCACCGATCCGGATTCACATCGCCGACCGGCGCCGCGGAAGTGACGGGATACTATTATTGTCACCTTCCCGTCGGATTTTGATGCAACCGGTCTTGATTTTGGCGATGTCGATTCTCTCCTACGGCGCCTCGACCGGCTATGAAAACGAAGCAACACTCGCCGGATCGGCCGGTGCCGCAACCTGGGGCGCCGCCTTTTCTGGCACCGAGAATCGCGTCCTCACCCTCACCTATCCGAGTAGCGGTGGCACCGCGATCACCGCCGGATGGAAAGTTGTCGTCGAAATCGGCACCAACGCCTCCGGGCGGCGATCTCAAATCGACAATCCGACAACCGCCGCAAACTATGTCATTGCCATTACCGGTACTTTCGGCGACACGGGACAAATCGCAACTGCAATCGTCGATGACGATCAGGTGGTGGTTTCAACCACCATTGATCCCTATCTCACCTTCACGCTCTCGCAAAATACCGTCTCTCACCTGTTCCGGTGGTGTCTTGAATCCCGATTCTTCCAACACCGGTTTCAATAACGGCACCGCCAATACCCTTGCCGCCGCCACCAATGCAACAAGCGGCTACACCATCACCTACTACGGCGCCACCTTGACGAGCGGCGCAAATACGATTGACGCCATGGGAACCAAGACCACTTCCTCGACCGGCACCGAGCAGTTCGGGTATCAACCTCAAAGACAACGCAACCCCAATACCGGCGCCGAGCCCTCTGGCGGCACAGGCGCCCCCGCTTCCGATTACAACACTGCCGACGAGTATCGTTTCATCGCTGATACCACCACCAACCTGGCGACAGCAAACGCCGCCACCGCCTCCACCACCTTCACCGTGTCCTATATCGTAAACGTCGCCGCCACCACCCAAGCCGGCGCCTACTCAACCACGATCACGTATATTTGCACGGGAACTTTTAGCCGAATATATTCTCCGCTACTTTCAAAAAGAGGGGCGTAAGCCTTTTTTTAGTATTTGCTCTAAAATAATTTCAAATGAAAAAATCTAAATTACAAAATATGTTTTAATGACAAATTTTGAAATTCAATCATTCAAATTTCTTTTGAAATTTGAAATTTATCATTTAAAAATTCGCCATCATCATATTTTTTGGCAAGCATTTTACTTTTTCGCCAAAATATCACTGGCTCAAACGACTCCGTTTGAGGTGGCGGCTGAAGGACTCACGCTTTCGCCGCCATCATTTGAAATGACATTGAAGCCTGGCGAAGAAACGGCGCATACCATCCAGATTACCAATCCCACCAAGAACCCTGATCGAGCTCTATCCTCCGCGGGAAACTTCACACCTTCTTCCGGTGATGGTGGCGAACCCAAGTATGAAATCGGGACGACGGCGCCGAGAGCAGCTCGCGCTTCTCGATCGCCAACTGGGTCTCCCTTCCTATACCCCAAAGTCGCACTCCCCGAACAGGTCGTCGAATTCCGCTTCCGCATCAAGGTGCCGGACGACGCCGAGCCGGGCGGTCACTACGGCGTCGCTTCCTCGGCACCAAACCTCCCGAAGACAAAGACCAAGAGGCGCAGGTCGCCCTCTCCACCATGGTCAGGGAGCCTCCTCCTTGTGCGCATCCCGGGCGACATTCGCGAGGAAATGCGCGTCGAAGAATTCTCGGCGCCCTGGTTCTTCTGGACGCCGCCCGTCGCCTTCACCCTCTTCCTCCGAAATACCGGCACGGTCCACACTGCGCCCTTCGGGCGATATCGCCATCGCCGATTGGCGCGGACACACCGTTGAACGTCTCGACATAAATCCTAAAAGGAAAGCGTCCTCCCGAGAGCCGGCGGAAATTCGACACAATGGGAAACCCGATATCGCGCTTCTGGAATATCCTAATCGGCAAATTCCACGACCTTCAAAGCAACCTACGGACAGAAGAGCCAAGTAGTCTGCCAACACATCGCCAGCTTCTGGATCAAATCCCCAAATGTCGTCATCACCGTCGGCACCTTCCTCGGTCTTCTATCTCATAATCTCCTTCCTCATTATTCGAAGAAAACGAAAAAGAAACAATCTACTCCTCCCGTTCTCCCCGCTTCAACCCTCGTCCTCTTCCACCTCTTCAGCCAGCAAACACCATTCCCCTATCGACAAACCCCTTTACCCTTCCACTCCCATTTCCCCCATTCCACCCAGTATTCCCCTTCGTCCCCTTCACCCTTCGTCCCATGTCTCCTGTCCATCCGACCCTTCCGTTCCCCCCTTTCGACTCCTTCCACCCCTCCTTCTCATCCAACCTTCAGCAACCCAACTGGATGAATCTAACTCCGAAAGAATGATCATCCAAAACCGCAAAACAAGAATATGCGGTTTTGAGAATTCCAAGCTCAATCAGAAAGCCAGCTCGATGCTATAATCAGTGAAGAGAAGTCTTCCTGATTTTGTTACAGCGAGCAAAACAACTATTCAAACACGCGTTTCACTAGCAAAAAAAATTCATCCTACCCCAAGAAAACTAAAAACGAGACAGAATGTTTGTGTGTGGTTTTTTGTTTTCTTTTTATCATTTCTTCAAGCTCAAAACAGAAACCGCCATCGCCGCCTTCGGAGACATCGTCCAAAACAAACAAAACGGAGCAAACTAGCGTTTCCGTCCACAATCAGTAATGCTTGGAGTTCGGCCGCCACCGCCGGCAATCTCCTTTGTGCACTCTCATTTTACGGGCGACGGAAACTCCACCGCACCATCGGGGCTTCTCGGAAGCAGTAGCGGTAACTCGACGCGACAAACGTCGACCAGGGCGCTATCTACTGCAAAATCGCCACAGGCGGGCAAAAGTATCACTCCCGGATCCGGGACATCCGATGAAAACGCAGCAGTTTGTTATAGAAATTGAAAGGGCCATTTGACGCATCTCCACTTGGTCAACCTCAACTCAAGCGGCGGCGAGTGGTACATCCGCACCGAGCGGAACCACGGGAACCACCAGTCAGGCAGGTGAAGTAGCCGTAGCCGGCATCACATATCGATGAATGGTCCCAATGTATCCGCGTGGTCGAATTGGTATTTACCGAGCAGGAGTGATGTTTGGATCACGTAGCCACCTTAAGGGTGTCGCCATGACAGCAAAACACTCACTTCAACGGGAACACAGTCTACTACCGCAGCTTCAATGACCCAGGAGCGCTACCTATGGGTATGATAAGCTACTTTCAAAGCGGGAAGTTCATCCATCGAACAAGAGCCGGTGGCGCGCGGACGACGGGAGCGAAGCGCCGCTTCTCGTGGCTTCAGCTTCAGGATGTGGGCTGTCCGCTCGACCAGGACCAACACGAGGCTCCCGGACGCTCCTCAATCACGACCACGGCGATCCGTAACCGCCAGTACCAACTCGAATACAAAAATCGACCGACGGTACCTATCCTCAAAGTTCTCACGGCAAATGCCTTTCCAACGGTCGCTTCGAGCAACACCTGGCTGGCACCACGCTTTCTGGAGGCGTCGCGCTCCATCCATGCCTTCCGGCATCACCGCAGGCGGATCTCCTTGTCGCATTTTACTCAAACGACAATACCGGCGGTACCAATATGGGTATAGCGGGTGGACACAACTTTCAGTCAGCAGTATACCGGGAATCTCCTCCCCACGCTGCCTGGGCAAAAATCGCCTTCCACGCGCCAGAAGGCGTGTGTGGAAGCCTCATGTGCACTCCCAGACAGCGAGGCAGTAGTGCGTTTGCAGGGTTTTTGGCGTTGATATTAAGCCAAGTCTATAAGTCATTTTTATACTCCAAAGCACAAGGATGATCTCTGAACCTCAGTGTAGGTTGATAAGAAATGAAGCTCAAACTCAAGGTGCTACCGTGCAGAGAAGTTGAGCATTTCATTACCACTGAAATCATTGATTACGCCAACTATACCGATGTAGCTGGGATGGAATCGGCACGGTCAACTTCTTCCACGATGTGTTCTCTCGCCTATCGTCAAAGCCAGAGACTGAAGCGAAAACCAGGGAACCATGGCAATGGCCGCGTCGGAAGAAGCAGTGGCGCAGACATGATTACCATCCCGCCCTATGACGAAAATTCTTCTTTCTCTTTCTTCCAGCAAAATATCACCACTAGTAGCGAAAATACCACCTCCCAGCTCACAGCTCCGTCCGGAAAATCAACGAGCGATTTCGATTACCCGGCCGCATCCAAAACTGACGAAAACCCTGCAGACGCCGTCGATATTTTTACCGAAACGATTATACCGAAATGGAATGGAGCCTTACCGCGACATCCTCCGCCTCGGCGAAGTGATATCTATCAATTCGCGTCGCCAAATGGGACAGCGCACCCAACGTATTGTTCGGTCACGCCACAGTGGACCATCGGCACGCCCATCACGATTTCCGGATGGAAGTGAATATCGGCGACGGTACGCTCGTCCGTGTTGCCTACGACGGCACGCTCCAGGATCGAATGGCGAGCGTCGCAAGAGTAGCGCCTGGAGCATGGATCGTCCGCTACTCTCCCGGAACCGAACAGCTGGCCCATCCACTATCTTTTTCCACACCGATTCGGACGGCGATATCGCGGACAGCTCAGAATCGACCGGAGTGTCACCAAATATTCCAACTCCAGCAACATCGCCAGCATGGTTTTGAATACCAACTACGCTCTCGATGGCTCAATCAAATCTCCAGGATCGCCGTCGCCAATCTCGGTCGGTGTAATTGCACAAGACACGAGGTACGATGCGCAAGCGCACAAGTTCAACGCTCACTGACCCAAGGCTCGGTTGCGCTGGATCGTCAACCAATTCCTATTCCGGAGGAAACCGTAGGCATTCTGGGGAAGCAATACTCTCACCATCGGCGCTGAGACACTTTTGACCGAAAACCTCTCCATCGAAAGCTCTGAGCGCACTCACCTCGGGTGGCGCGAGTACCTACACTATTTTTCGGCAACTGGGCGAATAGCAGCACTTTCACCT